>NZ_SPQP01000050.1 GCF_004571075.1 Blastococcus sp. TF02A-35
TCCTCGCCGTCATCGCGCAGATCGGCACCAACGGCGCCGCCGGCCACGTCATCGAGTACCGCGGCAGCGCCATCGAGGCGCTGTCGATGGAGGCCCGCATGACGATCTGCAACATGTCGATCGAGGCGCGGCGCCAGGGCGTCGGCCAGCGCGCCGGCGAGCTCGGGGTCCCGGGCCGAGGCCACGGCCCGGGCCATGCGCGCGGTGTCGGGACGCAACCCCTCCAGGCTCTCGACCAGCCAGGCCGCCGACGAGCCGACGGTGGTCAGCAGGTCGGTGAGCGCCGGCCACTCGCTGTGCCAGGCACCGGCGGCGCGCTCGTGCTCCTGCTCCATGGCACCGAGCAGGGTGGCCACCAGGCCGGGCGCGCGGCGGGCGCAGGCCCGGGCGGAGATGGCGGCCA
This sequence comes from Blastococcus sp. TF02A-35, assembly GCF_004571075.1. GTDB lineage: Bacteria > Actinomycetota > Actinomycetes > Mycobacteriales > Geodermatophilaceae > Blastococcus. The sequence continues at coordinate 404 of NZ_SPQP01000050.1, forward strand.
CCGGGTTGCGCTTGTGCGGCATCGCCGACGAGCCGCCGCGGCCGGCACCGCTCTCCGCCGCCTCGGCGACCTCGGTCTGCGCGAGCAGCACCACGTCGACGGCGACCGTCGCCAGCACCCCGGCCGCCGCGCCGAGCGCGCCGGCCAGGTCGGCGATCGGCAGCCGCACCGTGAACCACGGGGCCGCGGGCGCGACCAGGCCCAGCTCGGCGGCGAGCGCCGACCGCAGCGCGACACCCGAGCCCTGGCTCGCCGCCAGCGTGCCGACCGCCCCGCCGTACTGCACCGGCAGCGTCGCCACGACCTCGGCCAGCCTGAGCCGCGCGCCGTCCAGGCCGCTCAGCCAGCCGGCGGCCTTGAGCCCGAAGGTGGTCGGCAGCGCCTGCTGCATCAGGGTGCGGCCCATCACGACGTCGTCGCGGTGGGTGCGGGCCAGCCGCGCGGCCGCCTCGGCGGCGAGCGCCAGGTCCCGGTCGATCGCGCTGACCGCCCGGCGCGCGAGCAGCACCAGCGCGGTGTCGAGGACGTCCTGGCTGGTGGCGCCGACGTGCACGGCGACGGCGTCCCGCTCCCCCACCGCGTCCTGCAGCACCCGCACCAGCGGCGGCACGGGGTTGCCGGCGTCGGCCGCCCTGGCCACCACGGTGGCGAGGTCCAGCCCGGCCGGCTCGGCGCAGGCGCGGGTCACCGCGTCGGCGGCCGTCGCCGGCACCAGCCCGGTGGCCGCGGCCGCCCGGGCCAGCGCCGCCTCGACGTCGAGGAGCGCGTCGAACCAGGCGGAGTCGGAGACGGCCGTGGCCGCGCCGCCCCGGGCGAACGTGCCGCTGAAGAGTCCGCTCACGCGGGGGTCCCAGTCACACCTGAGTTCATACCGCGAAGAACACCGTCTCGCGCTCGCCCTGCAGGTACACGTCGAAGCGGTAGCCGTCGTCGGTGGGCGTGGCGAGGAGCGTCTGCCGCTGCTCCTCGGTCAGCCCGCGGAGCACGGCGTCCTCCGCGTTGGCCTCCGCCTCGTCGGCGAAGTAGATGCGGGTGACCACCCGGTCGAGGAGGCCGCGGGCGAAGACCGACACGTCGATGTGCGGCGCCTGCAGGCCGCCCTCGCCGTCGGGCACCCGGCCCGGCTTCAGGGTGAAGACCTCGAACTCCCCGGAGAGCGTCTGCGCGCGGGCATAGCCGCGGAAGCCCGGGTAGGACGACGCCCCGCGCGGGTCCTCCGGCGAGGGGAAGCCCCCGTCGGGGTCGGCCTGCCAGGTCTCGACCATCGCGTCGGGGACCACGGCGCCGGCGCCGTCGACCACCCGGCCGCGGATCCAGAAGCCGCCCGCGGTGCCCTCCTCGGCGGCGTACACGCCGTCGGCCCAGGTGAGGCCGATCGCCAGGTAGGGGCCGACGGTCGCACTCGGCGTGGGCCCGAGCCGGTGCGGGCCGGTGAGGAAGCCGCTGCCCCGCTGGCCGGAGCGCGGCTGGTACGGCTCGCCCGGGTTCGGCGGCACGTCGAGGGGGTTGGTGATCGGCTTGCTCACGCCACGTCTCCGTCGTCCTCGGTCTCGAACGGTGTCTGGTCGGCTCCGCGCAGCACGATGTCCCACTCGTAGGCGAGCGCCCAGTTGTCCTGCGTGCGCTCCAGCGAGAACCGGCTGACCGCCCGGTGCCGCGCCGCCGCCGGGATGGCGTTGAAGATCGGGTCCTGCCCGAACAGCGGGTCCTCGGGGAAGTACATCTGGGTGACCAGCCGCTGGGTGAAGGCACGCCCGAACAGGCTGAAGTGGATGTGCGCCGGGCGCCACGCGTTGTGGTGGTTGCCCCAGGGGTAGGCGCCGGGCTTGATCGTCAGGAACTCGTAGCGGCCCAGGCTGTCGGTGACCACCCGGCCCAGCCCGTCGAAGTGCGGGTCCAGCGGCGCCGGCCAGTTGTCGACCACGTGCCGGTAGCGCCCCGCCGCGTTGGCCTGCCAGACCTCGACCAGCGCACCCGGCACCGGGCGGCCGTCGCTGTCCAGGACCCGCCCGTGCACGAGGATCCGCTGCCCCACGGCCTCGCCGTCGTTGCGCCAGGTGAGGTCGGCGTCGTGGGCGAGCACCCGGTCCTCGCCGAGCACCGGGCCGGTCACCTCGGTCAGGCGGTGCGGCAGGTCCACCGGCGTCCGCAGCGGCGCGCGGAGGCCGGTGCTGCGGTAGTCGGGGAAGCCGACGGGCGTGCGCGTGGCGGAGTCCTCGCGCAGGTAGCGCGGCAGGTGGAGCCCGCCGCCGGATGTGGTCCCGGTCATAAGGAGGGACCGTACGGCCGCTGGGCTAGGCTGCCCAAGCCACGGCTTCCACTGGACGGGAGGTTCGCCGCATGGCGGGTCACAGCGCCGCGCCCGGCCGCTCGGTCACCTCGCGCGCCCTGGGCATCCTCGACGCCTTCGGCAGCGACTGCCCCCGGCTGTCGCTCTCGGAGATCGCCGACCGGTCGGGCACGCCCCTCACCACGGCGCACCGGCTGCTCGGTGAGCTGGCGGAGTGGGGCGCGCTCGTCCGCCGACCCGACGGGCGCTACGAGATCGGCCGCAAGCTGTGGGACCTGGGGCTGCTGGCGCCGGTGCAGCTCGAGCTGCGGCAGGTGGCGGCACCGTTCCTGCTCGACCTGCACACCACCATCCGCGACACCGTCCACCTCGCGGTCCGCGAGGGCCTGCACGCGCTCTACGTCGAGCGGATCTCGGGGCGCGAGTCGGTCCCGGTCGTCAGCCAGGTGGGCAGCCGGCTGCCGCTGCACAGCACCGGCGTGGGCAAGGTGCTGCTCGCCTCGGCGCCGGACGACGTCGTCGCCCAGGTGATGCGCTCGCTGCACCCGGTCACCCGGCACACCGTCGTGGACCCGGAGCGGCTCGGCCAGGAGCTCGTCGAGGTCCGCCGCCGGCGGTACGCGCGCACCTGCGAGGAGATGTCGCCGGGCGCGGCGTCGATCGCCGTCCCGGTGCAGGTGGAGCGCCCGTCCGGCCCGCTCGCCGTCGCCGCGCTGGGCATCGTGGTGCCGCCGCACCGTCGCGACCTGGCCCGGCTCGTCCCCGCGCTGGAGATGGCCGCCCGCGGCATCGGCCGGGAGCTGGCCCGCTCGCACGAATTCCACTGAGCGAAAGAGCCTGTTCCGGTCGCGCTGCCGCGGCAGCAGACTCGGCCGGGTGCGCACCCAGGTAGGCATCATCGGCGCCGGCCCGGCCGGCCTCCTGCTGTCCCGGCTGCTCGCGCAGCGCGGCATCGACTCCGTGGTCCTGGAGAACCGCTCCCGCAGCTACGTCGAGGCCCGCATCCGCGCCGGCATCCTCGAGCAGCACACGGTCGACACGCTCACCGAGGCCGGCCTCGGCGACCGGCTGCGCCGCGAGGGGATGGAGCACCGCGGCATCCACCTGCAGTACCCCGGCACCCGCCACACGCTGGACTTCCCCGAGCTGTGCGGGCGCACCGTGTGGGTGTACGGCCAGACCGAGGTCACCAAGGACCTCATCGCCGCGCAGCTCGACGGCGGCCCGCCGCTGCTCTTCGAGGTCTCCGACGTGGTGCCCGAGGACGTCGACGGGGACTCCCCGCGCATCCGCTTCACCGACGCCGAGGGCAACCCGCAGGTCCTGGAGTGCGACGTCATCGCCGGGACCGACGGCTTCCACGGCGTCTCGCGCCCGGTGGTCACCGAGGGCACCGCGGGGCAGCTGTGGGAGCGCACCTACCCCTACGCCTGGCTGGGGATCCTCGCCGACGCCGCCCCCTCCACCGACGAGCTGATCTACGCCTGGCACCCCGAGGGCTTCGCGCTCTACTCGATGCGCTCCCCGAAGGTCTCGCGCCTGTACCTGCAGGTCGACCCGGCCGACTCCATCGAGAACTGGTCCGACGACCGCATCTGGGACAACCTCTCCCGCCGCCTGGGCATCGACGGCTGGGAGGTGTCCACCGGCCCGGTCACCGAGAAGTCGATCCTGCCGATGCGCTCCTTCGTCAGCGCGCCCATGCGCCGGGGCCGGCTGTTCCTCGCCGGCGACGCCGCGCACATCGTGCCGCCCACCGGAGCCAAGGGGCTCAACCTCGCCGTCGCCGACGTGACGCTGCTGGCGAGCGCGCTCGACCGGCTGCTGAACGAGCGCCGGACCGACCTGGTCGACGCCTACTCCGACACGGCCCTGCGCCGGGTCTGGCGCTGCACCCACTTCTCCTGGTGGATGACCTCGATGCTGCACACCTCCGGCGACGACTTCGACGCCCAGCTGCAGCTCTCCCAGCTGCGCCGGGTCTGCTCCTCCGAGGCCGCCGCCCGCGAGCTCGCGGAGAACTACACCGGGCTGCCGATCGAGGGCTGAGCCCCCGCGGCATCCGGAACGGGGCCTGCGCCCGAATGGTGGTGCGTGGAGCATCCCGTGCCGCGAGAGCAGACCGACTGGCTGGTCCAGCCCCTGGTCGAGGCCGGCCTCGCACCCGCCGAGATCCGGGTGCTGGTCACCCGCCTGTGCTTCGAGGTGATCGTCGCGGACGACGCCGGGACCGGCGCGCGGCTGCTCGACGTCGTCGCCGACCGGCAGCCGGCCGTGCGGTCGGCCTGGCTCGAGGTGGTCGACCGCCTGCTGACCCGGCCACCGGCCGGCGGGCGGTCAGCCGAGCACTGACTCCAGCGTCGCGCGCGTCCCGCGCTCGCGCAGCGAGCGGAGGGTGTGCACGTACTCGGCGGCGAACCGCTCGTCGTCGACGAGGTCGCCGAAGAGGTCGCGGTCGGAGACGAACGCCAACGGCTCCTCGCCCTGTCGCCGCGCCGCCGCCACGAGGCTCTCCCGGCGCGGGTCGACGACCTCGATGGGCCGGCCGTCCTCCCCCACGCCCTCGGCGTAGCGGGCCCACCCGGCCAGCACCGCGACGCACAGGCCGATCGGGCCACCGGTGGCCAGGTTCTGCCGCAGCACCGGTAGCAGGAACTTCGGGATCCGGTCGGAGCTCTCGGCGCACAGCCGCGCGAGCGTGTCGCGCATGTTGGGGTTGGAGAAGCGGCCGATGAGGTCCGCCTTGTACTGCGCCAGGTCGATGCCGGGCACGGGCGGCAGCGTGGGGGTCGCCTCGCGGTCCATGTAGCCCAGCAGGAACTCGCGGAAGAGCGGGTCCTGGCAGACGTCGTGGATGAACGTGTAGCCGGCGAGCGTGCCCAGGTAGCCCATCGCCTGGTGGCTGCCGTTGAGCAGCCGGAGCTTCATCAGCTCGTAGGGCTCGACGTCGGCCACCAGCTGCACGCCGGCGTCCTCCAGCGGCGGGCGCCCGCAGCTGAACCGGTCCTCGAGCACCCACTGCGTGTACGGCTCGCAGACCACCGGCCACTGGTCCTCGACGCCGAACCGCCGCGACAGCTCCCGGCGGTGGACGTCGGTCGTGACCGGGGTGATGCGGTCGACCATGGAGTTCGGGAACGGCACCTCGCGGCGCACCCAGTCCCCGAGGCCGGCGTCCCGCAGGCCGGCGAACGCGGCGAAGCTGTCCCGCGCGACGTCGCCGTTGCCGGGGATGTTGTCGCAGGACATCACGGTGAACGGCGGGACACCCCGGTCCCGCCGCCGGGCCAGCGCCTCGGTGACCAGGCCGAAGCTGGTGCGCAGGACCGCGCCGGGCTGCAGGTCCTGCAGGACGCCCGGGTCGGTGGCGTCGAACTCGCCGGTGACCGGAGAGATGTTGTAGCCGCCCTCGGTGACCGTGAGGGAGACGATGCGCGTGCCCGGGTCGGCCATCTTCTCGACCACGGCCTCGGGGTCGTCCGGGGCCAGCAGGTACTCGACCATCGAGCCGACGACCCGCGCCCCGAGGAACCCGTCGGGGTGGGTCACGACCACGGTGTACAGGCAGTCCTGGGCGGCCGTCACCTCGGCCATCCGCCGGTCGCCCGGGAGCACCCCGACCCCGCAGATGCCCCAGTCCAGCGCCTCGCCGCGCTCCATCAGCCGGTCCAGGTACACGGCCTGGTGTGACCGGTGGAACCCGCCCACGCCCAGGTGGACGATGCCGGTCCGGACCCGGCTGCGGTCGTAGGAGGGCGTCGACACCGACGCGCTCAGGGAGGACAGGGACCGGTCGTTCAGGGCGAGGGCCACGGGAGGGCCATTCCCCGGGGGCGCCCGCCGTAACGGGGTCCGCGGTGCGCGTTGCCGGGCACGCCCCGGAGCGCCTCGCCCGCGGGCCGCCCGCCCCGCCCGGGGACGGCCCGGCGGCGGCATCCGCGGGCCGTTGCTACCGGCCGGTACCCGGTGTGGGATCGTCCGAGGCACACGTCGAGACGACGGCGCCAACAGGACGTCGCCGTCGTCAGGAATGAGGACCGATGCGGTTGCAGCTGTCCCCGGAGCTCGAGGCCTTCCGGGAGGAGATGCGGACCTTCTTCACCACACAGGTTCCGCAGGAGATCCGCGACAAGGTCGCCGCCCACCGGCACCTGTCCAAGGACGAGTACGTCGCGGCCCAGCGGGCGCTCAACGCCGCCGGGCTCGCCGTGCCGCACTGGCCGGTGGAGTGGGGCGGCAAGGACTGGACGCCGCTGCAGCGCCACATCTGGCGCGAGGAGATGCAGCTGGCCAACGTGCCCGAGCCGCTGGCCTTCAACGCCAGCATGATCGGCCCGGTGCTCGCCGCCTTCGGCAACCAGGAGCAGAAGGAGCGCTTCCTGGCCAAGACGGCGAACCTGGACATCTGGTGGTGCCAGGGCTTCTCCGAGCCCGACGCCGGCTCCGACCTCGCGTCGCTGCGCACCACCGCGGTGCGCGACGGCGACGACTGGGTCGTCAACGGCCAGAAGACCTGGACCACGCTCGGCCAGTACGCCGACTGGATCTTCTGCCTGGTCCGCACCGACCCCACCGCCGAGAAGAAGCAGCGCGGCATCTCGCTGCTGGTCTTCCCGATGGACACCCCCGGCGTGACCCTGCGGCCCATCGAGCTCATCGACGGCGGCTTCGAGGTCAACGAGGTCTTCTTCGAGGACGTCCGCGTGCCGGCCGAGAACCTCGTGGGCGAGGAGAACCGCGGCTGGGACTACGCGAAGTTCCTGCTCGGCAACGAGCGCGTGGGCATCGCCCGCGTCGGCGCCACCAAGCGGCTGATCGCCCAGGCCAAGGAGTACGCGCAGGAGATCTCCGAGGGCGGTCGCCCGCTGCTGGAGAACCCGCGCATGGCCGCCCGCGTCGCCGAGCTGGAGAACGAGCTGCTCGCGCTGGAGCTGACCGCGCTGCGCGTGGTCGCCAACTCCGCCGACGGCAAGCCGCACCCCGCCTCCTCGGTGCTCAAGCTCCGCGGGTCCGAGCTGCAGCAGGCCGCCATGGAGCTCGTCGTCGACATCGCCGGCCCGCTCTCGGTGTCCTCCTTCGCCGAGGAGGGCTCGGACGTGCCCGACTGGGCGCGGGTCGCGACGCCGTCGTACCTGAACTACCGGAAGGTCTCCATCTACGGAGGCTCGAACGAGGTTCAGCGCACCATCATCGCCGGCACGATCCTGGGGCTGTGATCTGAGATGGACTTCAACTTCGACAGCGAGCAGAACGACCTGCGCGAGGCCGTCCGCGGCCTCCTCGAGCGGGCGTACGGCGACAGCGAGGTGCGGCGCAAGCTCGTCGCGAACGACCCGGGCTTCGACGAGAAGACGTGGTCGCGGCTGGCCGAGATGGGCCTGCTGGGCCTGCCCTTCGCCGAGGAGCACGGCGGCATGGGCGCCGGCCCGGTCGAGGTCGCGATCGTCGCCGAGGAGATGGGCCGGGTCATCGCGCCCGAGCCGTTCATCGAGGCGGTCGTGCTGGCCGGTGGGCTGATCGCCGCCGTCGGCACCGACGAGCAGAAGGGCGAGCTGCTCGGCGCGCTCGCCGAGGGCACGACCATCCCCGCCTTCGCGCACGCCGAGACCGGCACCCGCTGGGTCCCGACGGCGTCGGCGGTCACCGCCACGCAGGCCGGCGACGGCTGGACCCTCTCGGGCACCAAGGAGCCGGTGCCCAACGGCGCGCGGGCCGACGTCCTCGTCGTCTCGGCGGCCCTCGCCGGTGACGGCGGCACGGGGCTGTTCCTCGTGCAGGGTGACGCCTCCGGGCTGACCCGCACCGGCTACCGCACCCACGACGGCGGCCGCGCGGCCAACGTCCGCTTCGAGAGCACCCCCGCGGTGGCCCTCGGCGCGGGCGGCGACCAGACCGCGGCCATCGAGCGGGCCCTCGCCGAGGCACGGATCGCCTACAGCCACGAGTCGATCGGGGCCATGGACACCGCGCTGCGCACCACCGCGGAGTACCTGAAGACCCGCAAGCAGTTCGGGGTGACCCTCAACCGGTTCCAGGCGCTCACCTTCCGCGCCGCGGACATGTACGTGTCCCTGGAGCTGGCCCGCAGCACCGCGCTGTGGGCGTCGATGGTGCAGGACGCCGGCGGCGACGTCGTGTCCGCCGCCGACCGCGCCCGGCTGCAGACCAGCCGCGCCGGCCGGCACATCGGCAAGGAGGCCATCCAGCTGCACGGTGGCATCGGCGTGACCGCCGAGTACAAGGTCGGCCACTACACCAGCCGGCTCACCGCGATCGACCACCTGCTCGGCGACGGCGACTGGGCCGCCGACCGGCTCGCGGCCGGCGTCGCGGCGCACGAGACGGTCGACCCGCTGGGCGCGCCCTACACGGGCTGAGCACCGCACGACGGAGCCCCGTCCCCCTGCGGGGGGCGGGGCTCCGCTGCGTCTCAGGCCCCGATGCGGCCGACGACGAGGCGGTTGAGCCAGTCGGGGCTGACCGAGGACGCCGCCGCCAGCACCCGGGTCTGCCGGCCGACCGTCCGGTGCGGGGAGCGCGGCAGCGCCACCCGCTCGTGCACGACCCGCCAGGCCGCCGCCGCGACGTCGGCGGGCACGAGCCGGACGCCGAGGGCCTTCACCGGCGCCATGCCGACGCCGTCCCGGGTGACCATCTCGGTGTCGACGAACAGCGGCACCAGGCTGCGCACGCGCAGGCCGTCACCGCGCCACTCCAGGTCCAGCGCCTCGGTCAGCGACTTCACCGCGGCCTTGGTCGCGCCGTAGGTGGCCAGGGTCGGCTGCCCGTAGAGCGCCGAGGCGGAGCAGAGGTTCAGCAGCAGGCCGCGCGGTGCCCGCCGCAGGTACGCGTGGCCGGTCCGCGCCCCGAGCACCACGCCGGTGACGTTGACCTCGACCTGGCGGCGGTGGGTGTCGACGTCGATCCCGGCGAACGGCCCGGAGGCGAGCACGCCGGCGTTGTTGACCAGCACGTCGAGGGCGCCGTCGGGGCAGAACCGCTGCAGGGCGCTCCCCCACCGGTCCGGGTCGCGGACGTCGAGCGCGCCGTGCACGGCGTTCGGCCGGCCGGCGGCGACCTCGGCCACCGCGGCGGCGTCGACGTCGAACAGCCCGACCCGCCAGCCGGCGCCGAGGAACCGCTCGGCGACGGCACGGCCGATCCCCCGCCCCGCGCCGGTCACGAGGATGCTGCCCGTTCGCTGACGTGAGGTCATCCGGTAACTCTTACCGGACGGCCCCCTAGTCGGCGAGCATCGCCCGGCGGAGCTCGTCGGCGTCCGCGCGCACCTGGTCCAGCACCGGCACCAGGTCGTCCTCGCGCAGCTGCCCGCAGCTCAGCCGCACGACGGGGACCGTGTCGTAGTCCTCGACGGTGAGCCGCGCCGCCACCTCGAACGCCGAGCGGAGCAGCCCGCCCTCGAGCGAGGTGAAGTCGTCGACCTGGTTCAGCCGGCTGGTCATGCTGTGCGGGAAGCCCCACTGCTCCAGCGCGACGGCGGTCAGCCGCAGGCTGTTGATGCCGTAGCGGCGCAGCTCGGCCACCCGGCGCTGGGTGAAGTCCGCGTGCTCGGCGGTGACCTCGGCGTACCCGACGGGGTCGTTGTGGTGCAGCAGCGCGGCGCCCATCTGGGCCAGCAGCCCGATGCAGAGCGCGTCCTGCGGCCGCTCGCCGAAGCGCGGCGCGAGGGCCGAGGAGGCGAGCGCCAGGCTGGTGGTGACGTCCCAGAAGTCCTCGGGGAGGCGCGACTCGTCGTCGAGCTCGGTGAGCGCGACGGTGGCCATCGTCCGGACGGTCGTGAACCCGACGACGGTGACGGCGAACTGCAGCGAGGTGACGCGGCCGCGCATGCCGAAGTAGGCCGAGTTCGCCAGCTTCATGACGCGGCTGGCCAGCGCCACGTCGGAGGCGAGGATCCGCGACAGCTCCTTGGCGCTGGTGTCGTCCTGGTTGGCGACGGAGACGATCTGCGCCGCGACCGGCCGCTGGGCCGCCATGGTGTCGATGCTGGCCAGCACCTTCTCCAGGTCGAAGACGGGCGTCTGCTCGGCGCGCGCCGGCAGCGGGGTCACGGTCATCGGGTGCGGTCTCCATGGGCGGCGAACCAGGCGGCGGCGTGCCCCCCGGTGAGGGGCTGGCTGAGGCTGAAGCCCTGCAGGTAGGTGACCCCCATGCGGGTCAGCTCCGCGGCCTGCTCGGGGGTCTCGACGCCCTCGGCGACCGTGCTCAGGCCCAGGCTGCTGGCCAGGGCGATGACCGCGGAGGGGATCTCGGTGTGCCCGTGCGCGAGCTCGGCCACGAAGGAGCGGTCGACCTTCAAGCAGTTCACCGGCAGGTGGCGCAGGTAGGCCAGGGAGGAGTAGCCGGTGCCGAAGTCGTCGATCGCCAGCTCCACGCCCAGCTCGCGCAGCTGGTGCAGGACCTCCCGGGCGGAGTCGGGGTCCTTCATCAGGGCCGACTCGGTGATCTCGATGGAGATCCGGGACGGGTCCAGGCCGTGCCGCTCGAGCGCCTCGCCGACCTGCGGCGGCAGGTTCTGGTCCAGCTGCAGCGCCGAGACGTTGACGTTGGCCCGCGCGGGGGCGGCCCACCCCATGAGCCGGTCCCACTCGGCCAGCTGGCGGCACGTCTCGTCGAGCACCAGCAGCCCGAGGCCGGCGATGAGCCCGCTCTCCTCGGCCAGCGGGATGAAGACCGCCGGGCTGATCGCCCCTCGGTCGGCGTGGTTCCAGCGGGCCAGCGACTCGACGGCCACGGGGCTGCCGTCGGCGGTGCTGAAGATCGGCTGGTAGAGCAGCGTGATCTCGCGCCGCTCGATGGCGTCGCGCAGCTCGGCCACCAGGCGCAGCTTGTCGCGTGCCTCCTCGCGGGCCCGCTGGTCCAGGACGGTGATCCGCCCCTTGCCCCCGGCCTTCGCCTGGTACATCGCGATGTCGCAGTCGCGGATGAGCTCCTCGGCCGTGACGTGCTCGACGGTCTGGACGGTCACGCCCACGCTGGCGTAGGGGCGCACGTCCACTCCCCCGAGCCGCACCGGGCGGGCCAGCTCGACCGAGATGCGCTCGGCCAGGGCCACGGCGGCGGCCTGGTCCACGTTCTCGCAGACGACGACGAACTCGTCGCCGCCGAAGCGGGCCACCAGGTCACCGGGGCGCACCGCGGCGGCCAGCCGGTCGGCCACCTCGGTGAGCAGCTCGTCGCCGGCGGTGTGCCCGAGCGAGTCGTTGACGACCTTGAAGTTGTCGAGGTCGAGGAAGAGGCAGGCCAGCCCGCTGGAGCCCGGGGTGAACCGCGCGGCGACGTACTGGGCGAGCAGGGTGCGGTTGGGCAGGCCCGTGAGCGGGTCGTGGTTGGCCTGGTGGGCCAGCTGCGCCTCGAAGGCCAGCCGGTCGGTGATGTCCTCGATCGTGCCGACGAAGCCGGCGCCGACGCCCGGGGTGAACAGGTGGGCGAACCGGATGACGGTGGTGCGGACCGAGCCGTCCTCCCGCAGCAGGCGCGCCTGGGTCTCCACCTCCTCGCCGTCGAGGGCGGCCGAGACCTGCTCGATCACCCCGTCCAGGTCGTCCTCGTGCACCGTCTCGATCCAGCCGGTGCCCAGGAGCTGCTCCGCCTGCCGCCCGACGAGGGTGCAGAAGGCGTCGTTGACGTGCGCCAGCCGCATCCCCTGCTCCGAGAGCAGGGTCGGCACCGGGGAGCGCTCGGTGAGGGTGGAGAAGCGCCGCTCGTGCGCGTCGGCGGTGGCGCGCAGCGCGCGCTCCTGCTCGCTCGTCGTCGACACGATGCGGATCGTCCACATGCGCCCGGTCGGCGCGGGCGTCGTGGTCACGACCGCCTCGATGGTCGCCCCGCTCGCGGTGCGGACCGGCAGCGTCATGCGCGCCGAGCGCTCCCTGCGGAGGAGCAGCTTGAGCTCCCCGCCGCCGAGGGTCGGGAAGAGGTGGTCCACGGGCAGCGCGCGCAGGTCGTCGAGGCCGTAGCCGAGCAGCTCGACGGCGCCGACGTTCCCCCAGGTCAGGCGGGTGCGGCTGCCGACGGACTCCGCGACGACGAGCGCCAGGTTGTCGCTGACGGTGGCGCTGTAGAAGACCGACGCGACGATCTCCGGCGGCACGCGTTCGCCGTCGGGCACGCTGATGGTGACGCTCACGGTCCTCCCCTCGGTGTTCTCGGCCGGCGCCGCTGCTCGACGCTCACGGAGGTTCTCGGCTCCCCCCACCAGGCGCTTTCACCCGAGTGCGTGCGGCGTCCCCCGTTGGGGGGAGGCCGGGACGACGGCCCGTGACCTCTCCGGGGGCCGGCACCCGTCCGGGCGTGCTCTCTCTCACATTCGCGTCGCCATCGGTCGACACACCCCGTTAACCGGCAAGATCCACCCGATCCACCCGATCCACCGAGCACCTCGTACGACCCCACCACTGGGGGGCGGGCACCGGAGCCCGTCCCCCGAGGAATGGAGCGCCACGATGCACATCGGAGTCCCCCGCGAGACGCGCGCCCGCGAGACGCGGGTGGCGGCCACGCCGGCCACGGTCGGGAAGCTGGTCGCCCTGGGCTACGACGTGGTCGTGGAGACCGGGGCGGGTGCGGCCAGCAGCTTCCCCGACGACGCCTACGCCGCCGCCGGGGCGCGCATCGGGGTCGCCGACGAGGCGTGGGGGGCCGACGTCGTCCTCCGGGTGAACGCCCCCTCGGCCGACGAGCTGCCCCGCCTGGCCGACGGCGCCACACTGGTCGGTCTCCTCGGCCCCGCCCACAACCCCGAGCTGGTCGAGGCCCTGGCGCAGCGGCCGATCACCGCGCTCGCGATGGACGCCGTGCCGCGCATCTCCCGGGCGCAGTCGATGGACGTGCTGAGCTCGATGGCCAACATCGCCGGCTACCGCGCCGTCGTGGAGGCCGCCCACGTGTTCGGCCGGTTCTTCACCGGCCAGGTCACCGCCGCCGGCAAGGTGCCGCCGGCCAAGGTGCTCGTCGCCGGCGCCGGCGTGGCGGGCCTGGCGGCCATCGGTGCGGCCAGCAGCCTGGGTGCCATCGTCCGGGCCACCGACGTCCGGCCCGAGGTGGCCGAGCAGGTGCGCTCCCTGGGGGGCGAGTACGTCGCGGTGCCCGCCGGCGAGCAGGAGGTGAGCGCCGACGGCTACGCCCGAGAGATGGGCGAGGACTTCAACCGCCGGGCCGCGGAGATGTACGCGGAGCAGGCGGCCGACGTCGACATCATCATCACGACGGCGCTCATCCCGGGCCGCCCCGCTCCCCGGCTGATCACCGAGGAGATGGTGGCCTCGATGCGCTCCGGCAGCGTCATCGTGGACATGGCCGCCGCGCAGGGCGGCAACGTCGCCGGCTCCGTGCCCGACGAGGTCGTGGTCACCGGCAACGGAGTCTCGATCATCGGCTACACCGACCTGCCCGCCCGGCTCCCGGCCCAGGCCTCCCAGCTCTACGGGACCAACCTGGTCAACCTGCTGACCCTGCTGACGCCGGAGAAGGACGGCCGGCTCGTCCTCGACCTCGACGACGTCGTGCAGCGGTCGATCGCCGTCGTGCACCAGGGCGAGAAGATGTGGCCCCCGCCGCCGGTGCAGGTGTCGGCGGCGCCGGCGCCCCCCGCCGCACCGGCCGCCCAGGAGCCGGCTCCCCCGCCGGAGCCACCGAGGCCGGGACGGCGGTTCGCGCTGGTCGGGCTGGGCGCTGCGCTGCTCTTCCTGCTGACCGCGTTCTCGCCCGACGAGCTGATCCAGCACCTCACGGTGTTCGCGCTCGCGGTGGTCGTCGGCTTCTACGTCATCGGGCACGTGCACCACGCGCTGCACACCCCGCTGATGAGCGTCACCAACGCCATCTCCGGGATCATCGTGGTCGGGGCGCTCCTGCAGATCGGCCACGACGACGCCGTGGTCACCACGCTGGCCTTCGTGGCGATCCTGCTGGCCAGCATCAACGTCTTCGGCGGCTTCGCGGTGACCCGGCGGATGCTCGCCATGTTCACCCGGGGCCCGAGCTCGGGAGCAGCCCGATGACCGCCACCAGTGCCGCCGCCGCGGCCTACATCGTCTCCGGCCTGCTCTTCATCCTCAGCCTCGCCGGGCTGTCGAAGCACGAGACCGCCAAGACGGGCAACGCCTATGGCATGGCCGGCATGGCCATCGCGCTGGTCGCCACCGTCGGCCTCGCCGCCGACCACGGCATCTCCGGCACCGGCGCCGCCCTGCTCGCGCTGGCCGTCGTCATCGGCGCGGCCATCGGCATCTGGCGGGCCCGCCAGGTCGAGATGACCGGCATGCCCGAGCTGATCGCCCTGCTGCACAGCTTCGTCGGCCTCGCCGCGGTGCTGGTGGGATGGAACGGCTACCTCTCGGTCGAGGCGGACCTGGAGAACCAGACCGAGGTCTCCTCCGACCTCATCGGCATCCACTCGGCCGAGGTCGTGATCGGCGTCTTCATCGGCGCGGTCACCTTCACCGGCTCCATCGTCGCCTTCCTCAAGCTGTCGGCCCGGATCAGGAGCAACCCGCTCACCCTGCCCGGCCGCAACTGGCTCAACCTGGGCGCGCTCGCGCTGTTCGCCGTCCTCACCGTGGTGTTCGTCGTCGAGCCGGGCCTGCTGGTGCTCTCGGTCGTCACCGCGCTGGCCCTGGCGCTCGGCTGGCACCTGGTCGCCTCCATCGGCGGCGGTGACATGCCGGTCGTCGTCTCGATGCTGAACAGCTACTCCGGCTGGGCGGCCGCGGCGTCGGGCTTCCTGCTCGGCAACGACCTGCTGATCATCACCGGTGCGCTGGTCGGCTCCTCGGGTGCCTACCTCTCCTACATCATGTGCAAGGCGATGAACCGCTCCTTCCTGTCGGTCATCGCGGGCGGCTTCGGCAACGAGGGCAGCGCGGCCTCCTCCGACGTCGACTACGGCGAGCACACCGAGATCGGCGCCGAGGAGGTCGCCGAGCTGCTGAGGGACGCGAAGTCGGTCGTCATCACGCCGGGCTACGGCATGGCCGTCGCGCAGGCGCAGGGCGCCGTCGCCGACCTCACGCGCAAGCTCACCGCCCGCGGCGTCGAGGTCCGCTTCGGCATCCACCCGGTCGCCGGCCGCCTCCCCGGGCACATGAACGTGCTGCTGGCCGAGGCCAAGGTGCCCTACGACGTGGTCCTGGAGATGGACGAGATCAACGACGACTTCCCCGAGACGTCCGTCGTCCTCGTCATCGGCGCGAACGACACCGTGAACCCCGCTGCCGCGGAGGACCCGAGCAGCCCGATCGCGGGGATGCCCGTGCTGCGGGTCTGGGAGGCCGAGCGGGTCGTGGTGTTCAAGCGGTCGATGAACACCGGCTACGCCGGTGTCCAGAACCCGCTGTTCTTCCGCGAGAACAGCCGCATGCTCTTCGGTGACGCCCGGGAGCGGGTCGAGGACATCCTCCGCGCCCTCTGACCCCGGACGGGGAGTGCCGAACGGCCCTGTTCAGTTCGGCCAGGAAGGCCTACTGTGGGTACGTGCGCCGTCACGGTCAGGTCAACGAGCTCCCGGGAGCTGCCGCGCACGACCACGTGTGCTGGTCCTACCGGGACGACGCCGACCTGCATGCCACCGGGATGGCCTTCCTGGCCGGTGGCCTGGCCCGCGGCGAACGGCTGCTGTGCGTCGGTGACCGGGTGGCCGAGGGGCTGCGCGGCGACCCGGCGGCGCTCGGCGGCGTGGCGGCCCTCGTCTCGGCCGGCACCCTGCGCGTGATGACCCTGGCCGAGGCCTACGTCGCCGCGGGCGGGTTCAGCGTCGACGGCCAGCGGGCGTTCTACGACGCGGCCACCGACCAGGCGCTGGCGGACGGGTACACCGGCCTGAGGGTCCTGGCCGACGTGACCGACCTGGCCGGCGACCCGGTGCACCACGACGAGCTGGTGCGCTGGGAGCACGCCGCCGACCACTACATGGCCGGCGGTGCCGGTGCGTCCGGCATGGCCTCGATGTCGGCCATGTGCGCGTACCGGTCGGACCTGCCCGAGCCCGTGCTCGCCGACGTCGCCGCCGTGCACCCGGTGGTGCACGCCCCGGCCGACGTCGTCCCGTACCGGCTGTTCTCCGACGGCACGCGCCTCGTGCTCGCCGGCGAGGTCGACGCCCTCGCCGCCCAGCGCCTCACCCGCGCGCTCGGCTCGACCCCCGCGCACGTCGGCGTGCACGCCCTCGACCTGGCCGACCTCCGGTTCGCCGACGTCACCGCGAGCCGGGTCCTCGCCGCGTGGGCGCGCGCGGTCACCGAGGACGGCGGGCAGGTGCAGCTGTGGAACGCACCGGCACTGCTGCGGCGCACCTGGCGGCTCCTGGGCCTCGATGACTGGGCCCGCGTGTCGTTCGCCGCGACCGCCTGAGGCAGGTCAGCGGCCGGTGACCTCGCCGGTCTCCACGACCTTCTCGGCGACCAGGCGCACCTTCGTGTTGCTCTCCATCGACAGGCGCGCCAGCGTCTGGAAGGCCTGGTCGGCGGAGAGCTTGAACCGCTCCATCAGGATGCCCTTGGCCTGGTCGATGACGGCGCGGGACTCCAGCGCCACCTGCAGGTTCACCGCCTGGTCGCGGGCCTGCTCGTAGGCCAGCATGTTGCCGGCCACGACGGCGGCGTACTCGGCGAACCGCTCCGCGAACCCGCGGGCCGCCTCGTCGATGGCGCCGTCCTGGCGCGCGTAGATGTTCAGGCCGCCGCTGAGCTGCTCATGCACCGGGAAGGGCAGCGACATCATGCCCCGGCAGCCCTGCGCGCGGGCGACGGCGACGTAGTCGGGCCAGCGGCCCTCGGTGGCGGTGTCGGGGACCTCGACCGGGTGGCCCTCGGTCGCGGCGGTCAGGCACGGCCCGTCGCCCCGCTCGTACTGGTCCTGGTCCAGGTCGCGGGCCAGGTCGCCGCTGTAGGCCGCGGTGACCGCCTTCCCGCCCCGCAGCAGGGTCACCGACGCCTCGGCGTCGCCGGGCAGGCTCTGCCGCACCAGGGTCACGACGGCCTCGAGCACCGAGCTCATCGAGTGGTCGGCCAGCCGCATCCGGCCCAGCTGTTCGAGAGCGGCTCCAGGAAGGAGCACAGAGGAGTCGCGGCCCACAACGGCCTCCGGTCGGTTGCGACCCGGATGCACACCCGGCCCAGGTAGTGGTGTCCGACGGACCGGCGCAACGGGCCGGCGCTTCTGACCGACCCCCAACAGCGTGTGCCCACACGAGCTGGCCCCACCATACCCGCCGGGCGGCGGGCAGAGCCTCCGCGTGCCGGCCAGGCCGGCGCCACGCCACCGGCCTGGCCGGCACGACCACCCCCGGCGGACTGACTATGCTGGTCAGTGCGACAAGCGCGTCACACAGCCGGCGCGCGGCCGGGCCCAGCGGCCCGCCCACTGGAGCGACCCTGCAACCACCCGGGGTTCTCCCCTCACCGCCGGCATGCCTGACCGGTTGCAGCCCAGACGGAGTACCCGCGTGACACCCCCCGACGACGACTCTGCCGTCGTTCAGCCCGCCTTCGACGAACTGGGCCGGCTGTCGTTCGCCGAGCACTCGCTCGAGTCGGTCCTCGGCAAGGTCACCGAGCTGGCCACCCGCATCCTCCCCGGACGGCCGGTGGCGTCCGTGACCATCCTCACCGACGGGCGCCCGGCGACCGTGGCCGCCAGCGGAGGGCTCGCCGAGGACCTCGACCAGCTCCAGTACCGCACCGGCAGCGGCCCGTGCCTGCTGGCCGCCTCCACCGGTCGACCGGCCGGCATCGCGGACACCCGCAGCGACCGCACCTGGCCGGACCTCGCCGCCGAGGCGGCCGCCCAGGGGGTGGGCAGCGTCTTCTCCCAGCCCCTGCCGGTGCAGGAGCTCGTCCAGGGGGGCCTGAACCTGTACGCGCGGCACGCCGAGGTCGCCGACGAGCGGACCCGCACGCTGGTCGCCCGGCTGGCGGCCTACGCCGTCGGGCCGGTGTCGAACATGTACCTGTACGAGACCGCGGTCGAGCGGGCCGAGCACCTCAAGGCCGCCCTGGACTCGCGGGCGGTCATCGACCAGGCGAAGGGCATCCTGATGGAGCGGTTCAAGGTCACCGCCGACGACGCCTTCCAGATCCTGGCCCGGCTGTCGATGGAGCGGAACGTGAAGCTCCGCGACGTCGCCACGCAGTTCGTGCACACCGGCGAGCTCGACCCGTCCTGACCGCAGCGGGCAGGCATGCCCGGGTCCCGCAGTGGGCAGGTCCCGCGGCAGGGCCCCCGCACTGCCGGCGGTCGGGGGGCCCCAGATCCAGCGGTCGAGACAACGGCCGCTGGGTCGCCCCGGCACGGCGCCGGGTTGCGTCGCCGCCGGAGGTCGCCGACGGTGACCGGGTGGACCCCTTCCGCGGCCTCGGCCTGCCCCGCATCCCCGGGTTCGGCGAGCTGGTCTCCCTGCTGCAGACCCAGACCGAGGCGCTCGCCCAGCTGCCCCGGACGCTCACCGACCTCAACGGCACCGTCCGGGAGCTGATCGAGGCGACCACCATGGCGCGGGAGACCATCGCCTCCGCGCAGCGCATGGCCGAGAAGCTGGAGACCCTCGTCGAGGAGCTGGAGGAGCCGGTCCGGGCCCTGCGCCCGGGGATCGAGCGGGTGGGCCGGGTGCTCGACGACCCCGCGGTCGACACCGTCCCGGAGACGCTGCGCCGCATCCACGACGACCTCATGCCGCTGGTCCACGGGCTGCGCCAGGCGCAGAACCGGGTCGGCTCGGTGACCGGGCTGCTGCGCCGCCGACCCCGCGACGAGGAGGACGACGGCTACTGAGCCGGCCCCTCCCCCTGGCCGGGCTCGCGGCGCACGAAGTCGCCGACGGCCTCCTCCAGGCGCGCCCAGGTGGAGCTCCACTCCACCAGCGGGTCGAGGATCCGCTCGAAGACGGCGAGCTGCTGGTCGAACGCCTGCAGCTGCGCGGTCATCGCGGCGATCGACTGCCGCTGCGCGCCGACGACCTCGGCGATCGCCTTGAGCTGGGCGGCCGACAGCGCCCCGGGCGGGCTGGGCAGCTGGGGCAGGGACAGCCGCTGCGGGACGGCGCCGGCCAGCGACCGGGCGCGGTCGGTGAAACCGCGCAGCTGGCTGACGAACTCGTCGATCGACCGCCCCACCAGGCCACCGTGCGGCCCGGAGCGGTCGGCGTCGTCGGCCTCGGTCATCGTTCCCCCTGCTCTCGGTCGGTGACCCCGACCTTAGGCAGCACTGCCACGGATCGCACCGATCCCCGCGCATGGCCCGGCGGGCGGCCGGGAACACTCGTCGACGGACCTTTCCGACCTGCCTCCGGGAGAACCGTGCCCATCCGCGGTCCACTGCTGCCCGCACTCGCCTGCGTGGCGCTGCTCGCCCCCCTGGCCGGCTGCGCGTCGACCGAGACCCGCACCGCCGCCTCGACCGCCTCCCGGACGCCGTCGCCCCCGGACGCGGCGTCCCCCGAGGCGGCGTCCCCGGCTGCCGGCCCGGTCGACGCCGCGCTGGCGGGCCTGGACCGACGGGAACGGATCGCCCAGCTCTTCGTCACCGGTGTGCCGCTCGACGACCTGGCCCGCGGCGAGGCGGTCGTCCGGGAGCAGGTCGGCGGCGTCTTCCTGCACGGCCGCAGCAGCGCCGCCCCCGACGAGCTGGCCGCGCACACGAGCGCCTGGCAGGAGGCGGTCACCGGGCCGGGGCTGTGGGTGGCCGCGGACCAGGAGGGCGGCCTGGTGCAGACCTTCAAGGGCCCTGGCTTCGAGCGGCTGCCCACCGCGGTCGAGCAGGGCCACCTGCCCGACCCCGAGCTGCGGGCGCTCGGGGAACGGCTGGGCGCCGCGATGCGGGCCGCCGGGGTCAACGTGAACCTGGCTCCGGTGGTCGACGTCGTCCCGGCGGGCACCGAGGCGGGCAACGAGCCGATCGGCTCGGTCGACCGGCAGTACGGCAGCACCGCCGCCGAGGTGGCCACCGCCGCCGCCGCGGTCGCCGACGGGCTGGCCGGCCAGGACGTCGTCCCGACGCTGAAGCACTTCCCCGGCCTCGGCCGCGTGCAGGCGAACACCGACACCAGCGCCGACGTCGTCGACCCGGTCACGGGGCCGGACGACGAGCAGGTCAGCGCCTTCGCCGACGCGCTGGGCCGGAGCTCGGCCGAGCCGTTCGTGATGATGTCCAGCGCCGTCTACCCGCGGCTGGACCCGGCGAACCAGGCGGCGTTCTCCCGCCCCGTGGTGACCGGCCTGCTGCGCGAGGGGCTCGGTTTCGACGGGGTGGTCATCTCCGACGACCTGGCCAACGCCGACGCCGTCGAGGGCGTGCCGCCCGGCGAGCGCGCCGTCCGCTTCCTCGAGGCCGGCGGCACGCTCGTGCTCACCGTCGACGCCGAGCCGGTGGCCGAGATGATCGACGCGGTCGCCGCGCGCGCGGACGAGGACCCGGCGTTCGCGGCCCTGGTCGACGACGCCGTCCGCACCACCCTCGCGGCGAAGGAGGCGGCGGGCCTCCTCCGCTGACCGGCGTCAGCTGCCGGTCAGCTCGCGCAGCCGCACCGCGTTGCGCACGGCGTGGCCGTGCCCGTCGTTGTTGAAGTAGACGTAGACGTCGCGGCCGTCGGCCCGCCACTCCCCCACCCGGTCGGCCCACCAGCGCAGGTCCTGCTCGGGGTAGGAGCCGGCGTAGAGGTGGTGGTGGTCGGGCCCGTGCATCCGGACGTACACGGTGGGTGCCGTCGCGCGCAGCACGCAGGGCAGGCCGGCGCCGCTCATGACGCAGTAGGCCGCACCGTGCCGCTCCAGCAGCGCGAGCACCGCGTCGTCGTGCCAGCTCGGGTGCCGGAGCTCCACGGCCACGCGCATCCACGGCGGCAGCTGCCCGAGCAGGTAGGCCAGCCGGGCGTCGTCCCGCTGGTGGGCGGGGTGGAGCTGCAGGAGCAGGACGGCGCGGCGGTCGCCGAGCTCGTGCCAGGCCGAGGTCATGCGGGTGACCCACGCCTCGGGGGCGAAGAGCCTCTTGGCGTGGGTCAGGCCCCGGGGCGCCTTGACCGACAGCTGGAACCCCGGCGGGAGCCGGCGCCGCCAGCTCGCGAAGCTGACGTCGCGCGGCCAGCGGTAGAAGCTGGCGTTCAGCTCGACGGTGCCGAATTGCCGCACGTAGTGCGCCAGCCGGTCCCGGGGCGGGGTCCCCGCCGGGTAGAGGACGCCGTCCCAGTGGTCGTAGCTCCACCCCGACGTCCCGATGTGCACCGTCACCGGGCCAGCGTCTCCGTCGTCCCCGGCCGGCGGTCCGCGGAGCGCCCGCGCGAGGGGCGGCCGGCCCTCGGGAGGAAGCGGCCGGTGCGTGCGGCGTAGCCGGCGTACGTCCGGCCGTGCACCCGGCTCAGGTAGGGCTCCTCGACGGCACGGACCTGCAGCTGCACGGCGACGACCAGCGCGAGCAGCGCCGCCGCGCCGACCCAGCTGGGCACCAGCAGCACCATGCCGGCCTGGGCCAGCACCATGGCGGTGAAGATCGGGTTGCGGACGTGGGCGAAGACCCCGCTGGTGACCAGCTCGGTCCGCTCGGCGTCGTCGACGCCGATGCGCCAGGACGCGCCCATGCCCGCCTGCCCGGCGAGGGTGGCGAGGAACCCGCCCACCGCCAGGACCAGTCCCGCTGCGGCGGCCACGGGGTGCGGGTCGGCCGGCACGGTGCCGGTCACGGCCAGCAGCGGCCCTGCGACGCCGAGCACGATGGCCGCGACGAACAGCACCCCGCCCCACCATCCGGGCTCGCGCGGGCTGCCGGAGATCCCCCGGAAGCCGGTGCTGCCGGTGCGGCGGTGCTGCACCCACGACCGGACCCCGAACAGGACGACGAGGGCGGCGAGCTGGAGGACGAGCGCGACGACGCTCACCGGGCCGGCTTCCCCGGGGAGGAGGTCCGGAGGGTCGGCGGAGCGGCCGCGCCGGGCGGGCAGCAGGCGTCGGCGCAGCCGCAGCCCTCGCCGGCAGCGTCCTGGCCGGGGCGGCCGGGGGCGCAGCAGCCCTCCCCCCGCCAGGCCTGGACGCCCTCGCGGGCGGCCACGGCGGCGATGACCAGCCCGGCGACCGGGTCCGCCCAGCCCCAGCCCAGCGTCGCGTTGAGCACCAGCCCTACGAGGAGGACGGCGGACAGGTACGTGCACAGGAGCGTCTGGGTCCCGTCCGCGTAGACCGCGTTCGATCCCAGCGCGCGGCCGGTGCGGCGCTGCGCCCACGAGAGGGCCGGCATGACCACGAGCGAGGCGGCCGCCAGCCCGATGCCGACCGGGGAGGCACCGGCGTCGGCGTCGCCGGACGAGAGCGCCCGGACCGACTCGACGCTCACGTAGGCCGCCAGCGCGAAGAACGACAGGGCCATCAGCCGCAGCGCCTGCCGCTCCCGCGACTCGGGCAGCCGGTGGCGGAACTGCCAGAGGATGACCAGCCCGCTGGATACCTCGACGACCGAGTCCAGGCCGAACCCGACGAGGGCGACCGACCCGGCGGCCAGCCCGGCCGCGATCGCGATGACCGACTCGACGGCGTTGTAGGCGACGGAGGCCCCTGCCAGCAGCTGCGCGCGGCGGCCCAGCCGGGCCCGCTCGACGGTGGACGCCGCCGGCTCGGCGTGGGTGGCGGTCACCGGCCCGCGGCCACGCCGTGGGCGGGGCACAGCGCCACGGCGTCGCCGGTGGCCGCGAGCAGCCGCTCGGCGGCGGCCAGCACGCCGAGCAGCTCCGGCGCGGTGGCCAGCGACCACATCGACGCCCGACCCTGCGGCCGGGAGGCCACCAGGCCGCAGTCCCGCAGGCAGGCCAGGTGCGCCGACACCGTGGACTGGGCCAGCCCCAGGTGCGCGGTGAGGTCGACGACCTTGTGCTCGCCCAGTGCGAGGTGCCGCAGGATCGCCAGCCTGGCCGGGTCACCCAGGCTGCGGAACAGGCACGCCGCGGCCGACAGGGCGGTCGCCTCGTCGACCGACGGCTCGGCACTCGTGCTGGTCGCTGTCATCGCCATCTGGCGATGATATCGACAGTCGGCGGCGAGAGGTCAAGCCCCGCCCGGCCTGGGCGGCGTCTTCAGGGTGTCGCCGATTACGACCCGCCTGGTCACTGGTGACATGGACGACGGATTCAGCGACACCGCTGGCGGTTTCGGGGACATCGGAGACGGCACTCGGGACACGTGCGACGGCGATACCCACCGTCTGCTAGTTGTGATGCCCAGCCAGGTTGTCCAACCTGGTGATGGGTGGTGCCTTCCCGACCGCTGAGTGGGGCCGGTGGTGGTTGTACTGGTGGACCCATGCTGGCAGAGCCGCGAGGCGAGCTGATTCGGAGTT
>NZ_SPQP01000051.1 GCF_004571075.1 Blastococcus sp. TF02A-35
GATCTGCGCCATAGACCGGACTAGGCGAAGCCTCCCGGGGTCCGAGTCACCTCGTAACCGCCGAGAAGAGAGACTACCAGCGCCTCCGGACGCCTCCCAGCGGGGGCGGGCGCGGCCCGCGTCGGCCCGGTCCAGGACGTCGATCAGGCCGGCCAGCGAGCGGGCCGGCTCGCGTCCGGCGGGGTCGGCGGACACGGGCGCCGGTGCCGGCCGGTGGGCCTGCTGGCTGCTGCTCATGTCGCCTCCTGGAAGTCATGTCCGCAGCCGGGGAAGGTGCTGCGGACAAGGAGAAAAGTAGGGATCGGAGACGCCCGAGACCCGTTCATCCGACCCGCCTCCCGGGGCGCGTGACCGAACCGTTGCCCGGGTGTCCCGGACCGGTCGGTCACCCCTCCTCCGGGCCGTGCCCTTGTCGACAAGGACCCGGCTCATGAGCGTGGAACGCGCCGGGGAGGGGGCCGGTCACGTCCGGACGGGCCGCGGCGCGCGGCGTGTCGGACGCCTCGCCCGATCGGGGCACGCCCCGAATTGCCGCCGCGGGAGGGCGCGGAAAGACTCGGCGGGTGAGTGATCATGGAACCGCCGTGGAGGGCGACCCGGCCGAGGCCGACGGCACCCGCCTGCGCCGGGCCGTCAGCGGCCGGCTGCTCTTCCTCTTCATCCTCGGCGACGTGCTGGGCGCGGGGATCTACGCGCTGATCGGCGTCATCGCCGGCGAGGTCGGGGGCGCGGTGTGGGTCCCGCTGCTGGTCGCGCTGGGGCTGGCCCTGCTCACGGCGACCTCCTACGCCGAGCTGGTCACCAAGTACCCGCAGGCAGGTGGTTCCGCGGTCTTCGCCGAGCGGGCCTTCCGCAGCCCGCTGGTGTCCTTCCTCGTGGGCTTCTGCATGCTGGCGGCGGGGGTCACGAGCGCGGCCGGGCTGTCGCTGGCCTTCGCCGGTGACTACCTCGGCGTCTTCCTCGACGTGCCCGCCGTCCCGGCCGCGGTGGTGTTCCTGCTCCTGGTGGGCCTGCTCAACGCCCGCGGCATCCAGGAGTCGGTGCGCGCCAACGTCGTCATGACCGTCGTGGAGCTGTCCGGCCTCGTGGTCGTCGTCGTGCTCGGCGCCCTGGTGCTCGGCCGGGGCGACGGCGACGCCGGCCGGGTCCTGGAGTTCCCGCCCGACGTGTCGGTGGCGTCCGGGGTGCTGGCCGCGGCCCTGCTCGCCTACTACTCGTTCGTCGGCTTCGAGACCTCGGCGAACGTGGCGGAGGAGGTGCGCGACGTGCGCCGCGTCTACCCGCGGGCGCTGTTCGGCGCGCTCCTGGTCGCGGGCCTAGTCTACGTGCTGGTCGGGCTCGCCGCCTCCGTCGTGCTGGCGCCGGACGACCTCGCCGCGTCCTCCGGCCCCCTGCTGGCCGTGGTCCAGGCCGCCGACGTCGGCATCCCCGACGAGGTCTTCAGCCTGGTCGCGCTGGTGGCCGTGGCCAACGGCGCCCTGCTCACCATGATCATGGCCAGCCGCCTCGTGTTCGGCATGGCCGAGCAGCGCCTGCTCCCCCGCACCCTGGGCCGCGTGCTGCCCGGCCGCCGCACCCCGTGGGTGGCGATCGTCCTGACCACGCTGGTGGCGATGGGGCTGACCCTGGTGGGTGACCTCGGGGACCTCGCCAACGCCGTCGTCCTGCTGCTCCTGCTGGTCTTCCTCAGCACGAACACGGCGGTGCTGGTGCTGCGCCGGGACCGGGTGGAGCACGAGCACTTCCGCGCGCCGGTCGTGGTGCCGGTGCTGGCCATCGGGTCGTGCCTGCTGCTGCTGTGGCAGCAGGAGGCGCAGACCTGGCTGCTCGCCGGGGCCGAGCTGGTGGTGGGCGTGCTGCTCTACCTGCTGGCGCGGGCGCCGTGGTGGTCCGACCGCGGGGAGGCGGCGCGCGGCTGACCGGGGGTCAGCGCTGGGTCTGCGTGGACTCCACGATGCCGACGGCGATCTCGCGCAGCTTGCGGTTGTAGCGCTGCGAGGCCTCCCGGAGGATCTCGAAGGCCTGCTCGGCGGTCACGTGCCGCTGGGCCATCAGCACGCCCTTGGCCTGCTCGATCACCGCGCGCGACTCCATGGCGATGCGCATGTTGCGCGCCTGGTCGGCCATCTGCGCGTGCGCGTCGGCGTTCGCGATCGCCACCGCGATCGCCTCGGCCGCGCCCAGCCCCGCCCGCAGCGAGCCCGGTGAGGCGAAGGCCGACGGCCGGGTGGAGTAGACGTTGAGCGCGCCGATCCAGGAGCCCTGGTAGGGCAGCGGCACCGACAGCGAGCTACGGACCGCCATCTCCCGGACGCGGGCGATGTAGCGGGGCCAGCGCTCCTCGGTCCGCATGTCGTCGATGCGCAGCACCACGCCACCGCGGCCGGCGTCGATGCAGGGGCCACCGTCCTCCGCGTACTGCAGCTCGTCGGCGAGCAGCGCCATCTCGCCGGAGTAGGCGGCGGTGAAGGGCTTGTCGTCGCGGATCAGCGTTGTCGAGACCGCCTCGGCCCCTGGGATCGCCTGGGCGGCGATGGTGGTGATCTCGCCGAGCACGTCGGCCAGCTCACGCCCCGCCAGGGTCACCCTGCTCAGCTCCCGCAGCACGTCGTCCACCCGACCATTGTGTCGGTCCGACACGCTTCCTCTCGCCCCCCTTCGCGCGGTGCGGACGCATCGGTCAGGATGGAGCCTCCGGATCCGGTCCCCGCAGGCCCTGCGGCGCGGACGCGAGAGGAAGCGATGGCCGACGAGCAGGCCCACGACGCGTGGCCGAGCGCGCCCGTCCCCTCCGTCCCCGGCGACGTCTGGCACTGGCAGCTGGAGGCCATGCACGTGGTCTCGCGCGTGCGGTCGGACCTGCGGGCCCGGATCGCGCACCCGTCGGTCTCCGCGGCCTCCACCGAGGACGCGCGCGACGGGCTGCTCCTGGTCTTCGAGGAGCTCGCCTCCAACGCGCTGCGCCACGGCGGGGGCGACGTGCGAGCGCTCGTCGTCGCCGGCCCCGCGGGCTGGCTGCTCGACCTCAGCGACGAGGCCCCGGACCGCCCGCCGGTGCCCGCCGTCGACCGGGACCCGGCCTTCGGCGGCATGGGCCTGCACCTGGTGGCCCAGCTCTCCATCGGCTTCGGGTGGGAGCGGCGGCCGGGGCGCAAGCACGTCTGGGCGCTCCTGCCCTCGGGCAAGGAGGCCCCGCAGCCCCTCCGCGAGCGGCTCCCCGAGCAGCGGTCGCCCGGGTACTGAGGACGGCGGTCAACGCGCGGCGGCCGACACCGCCGCGCAGAACCGCTCGGCGTCCTGCTCCACCTCCGCCAGCGGCGTGAGCACCTCCGCCTCGGCGACCGCGTGGACCGCCGCCCGCAGCCGGCGCTCCGCCGTCCTGGCCCGCCGGCGCGCACGGAGCGCGACCAGCGGACGGCAGACCAGCGCCAGCAGCAGCCCGGCCAGCAGGCCGGCCACGACGAGCAGCGTCGGCAGCGGGATCCCCTCGACCCGGGGGAGCGGCAGCACGTCGTCGAGCTGGAGGAACCCGAGGACGACGAGGCCGAGCAGCCACAGCGCACCCGCCAGCGCGGTGACCAGCAGCAGCCACTGCAGGCCGCCGGCCGCGCGCTGCCACAGCGGCACCCGGTCGGGCCCGAGGTCGGTACCGGCCACCGCCCGGTCGAGCGCGTCGGTCAGCCGGTCCTCGGTCTCCTCGGCGGTGCGCCGCAGCTCGTCCCGCCACGCCGGGGCCAGCCCCTCGCCGACGTCCTCCCGCACCTCGCGCACGGCGGTGGCCACCCGCGCCACCTCCACCGCGCCGGCGGCCGGCAGCGACGTCCGCGCCCGCTCGTCGCCCAGGTGCAGTCGGGCCAGCGGGTCGGCCCGGAGCTTGCGGGTCCAGCGCAGCAGCGGCCACCCGGTGCGGGCGGTGCCCTCGCGGCGGGTGGACCGCTCGACGGCCGCGGCGACGGTGGGCACGCCGGCGGCACCGGCCAGGGCGTCCACCAGGTCGTCGGCGACCGGTCCGCCCCTGCGCCCGTTCCCCTCGCCGCAGTGCGCGGCCAGCCCGGCCGCGCTCGCCCGCACGTCGGCCACCAGCCGCTCGGTGGCCGACCGGCGCGCCGACACCCGGCGGGCCAGCTCCCCGCGCAGCTCCGCCAGGCCCGTCCCGGTGCGGCCCGAGACCGCCAGCAGCGGTGTCGCGGACAGCCCCTCGCGGTCCAGCAGGCCGCGCAGGTCGGCCAGGCAGGCCCGCGCAGCCTGCTCGTCGAGCCGGTCGACCTGGTTGAGCACGACGACGAGCACGCCGGCGTGCGTGGCGAGCGGGGCGAGGTAGCGCTCGTGCACGGCGGCATCGGCGTACTTCTGCGGGTCGAGCACCCACACCAGGACGTCGACGAGGGCGACCAGGCGGTCGACCTCGAGCCGGTTCTCCAGCCGGACGCTGTCGTGGTCGGGGAGGTCGAGCAGGACCAGCCCGTCCAGCGCCGGCTCGGGCGCGTGCCGGTGCCGCCGGGGCACCTCGAGCCAGTCCAGCAGGCGGTCGGCGCCGTCATCCCCCCACACGGTGGCGTGCGCGACGCCGGTGGTGGGCCGCCGCACCCCGGGGGTGCTCACCTCGCCGCCGGACAGCGCGTTGAACAGGGTGGACTTGCCGCTGCCCGTGGCCCCGGCCAGGGCGACCACCGTGGCGTCCCCCAGCGCCTCGCGCGCGCCGGCCTTCGCCAGCACCGAGCGCGCCTGCGCCACCTCGGGCACCTCCAGGCGGCCGTCGGCGATCTCGAGGGCCTCCCGCAGCGCGCCCAGCCGGTCGGTCAGCGACCGCTCACCGCGCCTCACGCCGCCCGCCGGGCGTCGGCCAGGGCCGAGACGGCCGACCGCAGCTCGTCGGCCGTCGCCGCTCCCGGTGCCGCCTCGGACACCCGGGCGTCGAAGCGGTCCTGCTCGTACCGCAGCAGCGCGTCGGAGCGCTCCCGCAGGTCGTCGCGGGCCCGCTCGGCCAGCGCCCGCACCGCCGCGTCGCCGAAGACGGCCTCCAGCACCCGCTGGCCCACCGCCGTCGTGCCGCCGGCGACCGCGACCTCACCGCCGAGCAGCCCACCGGTCTGGGCGAACACCGCGACCATCACCACAGCGCCGGCCCCGCTCACCCCCCAGGAGAGCAGCCGGGCGCGGGTGCGCTTGTCGGCACCCTGCTCCCGCACGAGGTCGAGCACGGTGCCCTGCCAGTCGCGGACCTGCGCCCCTGCGGCCTCGGAGAAGTCGGCGGAGGCTCGCGCGAGCTCCCGCTCGTCCCCGGCGAGCAGCGCCGGCCCGCCGGGCAGCGCCCGCCAGGAGGTGACGGTGCGCTCCGCGGCCCGGTCGGCCTCGGCGCGCAGCAGCCCCTCGACGCTGTTCTCCAGCGCCCCGGTCAGCCCCTGCACCGGTGCCGGGCGGCCGGTGAGCGCGGCGGCCACCCGGTCGCGCAGCCGGCCCACCCGGTCCTGCAGGGTGCGCATCCACTCCCCCGTGCCGACGAACTCCTGCCAGCGGGCGAGCACCTCGCCCCGGAGGAGGCTGCCGCTGCGCACGCCCTCGTCCACGCCGTCGCGCGCCGAGCCGTAGGCCGCGGCCGCGGCCGCCCGGAGCGCGTCGGCCGCCACGGCCTGCTCCTCCACGGCCCCGACCACGACGGCGGTCCGCTGCTGCAGGCTGTCCAGGGCGCCGACCAGCGTCTGGCGCACGACCGCGGCCCGCTCCTCCTGGTCGGCCGCCAGCGCGTGCAGCCAGCTCCGCAGCGGCCCGACCTGCGACTCGGGCAGCAGGCCGTCGGCGAGCGGCCCTTCCTCGACGACGAACAGCCGGGCACCGGCGAGACCGGCCCGCTCCAGCATGCCGCCCAGGTCGGCGGCGATCTCCCCGGCGGCCTCCGGCGGCACCCGGTCGAGGACGACGGCCAGCGCCGTCCCCCGCTCCTGGGCGGTGCGCAGCAGGTCCCACGGGACGGCGTCGGCGTAGCGCGCCGCCGTCGTCACGAAGACCCACAGGTCGGCCGCGGCCAGCAGCTGGGCGGCGAGGTCGCGGTTGGTCGCCACGACCGAGTCGACGTCCGGGGCGTCGAGCAGGGCCAGGCCCGGCGGGACGTCGTCCCGGGCGACCAGCTGGACGGTGCCGGGCCCGCCGTCCCCACCGGTCACGCGGGCCAGCCCCGGGAGCACCCGCTCGCCGGAGAAGCTGTCCACGTCGGCGCGCGAGCAGACGAGGACCGGTGCCCGCGTGGTGGGACGGAGCACGCCGGCGGTGGTGACCGGCGTGCCGACCAGGCTGTTGACGAGCGTGGACTTCCCGGCGCCGGTGGAGCCGCCGACGACGGTGAGCAGCGGCGCGTCGAGGTCGAGCAGCCGCGGCAGCAGGTAGTCGTCGATCTGGTCCACGACGCCGCGCGCGGCCCGGACGGCCTCGTCCCGGCCCGGCGTGGCGAGCAGCAAGGGGGCGTCGGCCAGCCGGTCCCGCAGCGCGGTCAGCGCCTCGGGCAGGCGCGGCGGTGAGGTCACGCCCCTCTCCTGCCCCGGGACGGCCGCCGCTACCCGCTCACTCCGCCAGGCGGGCCCGCTCCTCGCGCAGCGCCTGGAAGACGCGGCGGCGGATCCGGTCCTGCTCCTTCTCCTCGATCTGCAGGAACGACAGGCTCAGCATCCAGCGGGCGCCCCGCGCCACCATCCGGATCACCTCGCCCTGCGCGCGGACCGGGCCGTCCTCGAGCTGGACGACCACCGACACCGGGGCGCCCGGCTCGGGCGCCAGCCCGAACCCTTCGAACTGCGCGCGCGTACCCGACTCGCTGATGTCCACGGTCTCGCCGGTGAGCTCGGTGCCGTCGACCTGGCAGGTCACCGGGACGACGATGCGGCCCCGCACCGCCATGCGGCGCTGGCTGTGCTCGGCCGGGCCGGTGATGGTCAGCCGCCACCGGACCACGGCGCCGCCGCCCTCGACGTCGAGGACCTCGGCGGGCAGGGCACGGTGCCCGTCGGCGGTCATCCAGTAGACCTCGACGAGGTCACCGGGGGAGACGACCGACTGGTTGACGTACTCGCTGGTCGAGGGGCGCACGGAGATGACGCCGTCGTGCACGACCTCCACGCGCGCGGAGATGGAGATGTTCGCGCTGGTGAGCCGGATGTCCGCCCCGGTCTGCTCCGCAGGGTGGTCGACGCCGGGAACGCTGGTCATGGGTCCTCTCCGATCAGGTGCCGCGTGCCGGCGCACCTTCCCCGCCTGCCCGCGGTGGGGAACCGTAACCGGCTGCTCCGGTCCGGCGCTGCCCCGCCACAGCGACTCGCCGAGCGCGACACCCTCACGGGGGAGACCGGGTCCGGCGGCCGTCCGTGGCTCAGCCGGCCGGCTGCGGCTCCGCGTGGGTGGGGGTCGGTGCCGCCGTGCCGTCGCCGGCGCCGACGGCGTTGCGGGTGGTCTTGGCCCGGTAGAGCTGCTCGTCGGCGCGCGACATCAGCTCGAGCGGGTAGGCGTCGGCGCCGGCGGCCGCGGCGACCCCCAGCGACAGGCTGATCTCTCCTGCCGCGAAGCCGGTGGGCTGCAGCGTCCGCGCCGCGCGGCGGAGCTCCTCGGCGACCTCCGCCGCGCGGGGTGCGTCCGCGCCGGGCATGAGGACGGCGAGCTCGTCGCCGCCCAGCCGGGCCACCAGGTCGCCGGCGCGCACGCGGGCCGACAGCAGTCCGGCGACCGCGCGCAGCGCGTCGTCGCCGCCGGCGTGGCCGTGCCGGTCGTTGACGTCCTTGAAGTGGTCGAGGTCCACCAGGACGACGCCGAGGACGTCGCCCCGGGCCCGGGCCTGGGTGCACAGGGCGTCGAGCTCGGCGTCCCAGCGCCGGCGGTTGGCCAGCCCGGTGAGCGGGTCCTCGTGGCTGAGCCGCTCCAGCTGGGCGAGCAGGACGCCGGTGCGCTGCTGCTCGCGCTCGAGGCGGACCCGGGTGAGCAGCTCGCTGGTGGTCAGCGCGTTGCGCCGCAGGTGGGCCAGGGTCGCGATGAGCGACGCGGTGGCCAGGTAGACCGAGACCGCCAGCAGCTCGCCGCCGGACAGCCCCTCCTCCGCCGTGGCCGAGGCCAGGCCCAGCGCCGCCCAGGAGACGCCGACGAGCGCGACGGTCCAGCGCGGGCGCGTCACCAGGACGCAGCCGCTGCCGTAGATGGCGAGGGTGAAGCCGAGCAGGTGGTACCTCGGGTCCTCCGACCGCGTGACGATCCACGCGACCTCGGCCTGCACGACCGCGAGGATGAGGAAGGTCAGCAGCTCGGGGTGCCGCCGCCCGACGGGGAAGCGCCACATCACGATGAGCGCCAGCAGCATCGGGATGTCGCAGAGCAGCCGGACGGCGAGGAAGGCCGAGGCGTTGTCGCCCTCGGTCACCTGGTCGACCAGCGCCCACAGGGGGACGGCGAACACCGCCACCCAGCCCACGAGGAGCCCGGCGGTGCGGGCGCGCCCGTTCAGCTCGTCGGCGAGACCGGGGATCGCGGCGGCGAGCTGGCCGACCGATGCGCCCCTGGTCCTCCGCCGTCGCTCGCCCGCCGTCGCCGGGGACGCCGGGGACGGCGCCGCTGCCGGCAGCACGTCGCTCCGGCGCAGCACCGCCACGAGGCGTTCGGGCAGGGAGGACCGCACGGATGCTGAATCGGCAGGTCAGCGCCGTACCTGAGCACTTCCTCCGGGCACCACCCGAGTGGGTGAGGGCCCGGCGCGGGCTCAGCCGCTCCGGCGGGCGGTGAACCCCGCGACGAAGTCGCGCAGGCTGCGGGTGGGCCGCAGCCAGGCGCCGTCGGGCGGGAGGGCGTCGAGGCGGACGCGGTCCAGCGGCTCGGTGAACGCGCCGGGCACGTCCTCGATGTCGATGAACTCCAGCAGGTCCGAGCCGATGGCGTAGCCGGCGACCTCGCTGAAGGCGACGACGACGACCTGCGTGCCCTGCCGGGCCAGGTCCTCGAGCGGCTCGGCGAAGTTCCGCCCGTCGCCGGAGAAGACCAGCAGCCGCCGGAGCCGGTGGCTGTGCGCCCGGACGGCGATGTGGTCGAGCATGTCCTGGTCGATGTCGTCGTCCGGCTGGCTCTTCGGCCGGGCGAAGACGGAGTACCCGAAGCCGCGCAGGGCCTCGACCCACCGCTGCAGCGAGCCGGGCTGCGGCGGGATGTTGGCGAAGACGCAGGCCTCCACGTCGGGCGCACCCGGGGCGGCCGGATCACCCGCGCCGTCGACGAACCAGGCCGCGATCGCGTCGAACCGCGGGCGGGAGGCGGCCGTGGGGCGTGCGCCGATCACCGTCGACAGGGTCATGTCGATGTTGGGGGCGTCCCAGATCAGCAGGTCCAGCGGCGGGCGCGCCCGGCCGTCGTCGACGGCGCTCGGGCGCTCACCGGTGTCGGCGTCGAGGGTCTCGGGGGTGTCCAGCACGGGGTCAGTCTGCCGGTCGGGCTGCACCGGCGGCGCCACGGGCGCCACGGCGACCGGTGGATGCGCCGGGTCGACGGGCCGGGGCGGGCCGACGGGGGAGGTGGCCCGCCGCACGCGACGGCGGCCGTTCACCGGTGCGCGGGCACGGCCCGCCCGGCGACGGCGAGGGCGCAGAGGTCGCCGCCGGCCTGCTGGACCTCGCGCACCCAGGACAGCAGCCGGTCCGCCGGCATGGGGTGGCCGAGCAGCCAGCCCTGGGCCAGGTCGCAGCCGGCCGCGCGCACCATCCGCAGGTGGTCCGGGGTCTCGATCCCCTCGGCGACCGACCGGATCCCCAGGGTGCGGGTCAGCCCGACGATGGCCGCCAGCACTGCACCGGTGTCACCGACAGCGACCCGCTCGGCGGCGGCGAGCAGGGAGCGGTCGATCTTGAGCGTCCCGATGGGCAGCGAGAAGAGCTGCGCCAGGGAGGACCAGCCGGTGCCGAAGTCGTCGATGGCGACGCGCACGCCGAAGCTGCGCAGCACCGACAGCTGGTCCTCCGCGCGCGTGGGGTCCTCGGCGACGCTGGTCTCGGTGAGCTCGAGCACCAGCTGGTCGGCGGGCAGACCCGACTGCTGGAGGGCCACCCGCACGTCCCGGACCAGCGTCTCGGCGGAGAAGTGCCGTGCGCTCACGTTCACCGACATGCGCAGCCACAGCCCCTGGGCCGCCCACTCGGCCGCCTTGCGGGTCGTCTCGCGCAGCAGCCACCGGGTGATCGGGATGATCTGCCCGGTCTCCTCGGCCACGGACAGGAAGGTGTCGGGCGGCAGCAGCCCGCGCTCCGGGTGCTGCCAGCGCACGAGCGCCTCCACACCGTCGATCTCGCCGGTGTCCAGCCGCACGACGGGCTGGTAGTGCACGACCAGCTGGTCGATGGCGTCGCCCCGCAGCTTGGTGGCCACCTCCAGCCGCCAGCGGGCCGCCTCGCGCAGCGAGGGCGAGAACAGGTGGACGCGGTCGCGGCCGGAGCTCTTGGCGGCGAACATCGCCGCGTCGGCGTCGCTGAGCAGGTGGTGGGCGTCGCGGACCTCCGGCCGGGCGACGGCGACACCGATGCTGGCGCTCAGCGGCACGGTGATCTCGCCGACCTGGAACGGCAGGGCGAAGACCGTCTGCAGCCGGAACGCCAGCGCGGCGGCCTCCGAGGCGTCGCAGCCGTGGGCGAGGACGACGAACTGGTCGCCGCCCAGGCGGGCCACCGTGTCCCCCGGGCGGATCTCCTCCGACAGCCGGCCGGCCACCAGGCGCAGCAGCTCGTCGCCGATCTGGTGGCCGAGCGAGTCGTTGACGGTCTTGAAGCCGTCCAGGTCCAGCATGAGCAGCGCGCCACCGGTCCGCCCGGACGCCTCGAGCGCCTCGTCGGTGATCTCGAGCAGCCGCGAGCGGTTCGGCAGGCCGGTGAGGTCGTCGTGGCGGACCTTCCACTCGAGCTCCTCGCGCGCCCGGACCTGGTCGGTGACGTCGGTGTGCGTGACGACCACCCGCCCGTCGCGGTCCACCCGGGTGGCCTGGAGGTGGAAGAACACCGTGCCGCGCGGGCTGTCGGCCGAGTAGTCGAGGTGGAACGTGCGCCCGTCCGACCGCGACGTCTCCGACAGCAGGGTGCGCAGGCCCTCGGTCAGCTCGGCGTGCGCGCGGGCGCCCAGCCCGCGGGTCATGGCGGTCAGGTAGTCCTCGCCGGGCCTGCCGGGCCAGGCCGGCCCGGGCAGCACCTCGGCGCTGCGGGTCCACGCGCCGTTGGCCGAGAGGATGCGCCCGTCGGGGCCGACGAGCACCGTCGGCGAGGGGAGGGCCTCCAGGACGGCGCTCAGCCCGCGGAGCTGGCTGTCCCGCTCCTCGTCGTCGCGACGCCGCCCGTCGATGTCGCGGAAGAGGACCGCCGCGCCGCCGGGGTCCGGGAAGACCCGCACCTCGAACCAGCGGCTCATCGGCTCGTAGAAGAACTGGAACTCCCGGGGCCGCCCGTCGCCGAGGACCTGCCGGTACTGGTCCTCGGCCAGCGAGCCGCGCAGCGCCGGGAACGCGTCGACGGCAGCGCGGCCTATGAGCTCCTCCGCCGAGCGCCCGAGCATCCGCTCGGCTGCGGTGTTCAGGTAGGCGAAGCGTCCCGTCGGGTCCAGGCGGTAGACCGCGTCGGGGACGTTGCCCAGCGGGTCGGGCCGGCCCCCCGGGGACCGGTCGTCACCTGGTTGCACGCTGCCCGCTCTCGTCCACTCGTCCGGTCCGCCGCTGCGGACTCCGGGCACGAACCGCCCGCCCGCGGAGCGGGCAGCACGTGAACCACTCCCGAGAGTAGTAGCCCGGGGCGGTCGTCAGGGCGCCGAGACGCCAGCCCGTTCGACGATGCCGCCGATCCCCGCGCCGGCCGGCAGCGTGCCCAGCACGCTGCCCGCCTCACCGCCCAGGCGGGAGGCGCAGAACGCGTCCGCGACGGCGGCCGGCGCGTACCGCAGGAGCAGCGAGCCCTGCAGGCACAGCGCCAGCTGCCCGGCGATGCGGCGGGCGCGGAAGGGCAGGCCCTCCCGGTCCCCCAGCTCGGCCGAGAGCCGCTTGACGGCGTCGTCGAAGCGCCGGTCGGCCCCGCGCGCCAGCTCGAGCTCGGCGACGACGGCCGACAGCGACTCCTGCGAGCGCTCCAGGGCGCGCAGGACGTCGAGGGCGATGACGTTGCCCGAGCCCTCCCAGATGGAGTTCAGGGGCGCCTGCCGGTAGAGCCGCGGCAGGCCGGAGTCCTCGACGTAGCCGTTGCCCCCGAGCACCTCCATGGCCTCGGCCACGACGCCGGGCGTCCGCTTGCAGACGAAGTACTTGGCGGCCGCCCCGGCCAGGCGGAGGAACGCGTGCTCGCCCTGGTCCACCGCGGCCGCCAGCCGGATCCCCAGCGCGGTGGCGGCCTCGCTCTCCACGGCCAGGTCGGCCAGCACGTTGCGCATGAGCGGCTGGTCGACCAGCCGCGCCCCGAAGGCGGAGCGGTGGCGGGCGTGGTGGACCGCCTGGGTGAGCGCCGCCCGGACCGTCGCCGCCGAGCCCAGCACGCAGTCCAGCCGGGTCATGTTGACCATCTCGATGATCGCCGGGACGCCGCGGCCGGGCTCGCCCACGAGCCAGCCGGTCGTGCCGTCGAACTCCACCTCGCTGGAGGCGTTGGACCGGTCGCCCAGCTTGTCCTTGAGACGTTGCACGTGGAACACGTTGCGGCTGCCGTCGGGCAGCACCCGGGGGACGGCGAAGCAGGACACCCCCTCCTCGAGCTGGGCCAGGACGAGGAAGAGGTCGCTCATCGGTGCGCTGGTGAACCACTTGTGCCCGGTCAGGGCGTAGCTGCCGTCGGGCCGGCCGGTCGCGCGGGTGGTGTTGGCCCGGACGTCGGAGCCACCCTGCTTCTCCGTCATGCCCATGCCGGCGACCAGCCCGGCCTTGCCGGTGGGCTCGGCCAGGCCGAACTGGTAGCCGCGGGCCGTGAGCCCGGGCTCGTACCGGGCGGCGAGCTCCGGCGCCCGGCGCAGCGCGGGCACGACCGCGTAGGTCATGGTCACCGGGCAGCCGTGGCCCATCTCGACCTGCGTCCAGCCCAGGTAGCCGACGGCGCGGCGCACGTGCGCGTACGGGCTCTCGTCGACCCACGGCGCACCGGCGAGGCCGTGCTCGACGGCGCTGCGCATCAGCTCGTGCCAGGCGGGGTGGAACTCCACCTCGTCGATCCGGTGGCCGTACCGGTCGTGCGTGCGCAGCCGCGGCGGGTTCTCGTTGGCCAGCCGGCCCCACTCCTGCGCCTGCTCGCTGCCGGCCAGCCGGCCGAGGTCACCCAGCGACGCGAGGGTGGCCGCGTCGGCGTGCCGGACGCAGGCCTCGGCGAGCGCGGCGTCACCGGCGATGGGGTCGTGCCCCACGAGCGGGGGGACCTGGTTGGTGACCTCGTGGGTGGCGGTCATGAGCGCACCGTACTGGTGGGCCACCGGAACGGGAGACGACCTCCAGCACCCCGATCCGGTCACTCTGCGCAATCCCCTGATCGGGTTACGTGGAGTGACACGCGACACAGCGAAATGGTCGTGCGCAACCGCTTCCGCACGGGACGGAACCGTTCCTAACGTCCGCCGCATGTCGCGCACCGCCGAGCCGGGGAGCGGCCCGCAGCCGTCTCCGGCTCGCCGGCCCTGGCTGCGGCACGTGCTCGCCAGCTGCGTCCTCGGTGCCGGTGTGTACGTCGGCATGGCCGCCGCCGGCGACCTCGTGGCCCGCGCGGACGAGGCGCCGCCGGCCGCGCAGAGCAGCACGACCGACTCCTCCACCAGCACCTCGTCGTCCTCCGCCGACAGCGCGGGCGGGACCACCACGTCCACGTCCACCACCTCCACCACGCCCGGCACGTCGTCCAGCTCGTCGGGCACGGCCACGGAGGCCACCGGGGAGACGTCCACCCCGCCGGCGGCCTCCCCCGAGGCGGCGGGCGAGCCGGGTGCGGCACCCGCGCCGGACAGCCCGGCGCCCGTCAGCTCCACGACGACCACGGTGACGGCGTCCGGGACGCTCACGACGACGACGGTCACGACCACCAGGGCCGGCACGTCCACGGAGACCGTGACGCGGACCAGCTCGACCGACGCCGCGGCCGGCGGGACGACCCAGCAGGGCACGACCTGCGCCGCCACGTCCTCCGGCACGACGCCCTGCGACGCCGTGACGGCCGCCCCGACGCCGCTCCCGGAGCCCACCGCCGGCGCCGTGGAGTGCGCCGTGGGGCCGGCCGTCCTCGACGCCCCGGACGACACCCCCACGACGCTCCGCCCCACCTCGCCCGACAGCGGCCGGGGCGGCTCGGCGGCCCCGGCCGCCACCCCGACGCCCTCCACCGCCGGCGCCTCCGCCTCGGCCACGCAGGCCGCCGCGCCGGCCGCACCGACGGCCCCCACGGCTCCGCAGCCCGTCCCGGCGTCGCCGTCCACCGCTTTCGGCGCCCTCCCCGGGTGCCCCACGCACGGCCCCGGCCAGGTCCAGTCCCGGACCGGCTCCGGCTCCGCGGTCGCCGTCCTGACGACGGCCACCGCCTCCCTGCCCGAAGGA
The DNA here is from genome assembly GCF_004571075.1 of Blastococcus sp. TF02A-35. Taxonomy (GTDB): domain Bacteria; phylum Actinomycetota; class Actinomycetes; order Mycobacteriales; family Geodermatophilaceae; genus Blastococcus. The sequence continues at coordinate 14,540 of NZ_SPQP01000051.1, forward strand.
AGCGCCACGGTGCGCACGGCGCCGGTGGCGGGGTCGCCCACCACCACGGCGACCGACCCCGCCACGCGGCCGGACTGACGCCGCCGCTCCGCGGCCTGCGCCCGTCCCCGGGTGTGCCACGGGGGGCACATCACCGACCCAGTGCAGCCGCCCCGCGCGTTCCTCCACCACTTCACCCAGCGCGTCACGTCCTACCCACGATGACGCGCGCCAGAACGAAGGACTTGAAACGATGAGACGATCCGTGCGCAACGGACTCGCGGTCGCCGGCATGGCCGGCGGTCTGTTCTTCCTCGGCCAGGCAGCAGCCAGCGCTGTCGAGTCGGGACCCCCCTCGGGCGGCAGCACCGACTCGATCGCCACCTCGGGCGAGGCCCGGGCCGTCAGCGACAACGACGCCAGCGCCTCCTCGGGCCGCTCCGAGACCCAGGGCGGCAGCGTCTCCAACAGCTCCTCCGTCAGCGCCGACGGCGGGTCCGCGACGTCGACGGCGAACACCGGCCACAACACCACCCCGTCCGGCGGCAGCGGGCCGATCTGGACCGCGCAGGAGACCGACGGCGGCGGCCAGGACGGCACCGAGGCGCGCATCGAGACGGGCAACGCGTCCGCCGAGGCCAGCGCCGGCGGCGCCACGGCGAACGGCAACGGCAGCCCGCACACCGAGAACAACACCGCCGGCGGCAACAGCGTCGCCAACGCCGGCAACATCAACTCGGGCACCGGGGCCAGCACCGGCTCGGCCGGCGCCGGTGGCAGCGGGGGTGGCAGCGGCTCGGGCAGCACCACCAACGACGCCGCCAGCGGGGACGCCACCGCCCGGAGCGACAACGACGCGAGCGCCAGCTCCGGCAACACCACGACCACCGGCGGGACCGTCAGCAACAACTCCACCGTCAACGCGGGCGGCGGCAACGCGAACGCGAACGCGAACACCGGCCACAACGTGGCGAACCCGAACTGCACGTCGCACTGCTACGCCGTGATCATCACGGGCGACGCGCACGCCTCCGCCAGCGCGGGTGGGGCCACGGCCAACAACAACGGCAACCCGTACACCGAGAACAACACCGCCGGCGGCAACAGCGTCGCCAACGGCGGCAACATCAACTCCGGCACCGGCGCGACCACGGGTAACGCGGGTGCCGGCTCCGGCTCCGGCACGGGCTCGGGCTCCGGTGGTGGCCACGGCAACGTCGGCGTCTGCAACTGCGGCATCGGCGGCAACAACAACAACACCGGCGGCAACACCGCCGGCGGCAACGGCGGGAACACCGGCGGCGGCTCCGGCGGCACCGCCGGCGGCACCTCGGGTGGCGGCCACGGCGGCGTCGGCGTCTGCAACTGCAGCATCGGCGGCAACAACAACAACACCGGCGGCAACACCGCCGGCGGCAACGGCGGGCACACCGGCCAGTGCGGCTGCCCGTCCGCCCACGCGCCGAAGCACGAGGCGCCCGCCAAGGCGATGCCGGTGACCCACACGGCCAAGCCGGCCATGGTGCACGTCGCCAAGGCCCCCGCCCACCGGGCGCCGGCCTCCGCCGGCAAGTCCGGTGAGCTCGCCTACACCGGCGCCGAGATCTCCCTCCCGCTGTCGCTGGGCCTGGTCGCCCTGACCGCGGGCCTGGGCCTCGGCGTCGCCGCTCGCCGCCGGTCCGAGGCGCAGGCGGTCTGATCCACCGGCCCGCCGCCCCGGAGCACTCAGGGCGGCGGGCCGGTTCCACCGATCGGTCGTCGCCTGCCGGGTCCGCCCGGCAGGCGACGTCCGTCCGGGGGCCCGGCTCCGCACCGGAGCCGTCCCGTCCCGACTCCGACAGGGAACGCCGTGAGCGCAGCCGAGCAGCCGGCCCCGCGGGGCGACCGCGTCCGGACCGTGCTGCGCGGCCTCAGCCAGACGCTGGTCACCGTCGGCCTCGTCGCCCTCCTCTTCGTCGCCTACCAGGTGTGGTTCACCGACGTGCTGGCCGCGCGGGAGCAGGACAGGCTCACCGAGCAGGTCCGCGAGCAGTGGGCCGACGCCCCCACGGTGACCGCGCCCGAGGGCCGGTCACCCGCACCCTCCGGCCCCCCGGCGGCCGCCGGTCCCCCGGCGGCCGGGGACCCGGCTCCGCGACCCGCCCCGGTCGACGTCGAGGTGGGCGAGCCGTTCGCCGTCCTGCACGTCCCGCGGCTGGGGGACGACTACGCCCGGGTGGTCGTCGAGGGCACCTCCCAGGCGGAGCTGGCCCAGGGACCCGGCCACTACCCCGGGACCGCTCTGCCGGGCGAGCAGGGGAACCTGGCGCTGGCCGGCCACCGCGTCGGCCGCGGCTCGCCCTTCCTCGACCTCGACCGCCTGCGCCCCGGGGACGCCCTCGTGGTCGAGACGGCGGGCGACTGGTTCGTCTACCGGGTGCTCGGCAGCCCCGCGGAGGACAGCTTCGCCGGCGACCCGAGCGGCATCCCCGGTCGCCGGATCGTGCGGCCGGACGAGCTGTCGGTCATCTCCCCCACGCCCGGCGGCCCCGCCGACGCCCCGGCCTCCGGCGCCTACCTGACGCTGACGACCTGCCACCCGAAGTACTCGGCGCAGCAGCGGCTGGTGATCCACGCCCGGCTGGACCGGCCTGCGACGAGCAAGGCCGACGCGCCCGACGGCCCTCCCGAGCTCGGCGGCTGACCCTCGCGCGGGGCGTCAGGCAGGCGGTCCGCCCAGCAGGAGCTCGCGCAGCAGGTGCATGGCCATCGTGACGGAGCGTTCCCGCACCGCCGTCCGGGAGCCGTGCAGCCGCAGGTCTCGTGCCAGGACGCCGTCGGGACCGACGACGCAGACGTGCACGGTCCCCACCGGCTTGCCGCTGCTGCCGCCACCGGGCCCGGCCACGCCGGTGATGCCGACGCCGAGGTCCGCCCCGAACCGCGCCCGTGCGCCGTCAGCCAGCGCCCGGGCCACCGGCGCGCTGACCGCGCCGTGCTCGGCCAGCAGGTCGGCCGGGACACCCAGCAGCTCCTGCTTCGCCCCGTTGGCGTAGGCCGTCACGCCGCCCAGGACGTAGGCGGAGGAGCCCGGCCGCTCCACCAGCCGGGCCGACAGGAGGCCGCCGGTGCACGACTCCGCGGTGGCGATCGTCAGCCCCCGGTCGGACAGCGCTCCGGCGACCAGCTCGTCGAGGGTCGGCCCGGTGGAGAAGAGCGTGGCCCCGTACCGCTCGGTCAGGACGCCGGCGAGCCGGTCGTAGGCCGCCCGGGCGGCGGGGGAGAACCGCGTGACGATCTCCAGCTCGCCCTCGCGCAGGCAGGTGGTGATCTCCAGGCCCTCGAGCTGCGGCTCGACCTCCCGCAGCGTGGCGGCCAGCTGGGCCTCCAGCGTGCCCCACAGCCGCAGGGTCTCCTGGTGCAGCTCCGCCGTCCCCTCGAGCAGCGCCCGGACCGCGGGGGCCGCGACGGCGGCCGGCCACATGCCCTGCAGCTCCCCGGGAGGCCCGGGGAGCACCACGACCGGCGGGGTGTCCCGGCCCTCCGCCGGCGGGACGACCAGCCCGGGGGCGGTGCCGACCGGCTCCAGCACGGTCGCGCCCTCGGGGACCGTCGCCTGCTTGCGCACGCCCGCCGCCGTCGCCTCCGGGTCGGCCCGCCAGCCCCGGCGGGCCATCAGCCGCTCGACGACGGCGGCCACCCGCTGCTCGAGCGCCGGGTCGACCGCTGTCGGCCGCCCCTGGAAGTCGGCCACCACCTGGGCGGTCAGGTCGTCCGCGGTGGGGCCCAGCCCGCCGGAGGTGATCAGCAGGTCGGTGCCGAGACCGGCGAGGAAGGCGAGCGCCGCCCGCAGGTCCTCCGGCCGGTCCCCGACGACGACGACGTGGCCGACGTCGACGCCGAGCCGGCGCAGCTCCTCGGCCAGCCACGGGCCGTTGCGGTCGGCCACCCGGCCGGTGAGCACCTCGGTGCCCGTGACGACGATTCCGGCGCGCGAGACCACGGGCCGACCCTAGGGGCGCGGGAGCCGCCCGGCAGGGTCGGGCCGGTGCACCCGTTCGGGGCGCCCGGCTGCCGGTGCCGCGGGGCGTCGATAGCGTGCGGGGTGGAACAGCACCGACCGGCTCCCCGCCGGACCCGCGAGGAGGCACCCGTGAGCACGCCGTCCGACCCGCAGTCCCCCGCCCCGGCCACCGGCCCGCGCCAGCCGACCACGCAGGAGATCCCCGTGGTCACGCCGCCCGCCACCGGCGCCACCTCGGTGCAGCAGCTGCCGCCGCCCTCGGCCCCGGTCCCCCCGGCGGCACCCGCGGCCCCCGGGCCCCAGGTCGCGCCCGCCCCGCAGCAGGCGACCGGTCCGGTGGACTTCGTCCCCGGGCTTCCCGGGCTGGGCACGCCGCCCCCTCCGCCGGCGCAGCCCACCCCCTCCTGGCCGCAGACGCTGGAGAACGAGGCCGCCCCGGCCGCCGCTCCCGCGAAGGCCCGGGTCCCCCGCGACCGGACGCTGCTCGCCGCGGCCGGCCTCGTCGTCCTGTCGATGGTGGCGCTGCAGGTGGGCCTGGCCCGCGAGTTCGGGACCGAGTCGTTCTGGTCCGCCGTCCCGCTGTGGTCGGCCTTCGCGACCGCGTGCGTCGTCCTGGGGCTCGCCGCCGTGGCCGAGCTGCTCCCGGGGGCCCGTCGCCTGGCGCGCTCCGGCTGGACCGTCGCGGCCGCCGGGCTGGTCGGCCTGGCCGCGTTCTGGGTGCTCGTCGTGCTGCCGAACGCCGACACCGACCGGGGCTTCCTGCACACCGCCGCGCTCGCCGCGCTCGGCGGCGCGGTCTGGCTCACCGCGGGGCGCCGACCCGCCTGACGCGCCGGCCGGGGCGGTCAGTCGTCCTTGCCGCGGCCCTCGCCACCGTTGCCGTTGCCGTTCCCGCGGCCGTTGCCGTTCCCGCGGCCGCGGTCCTCGTCGTCCCCGTCGCCGTCCTCCTCGTCGCCGTCCGCGACCGCGGCGGGCGGGGCGGGTGCGGGGGCAGGGGCGGGGGCCGGGCTGTCGACCTCCACCACGGGCGCCGGTGCGGGCGGAGGCGGTGGCGGTGCCGGGGGAGCGACGGCCTCGGTGAGGGTGACCACCGTGCCAGGGGGCAGCGAGCCCACCGGGCTGACCGCGGCCACCGCGCCGGGCGCGACGTCGGCGGTCTCCCGCGTCTCGCGGCGGACCGCGAGGCCCTGGTCGACGAGCTCGGCCTCCACCTCGTCCACCGGCCGTCCCACGACGTCCCCGGCCCGGACCTCGACCCGCTCCGGAACGGCTGCCTCGGCGACCGGCCCGGCGGGGGCGGTGCCCCAGGTCTGCAGCGCGGCGACGCCGATCCCGGCACCGGCCGCCAGGGCCACCAGCGGGACGAGCACGCGCCTGCGCAGCGGGGGCCGGCTCCCGGCGGGTGTGAACGGCCGGGTGTCACCGGCAGGCGCCACAGGGGCCAGCGGGCGACCCGCGCGCACGTCGTCCACGGCGTCCCGGAAGGCTGCCCCGTCGGGGAAGCGCTCGGCGGGGTCCTTCAGCAGCGCCCGGTCGACGAGGGTGCGGACCTGCTCGGGCACGTCGGCGGGGAGGGGCGCGGGGACCTCGCGCAGCTGCCGCAGGGCGATCTGCACGGAGTTCTCGCCGTCGAAGGCCCGGTGCCCGGCCAGGCACTCGTAGCCGATCATCCCGAGGGCGTAGACGTCGCTGGCCGGGCCTGCCTTCTCGCCGGCCGCCTGCTCGGGCGAGAGGTAGTGCGCCGTCCCGACGACCTGCCCGGTCTGGGTGAGCGGGGCGCTCCCCGCCGACCAGGCGATGCCGAAGTCGGTGATCTTCACCGTCCCGTCGGTGCCGACCAGGAGGTTCCCGGGCTTCACGTCGCGGTGCACCAGGCCCGCGGCGTGGGCCGCGGCGAGGCCCGCCGCCGCCTGGCCCAGCACGTCGAGGGTCCGCTCGCTGTCCAGCCGGCCCGCACGGGCGAGCAGCTGGGCCAGCGACTCGCCCTCCACCAGCTCCATGACCAGGTAGGCGAGGTGCTCGCCGTCGGCCGCCGGCGTCTCCCCGTAGTCGAAGAGCGCGGCGATGTTGCGGTGGGCCAGCGCGGCCGTGTGCTGCGCCTCGGCGCGGAAGCGGGCGAGGAAGGTGGCGTCGCCGGTGTACTCGCTGCGCAGCACCTTCACCGCGACGGGGCGGTGGAGCAGGGTGTCGCGCGCCCGCCAGACCTGCCCCATCCCGCCGGTGGCCAGCAGGGCGAGGAGCTCGTAGCGGCCGCCGAGCAGGTGCGGAGGGGCCGTCGGGGACCCCGGCGTCACGGGGTGGGGGACGAGGACGTCGGCGAGGGGCTCGTCGTCGGCGACGTGGGATCGGGCGTCTCGGTCTCCGTCGGGGTGGTCTCCGTCGGCTCGGCCGGCACGGTCGGCGTCGGGGACGCGGGCAGCGACGGCGACGAGCTGGTCGGGGGAGCCGAGGTCTCGGCGGCCGGGGGAGCGCTCTCGGTGGGCTCGGCCGGCGCGGACGGCGCCGGGTCCACGGCGGCACCGGTCACGGCCGAGCCAGGGCTCTGGCTGCGCTTCTGGGCCGCCGCCGCGTAGTAGACGACCACCTCGTCGCCGGCCCGCAGCTGGCGTCCGGCCGGCTCGATGCCCGTGACGCGGTCGGGCACGACGTCGTCGGTGACCTCGGCGCGCACGGTGACCCGCAGCCCGAGGGCCGTGAGCCGGTCGGTGACCTCCCCGACCGGGCGCCCGACGTAGTCGTCCTCGGCGAGCACGAAGCTGCCGCTGATCCGCTGCTCGGCGGCCGCCGCGGTGGAGGAGGGCTGGTCCTGGGTGAGCGACTGCAGCACCGCCGCGGTGATCCCGGCGCCGGCGAGCAGGCCGAGCAGCGGCAGCAGGACCACGGCCAGCCGGTTGCGGCGGCGGCCGGCCGGCGGGCGCGTGCCGCCGGAGCCGGTGGCGACCAGCACGCCGAGGACCAGCGAGAGCAGCCCCATGAGCGCCTGGCTGACCAGGAGCATCCGGCGCTTGGAGTACCGGTCGGCCAGCACGCCGCCGTACATGCTGAGCAGCAGCGAG
>NZ_SPQP01000052.1 GCF_004571075.1 Blastococcus sp. TF02A-35
GCCTGGACCAGTAACGCCCAGCGCACCGCCGCCCTGGACAGCTGGCTGGAGCACTACAACACTGCCCGCAGCCACTCCGCCCTCGGAGGCCGCCCACCGATCAGCCGCCTCGCCGCGTGAACAACCTGTCTGGTCGCTACAGCTAGGCCAGCGGCTCCACCACGGCCCAGTGGTTGTCGTCGACCCGCCGGACGACGACGTCCCCGGGCTCCAGCGGCACCGGTCAGGCCGTCGGGACCGGCGAGCCGGTGCGCCCGGCCGCGGACGCCGTCGCCGGGAGCCGGCGGTCGACGGACCGGAAGAGCAGGAGGAACGCCAGCGCCAGCAGGACGACCCCGGCGAGGTTGCGCAGCGCGACCCCGTAGCCGTGCGCGGCGACGTCCATGAAGTCGTAGGGGTACCAGCCGGTGACGGTGCCCTGGGCGAGGATCCAGGCGATCCAGGCGACCGGCCAGAGCAGGGCCCGCCCCACCACCAGCGGGGTGATCCGCGGGCGGGGACCGAAGAGCAGCCAGCCGAGCACGGTCATCACCGGGGAGACGTAGTGCTCGCCCGTGTTGGTCCAGGCGTTGAGCCCCTGCGGGTCGTACAGCGGGGCCAGCACGACGGCGTAGACGATCCCGGTGATCGTGATGCCGAGCAGCGAGGCGAGGCGGACCACCCGCCACAGCGGGCCGTCGTGGGCCGGGTCGCGCACCAGCGGCAGCACGGCGGCGAGCACCAGCAGGTTGCTCTGCACGGTGAAGTAGCTGAAGAACCGCACGAGGCGCTCGACGATGCCCAGCGACGGGTCCCGCGGGTCGACCAGGTGCAGCACGAGCTCGGTGCCCACCGAGAGCGCGACGGACCGCGGCCAGGACCGCCCACCACGCGCTCGCGGCGGTCCGAGGGGCTTGCACGTCAGGTGTCGTCCCGGTCACGCCGGGATCATGCCAAGCCGAGCGTCGCGGCCGGCGCAGGTTCCCCCGGTCGTGGTCACGGGCGGACGCGCCGCTCGACCGTGCGCGCGGCCAGCCGGCGGATCGTGCCGGCCCGGCGGGACAGGACGGCGTCGAGGGCCCGGTTGACGGGCGTGACCTCCCCGAGCCGGGCGACGCCGGACCAGCGCGGGACGCCGACGGTCCGGGACCGCGCGGAGCCCAGGCAGTCGACGATCCGCTCGGCCACCCGGTCGGGGGCGATCCCGCGGGACAGCCGGCCCCGGGCGTCGGCGTCCGAGACCGGCGGCTGCCCGTGCCCGCGGGCCAGCCACTCGGTGGACACGAAGAACGGGTTCACGGAGTGCACCCGGACGCCCCGGGCGGTGACCTCCCGGCGCAGGCCCTTGAGGAAGCCGTCGAGGCCCGCCTTGGTCGCGGAGTAGACGGTCAGCGGCGGCACCTGCGACCAGGCGGCCACCGAGGAGACCGCGACGACGTCGGCACGACCGTGCTGCTCCGCCGTCGCCAGCAGCTGCGGCAGCAGCAGCCGGGTGAGCTGCACGACGCCGGTGAGGTTCGTGGCGACGACGGCCTCGACCGCCTCCGCCGGGGTGTCCTCGACCAGGCCGGCCCAGGCCAGCCCCGCGTTGTGCACCACCGCGTCGATACGCCCGTGCTCCTCCAGCGCCCGCTGCACGAGGGTGTCGCGACCGGCCGCCTCGGCGACGTCGGCCACCACCGCGGAGACCCCCGGGAGACCGTCGACGGCCTCCGCGAGCCGGTCCCCGTGGCGGGCGCAGGTGACCACGCGGGCACCCTCCCGCGCCAGGCGGTGGACGGTGGCCCGGCCGATGCCGGCGCTGCCACCGGTGACCAGGACGACGCGCTCGGGGCCGGGGCTCATGGCGACGTCCTACCCCCGGGGGACATCACAACCCTCCGGTGCATCGATTCCGCCGTGGCGGGGCAAGACGATGATCATGCGCCTGCCCGAGCCACGGGGCCCCCTCAGCGATGCCCTCGCCAGCGACCTCGCCACCCGGTCGTCCCTGTCCGCGACGACCCTCGACCGCGCCGAGCGCGTGGCCGCGGCGCCGTCCGGAGCACTCACCGACGACGACCTGCAGCTCAGCCTGGCGATCGCCTACGAGCTGCACTACCGCGGCTTCGACGGGGTCTCCGAGGACTGGGAGTGGGACCCGGAGCTGCTGCGCGTGCGGGCGGGCCTGGAGCGGCGGCACCTCGCCGCGCTGCGGCAGCTGGTCGGGCCGCTGTCGGTCACCGACGAGCCGATCGACCGGCAGATCACCGCGCTCATCGACGCCGACGACAGCCCGTCGCTGTCGGCCTTCATGGCCAAGCGGGGCACGCTGGACCAGTGGCGGGAGTACCTGACCCTGCGCTCGGTCTACCACCTCAAGGAGGCCGACCCGCACACCTTCGCCATCCCCCGGCTCTCCGGGCGGACGAAGGCGGCGATGGTCGAGATCCAGGCCGACGAGTACGGCGGCGGCTCGGCGGCACGCATGCACAGCGAGCTGTTCGCCGGCCTGATGCGGGACCTGGACCTCGACGCCGGGTACGGCGCCCTGTGGGACACCGCGCCCGCGGCCGCCTTCGCCTCGGTGAACACCATGTCGTTCTTCGGGCTGCACCGGCGCTGGCGGGGAGCGGCCCTGGGCCACCTGGCGGCGGTCGAGATGACCTCGTCCGAGCCCAGCCGCCGCTACTCCTCGGGGCTGCGGCGCCTGGGCTACGACGAGCGGACGACGGTGTTCTACGACGAGCACGTGGAGGCCGACGCGGTGCACGAGCAGATCGCCTCGGTGGACATGTGCGGCTCGCTGATCGCCGGCGAGCCCGACCTGGCGGCCGACGTGCTGTTCGGCGCGGCCGCCTCCCTGGCGATGGACGGGCTGGCCGCCCGCCACCTGCTGGGCGCCTGGGAGGCCGGCCGCTCCGGGCTCTACCGCGACCGCGCGCTCGCCGCCTGACCCACCTCGACCTCGGCGTTCCTGGTGAAGAGCCAGCCGAAGACGGCCGCCAGCGGGAACATCAGCACGCCGTAGACCGCGGCGGGCACCGCCAGCTCCACGCTGCCCAGCACGCTGACGGCGACCGCGATGGCGAGGGTGCTGTTGTGGATGCCGATCTCGAAGGCGCTGGCGGTCGCCTGGCGGTGGGCCACCCCGAGCAGCCGCGGGACGGCGAACCCGACCGTCAGGCTGAGCAGGCAGAACACCACGGCGGGCAGGCCGATCTGCCGCAGGTACTCCCCGATCCGGTCCTGCTCGGCGAGCATGGTCCCGACGATCACCAGGGCGAGGACGACCGCCGACAGGATGCGCACCGGCTTGTCCATCCGGTCGGCGAAGGGCGCCGAGCGCCTGCGCACAAGCATGCCCAGGGCCACCGGCACCAGCACGACGGCGAAGACCTGCAGCGTCTTGCCGAACTGCAGACCCAGCGAACCGCTGTCAGCCGGGTCGAAGTACTGGATGGCGATGTTGGTGACGACGGGCAGCGTGACCACCGCGATCACGGAGTTCACCGCGGTCAGCGTGATGTTGAGGGCGACGTCGCCGCGGAACAGGTGGCTGAAGAGGTTCGCCGTGGTGCCGCCAGGCGACGCCGCCAGCAGCAGCATCCCGACGGCGAGCAGCGGCGGGAGGTCGAAGGCCAGGACGACGCCGAAGCACAGGACCGGGAGCACCAGCAGCTGGAGGGCCAGCGCGACGAGCACGACCTTCGGGCGGCGCCCGATCGCCGTGAAGTCCTGCGGCGTCAGCGACAGGCCGAGGCCGAACATGACGACGGCGAGAGCCAGCGGCAGGGCGACGCTGGTGAGCGCGGAATCCATCGGACCTCCGATCGGGGACGCCGGTCGGCGTCCCGGAGATCATGGGGGACGAAGGTCACAATCGGAAGCCGCCGGTTCGTCGAGCCGCGCGTGGGGGCCACCCATATACGGCTCAACATCGGCTCGTTGTCAGCCGAAACCACCACGCGAGCGAACCGGCACGGACGTCGGGTCGCCACGACGGGGAGGACGCCGATGCGCTGGCGCGAGAGCGGACGGACGACGGCGACGCCGGTCGAGCAGCCGAGGGACGTCGAGGCCCTGGAGCGGGTGATCGAGGCGCTCGACGACACCGTGACCACCGAGCTCGAGGCGCACCGCCGCATCATGCGGGTGCTCGTCGACGCGCTGGGCCTCACGTACGGCGCCGCCTGGCTGCCCGACGGTCACGGCGGCTTCGTGCTGGCCGTCACCGAGGGCGAGGCCGCCGGCGCCATGGCCGCCCGGTGGACGCCCGGCGAGGCCATGGTCGAGGGCGCCGGCTACGGCGGCGAGGCGCTGCGTCGCCGGACCACCGTGCTCATGGACGACGCCACGCCCACCGGCAGCTGCCTGCGCTGGGCGGCGGCGCGGTCGGCGGGCGCGAACCAGGGGTGCTTCCTGCCCGTCGTCGAGGGCAACCGCGTCACCGCGGTCCTCGAGTACTACAGCAGCAGCCAGCTGCCGTTCTTCGGTGGCCGCGCGCAGAAGTGGGAGGCTCTCGGCCGGCTGATCGCCCACTCCCGGCGCAGCGTGCTGGCCGCCGCCCAGCTGCGGGAAAGCCTGGACGACCGGAACGCCGTCACCGACGTCGTGGCCAAGGTCGGCGAGGCGGTGGACGAGCCCACCGCGCTCCAGGTCGCCCTGGACTCGGTCCGCGAGGCGTTCGGCTGGGCCTACGGCTCGTTCTGGGCGCTGGACCCGGCGGACAACCTGCTGAAGTTCCAGCGGGAGTCCGGCTCCGCGGGCGAGGAGTTCCGCAAGGTCACCCTGGCCGCCAGCTTCGCCGAGGGCGTCGGCCTCTCCGGCCGGGCCTGGCGGGCCCGCGACCTGGTCTTCGTGCGCGACCTCGCGCAGGTGACCGACTGCGTCCGCGCGCCGGCGGCCCAGCGGGCCGGCGTCAAGTCCGGCGTCTGCTTCCCGGTCATCAGCGACGGCAGGGTCGTCGGGACGATGGACTTCTTCGTCACCGAGACCATCGACCTGTCCGACTCCCGCGGCTCGGCGCTGCGCAACGTGCAGCAGCTGGTCTCCCAGCGGCTGGACATCCTCCGCCGCGCGGAGGCCGACGCGGCGAACTCCCGGGAGCTCCTGGAGACCGTCTCGCGGCTGCGCGAGGCCGCCGACGACGCCGGCCGGGTGGCCGACAGCGCGGTGGGCAAGGCCTCGTCCATGACGACGGAGGTGCAGGCGCTGGCCAGCGCCTCGGCCGCCGTCGGCGACGTCATCCGGATCATCTCCACCATCGCCGACCAGACCAACCTGCTCGCGCTGAACGCCACCATCGAGGCGGCCCGCGCGGGCGAGTCCGGCAAGGGCTTCGCGGTGGTCGCCAACGAGGTGAAGGAGCTCGCCCGCGAGACCGCCGAGGCCACCAGCAAGGTGTCCGAGCAGATCGCCGGCATCCAGGCCAGCACCCAGTCGGTGTCCGACGGCATCCACGCGACCAGCGAGGTCATCGGCCAGCTCGACGTCGTCCAGGCCCGCATCGGGGAGATCCTCGAGGAGCAGGTGCGGATGGCCCGCGCGTTCGAGTCGACGCGCTGACCGCCTCGGCCCGCTGCGCGCTCAGCCCTCCTGGCGGAGCTGCGCGGCGGGCCGCGGCCGGCTCGGCGCGCTCGGCGCGGAGAAGCCGGCCCGCTTGTGCGAGCCGTCGCAGAACGGCTTGATCCCGGACTTCCCGCACCGGCACAGGGCGATGGTCCCCCGGCCGGGGTCGATCTCGGCGCCGTCCTGGTCGACCAGGCGGAAGTCCCCGCGCACGATCAGCGGACCGTCGCGGTAGGGCGTGATCGTGGTCCCGCTCCCCTGCCCACCGGCGGGGTCCTCGGGCAGGTCGGCGTCGAAGCGTCCGCCCGCGGACGGGTCGCCGGCATCGTCGGTCAGCGGTGGTGGCACGGCTCCACTCTGCCCGGCGGGCGCGACGGGCACACCCACCGGGCGGTGGTGCCCCCCGCCCGGGTGTACCGGGTCAGGTGCGGGCGTGCCGGCGGTCGCCGTCCGCCCGGGCCACGCCGTCCCCGGACGCGTCGCTGTCCGGGAGCTGCGCGCCGGTCTCGTCGACGACGGCGGTGCCGGCCGCTGCCCGCGCCGCGTCGTCGGTGACCAGCGGGACGGCGAGCAGCCGGGTGACGGCCACCGCGAGCACCGCCCCCACCAGCGGCGCCACGACGAACAGCCACACGTGGGCCAGGGGGTCCCCGCCGGCGAAGAGCGCCGGGCCGAGGGACCGGGCCGGGTTGACCGAGGTCCCGGTGAGCGGGATCCCGACCAGGTGCACCGCGGTGAGCGTGAGCCCGATGGCCAGCCCCGCGAAGCCCGGTGAGGCCGCGCGGCCGGTGACCAGCAGCACCACGGTGACCAGCACGAAGGTCAGCAGGGCCTCGAGGACGAATGCCCCACCGGCGCTGATGGCCGGGCCCCAGTCGTTGGCCCCCAGCGCCCCGGTCTGGTCCTCCACGTCCCCGAAGCCACTGGTCAGCAGCGCGAGCAGGGCCGCGCCGGCGATGCCGCCGGCGAACTGGGCGACCCAGTAGGCCGCGGCCTCGGTGGCGGTCATCCCGCGGGAGAGCAGCACGCCCAGCGTCACCGCCGGGTTGATGTGGCACCCCGAGACGGGGCCGATGGCGTAGGCGAGCGCGAGCAGCACGAAGCCGAACGCGATGGCCACGCCCAGCGCGCCGATGGCGTCGAGGCCCGCGACGGCGGACCCGACGGCGAGGAAGACGAGCAGCGCGGTGCCGAGGAACTCGGCGGCGAGGGAGCGGACGAGCGCGGGTGTCATGAGCGATCTCCTCAGACCACAGGCCGTCCCCGTGCGTCGCCCTGCTGCGACGCGGCACGGCTGCCCCAGTCTGGTCACGGCGACGCGCGACACGCCAGTTCCTGCTCCGGTTGTTCCCGGAAATTCACGCGGAAATCTCACGCGGCGGGCGGCCGCCCGAAGAAAACCTGCTCGACGACGCTCCGGGCGTGCCGCGTGGTCCGCCGGTAGTCGTCCACGAACTGGCCGGGGTCCTGGTCGGGGCCGTAGCCGCACGCGCGGGCGACGCCGGCCAGCTCCAGCCCCGGGCGCGGCAGCTGGTCGCTGGGGCGGCCACGGACGAGGAAGATGGCGTTGCGCGCACGGGTGGCCAGCTCCCAGGACTCCCGCAGCGCGGCGGCCTGCTCGGCCTCCAGGTGGCCGGCGGCGGCCAGCGCGTCCAGCGCGCCCACCGTCGAGGCGACCCGCAGCCCCTCGGTGGCCGCGGCGTGCTGGAGCTGCAGCAGCTGGACGGTCCACTCGACGTCGGCCAGACCCCCGCGGCCCAGCTTGGTGTGCGTGGCCGGGTCCGCGCCGCGGGGCAGCCGCTCGCGCTCCACCCGGGCCTTGATCCGGCGGATCTCGGCGACCTGCTCGGCGGTGAGGCCCGCGGCCGGGTAGCGGATCGGGTCGACCAGCGCCACGAACTCCGCGCCGAGCGCCTCGTCCCCGGCCACCGGCACCGCGCGCAGCAGCGCCTGCACCTCCCAGACCGACACCCACCGCTCGTAGTACTCGCGGAAGGCCGACAGGCTGCGCACCAGCGCCCCCTGCCGACCCTCGGGGCGCAGGTCGGCGTCGACCTCGAACGCGGGGTCGGGCGCGGGCTCGGACAGCAGCCGACGCAGGGTGTGGGCGACGGCGTTGGCCGCCGCCGAGGCCCGCGTCTCGTCGGCGCCCGCCCGCGGCCGGTGCACGAAGAGCACGTCGGCGTCGGACCCGAAGCCCATCTCGCCGCCACCGAGGCGGCCCATGCCGATGACCGCCAGGTCCACGGGCATGTCGGCGACGTCGATCCCCGCCTCGGCGGCGTGGGCGCGCAGGGCGACGTCCAGACCGGCGCGCAGGGTGGCGACGGCGACGTCGGTGAGCGCCTGCCCGACCCGGTGCACGTCGAGCCGGCCCAGCAGGTCGGCCGCGGCGATCCGCAGCAGCTCCTGGCGGCGCAGCCCCCGGACCACGCGGATCCCCGCCTGCGGGTCGGCCGCCCGGCCGGCGGCGGCCCGCCACGCGTTGGCGAGCGTGGTCGCGCTGCGCGGCTCCAGCTCGGCGTCGTCGGCGAGCAGCCTGAGCGCCTCGGGGGTGCGCGTGAGCAGCGAGGCCACGTACTGGCTGGAGCCCAGCAGCTGGGCCAGCCGCTCGACGACCTGGCCCTCGTCGCGCAGCAGCCGCAGGTACCACTGGTTGCCGCCCAGTGCCTCGCTCACCTGCCGGTAGGCCAGCAGGCCGGCGTCCGGGTTCGGGCAGGCGGCGAAGGTCTGCAGCAGGACCGGCAGCAGGTACTTCTGCATGGACGCCGACCGCGAGACGCCACCGGTCAGCGCGGCCAGGTGCCGCAGGGCGCCGTCGGCGTCGGCGAAGCCCAGCGCCCGCAGCCAGTCGCCGGCGGCCTTGGAGCCCAGCTGCAGGTGCTCCCCGGGTACGCGGGCCACCGCGGACAGCAGCGGCCGGTAGAAGAGCTTCTCGTGCAGCCGCCGGACCTCGCGGGTGTGCAGCGCCACCTCGGCCCGCAGCACGTCGACGGCGTCCCCGCGGTGGTCGGGCTTGTAGCCCAGCGACCGGGCCAGCCAGCGCAGCTGCTGCTCGTCGGTGGGCAGCAGGTGGGTCCGGCGCAGGCGGAGCAGCTGCAGCCGGTGCTCCACCGTGCGCAGGAACCGGTAGGAGGAGATGAGGGTCGCGGCGTCGTCGCGGCCGACGTACCCGCCGGCCGACAGCGCCATGAGCGCCGGCAGCGTCCCACCGACGCGGAGCCGCTCGTCGGCCCGGCCGTGCACCATCTGCAGCAGCTGGACGGCGAACTCGACGTCGCGCAGCCCGCCGCGGCCGAGCTTGAGCTCCCGGTCGGCCTGCGCGGGCGGGATGTTGGCCTCCACCCGCCGGCGCATCGCCTGCACCTCGGCGACGAAGCCGGGCCGGTCGCCGGCCTTCCAGACCAGCGGCCAGAGCTCCTCGACGTAGGCCCGCCCCAGGTCCGGGTCGCCGGCCACCGGGCGCATCTTCAGCAGCGCCTGGAACTCCCAGGTGTCGGCCCACTGGGCGTAGTAGGCGGCGTGCCCGGCGACGGTGCGGACCAGGGCGCCGGCCTTGCCCTCGGGGCGCAGCGCGGCGTCGACCTCCCACGCCGCCTCGTGGCAGATCCGCATGAGCGCGGCGGCGACCCGGGTGGCGCTGGCCAGCGCGGCCGCCTCGGCGTCGGAGGGGTCCACCGCCTCGGCCACGAACACGACGTCGACGTCGCTGACGTAGTTCAGCTCGCGGCCACCGGCCTTGCCCAGCCCGATGACGCTCAGCCGGCAGGCGGCGGCGTCGGCCGGCTGCTCCGCGACCGCGATCGCCAGCCCGGCGGTGAGCACGGCGGCGGCGATGTCGGCGAGCTCGACGGCGACCTCGTCGGCGGCGAGGCCGTCGCCCAGGTCCCGGCCGGCCAGGGAGAGGACCGCCCGCCGGTAGGCCAGCCGCAGGGCGCCCACGCGCTCGGGCCCGGCGTCGGGTGCGCCCCTGCCGAGCCGCACGCCCCACGGGGGGTCGTCGGGGTCCGCGCCGACCGCGGCCAGCATCTGGCGCTCCAGCGCGTTCGGCGTGGGGCGGGAGGGGCCGTGCCGGTCGTCGTCGAGCACCTCCCAGTCCAGCGGGTTCGCGGCCAGGTGGTCGGCCAGCCCGGAGCTGGCGCCGAGGACGGACACCAGCCGGGCCCGCAGGTGGCCCGGGCCGCGCAGCCGGGCCAGCAGCGCCGCCGCGGCCCCGCCGTCGGGGTCCTCGCCGTCGAGCGCCTCGACCAGCCGGTGCAGGGAGCGGACGGCGAGGTCGGGGTCGCCGGCGCGGGCCAGCGCGGCCACGACCGGCCCGGCCTCGGGGTCCGCGGGCTCGTTGCGCTCGAGGTCCCACAGGCCGAGCGCGGGGTCCGACAGCAGCCGCGCGGCCTTCTCGCCGTCGCCGAAGCCGAAGCGGACCAGGCGGACGATGGCCCGCCGCGGGACCTCCGGGAGGGCCGCGGTCACGCGGTGGCCCCGGCCCGTGCCCGCACCAGGTCGGCGAACCGGCCGGCGAAGGGCTGCCAGATCTCGGCGAGGTCGTCGTGCGCGGCGGCCGCGCGCAGGCAGAGGGTCTCCAGGTCCAGCGGGCTGGCGGCCACGCCCACCGGGTCGCTCTCGGCCCAGGCGCGCACCATCTCCGGCGTCGTCTCGATGTGGAACTGCAGGGCGTAGACGTGCCGCCCGACGCGGTAGGCCTGGTGCGGGTAGTGCGGGTTGCTCGCCAGGAGCGTCGCACCGGCCGGCAGCCGGCTGATCTCGTCGTGGTGCCACTGGACGACGTCGGGCGAGAGCGGCAGCGGGCCGAAGACCGGGTCCCGGTCCGCGGCGTCCCGCTTGGCCACCAGGGTGGCGCCCACCTCCGGGCCGTCGACGCCGACGCGGGTGCTGCCCCCGCCCACCTGGGCGAGCAGCTGGGCGCCGAGGCAGACGGCGAGGGTGGGCAGGTCGGCGTCGACCGCCTCGCGCAGCAGGTGCCGGACCCCCACGAGCTCGGGGCTGGTCACCTCGTCGTCCATCGAGGACTGCGGGCCGCCCAGCACGAGCAGGCCGTCGAAGCCCTCGAGCGAGCCCGGGAGCTGCTCGCCGAGGCCCAGGCGGCGCTCGTCGAGCTCCAGCCCGGCCGCGCGCAGCCACTCCCCCAGCCGCGCGGGCGGGTCGGTCTCGCTCGGGACGACGACGAGCAGGCGGGCCATGTCCGCAGCGTAGTGAGGCGGACCGCCGGCTCCCGCTACAGGCCGGGGAGGTAGCGCCGGAGCTCGAAGGGCGTCACGTTCTGCCGGTAGGAGTTGAACTCCTCCCACTTGTTGCGGAGGAAGAACTCGAACACGTGCTCGCCCAGGGTCTCGGCGACCAGCTCGCTGCTCTGCATCGCGGTCAGCGCCTCGCCCAGGCTCACCGGGAGGTCCTCGTACCCGGCCGCGCGCCGCTCGGTGTCGGTCAGCGACCAGACGTCGTCCTCGGCCTCCGGCGGCAGCTCGTAGCCCTTCTCGATGCCCCGCAGCCCGGCGGCGAGCAGGACGGCGAAGGTCAGGTACGGGTTGCACGCGGAGTCCGGCGACCGGACCTCGACCCGGGCCGACTGCGCCTTGCTGGGCTTGTAGCTGGGCAGGCGGACCAGCGCGGAGCGGTTCGCCCGGCCCCACGTGGCCGCCGTCGGCGCCTCGGTGCCGGCCAGCAGCCGCCGGTAGGAGTTCACCGTCTGGTTGGTGATCGCGGTGACCTCGCGGGCGTGGGTCAGCAGCCCGGCGATGAACTGCTTGCCGGTCGTCGACAGCCGCATCGGGTCGGCCGGGTCGTGGAAGGCGTTGCGGTCGCCCTCGAACAGCGAGAGGTGGGTGTGCATCGCCGAGCCGGCCAGCTCGGTGAACGGCTTGGGCATGAAGGTGGCGTGCACCCCCTGGGCCAGCGCGACCTCGCGGACGACGTGCCGCAGGGTCATGATGTTGTCCGCCATCGACAGGGCGTCGGCGTAGCGCAGGTCGATCTCCTGCTGGCCGGGCGCGACCTCGTGGTGGCTGAACTCCACCGAGATGCCCATCGCCTCCAGCGCGAAGACCGCCTCGCGGCGGAAGTCGTGGGCCACGTTGTGCGTGGAGAGGTCGAAGTAGCCGCCGGTGTCGGCCGGCTGCGGCGGGGTGCCGTCGGTCGGCAGGTCCTTGAGCAGGAAGAACTCGATCTCGGGGTGCGTGTAGAAGGTGAACCCCATGTCGGCGGCCTTGCCGAGCGCCCGGCGCAGCACGTGCCGCGGGTCGGCCCAGGACGGCGAGCCGTCGGGCAGCGTGATGTCGCAGAACATCCGCGCCGTGTCGCTGGCGCGCCCCTCGCGTGCGGGCATCACCTGGAAGGTGCCCGGGTCGGGCTTGGCGAGCATGTCGGACTCGTAGACGCGGGCGAAGCCCTCGATGGCCGAGCCGTCGAAGCCGATGCCCTCGGCGAACGCCGCCTCGATCTCGGCCGGGGCCACCGCGACGGCCTTCAGGTAGCCGGAGACGTCGGTGAACCACAGCCGCACGAAGCGGATGTCGCGCTCTTCCAGGGTGCGCAGGACGAACTCCTGCTGTCGGTCCATGCCCGCCATGATCCAGTCCGCTCGTTTCGGGAGTGTGACGTCGGCGCAAGCCTGCCCCCTCCGGGCGATTCGCACACGGTCCGCGCTGCCCGCGGCCGCTCGTGTCGCACCCGCCCGGCCGTCCGTGGCGCAGGACCACCCGCGTGCCCTCCGATGCCGATGCGACCCGCGTCCACCGCGCCGGGGTTCCCGACGCCGCCGAGCTGTTCTCCCTGGTGCAGGCCCTGGCCGCCGAGAACGGCGACGCCGTGCCCGACGCCGGGACGCTCGAGGGGTGGCAGCGGGTGCTCGGCCGCCCCGAGGCCGTCGTCCTCCTGGCACGCCGCGACGGCGCCGCGGTGGGGTACGTCTCCGCGGTCCGCAAGCTGCACCTGTGGCTGGGGCGCGACGTCCTCGCCCTCGACGACCTGTTCGTGCGGGCGGGGCACCGCGACGCGGGGCTCGGCCGACTGCTGATGGCGGAGCTGGCGAGGCTGGCCACGGCCGAGGACCTGGTCGTGCGGTGGGAGATGCGCGAGGACAACGTCGCCGCCCAGCGCTTCTACGAGCGGCTGGGAGCCCGGCTGCGCCGCAAGGTCGTGGCCTCGTGGGGTCCCGAGGCCCAGCGCCGCTTCCTCGGCTCCTGACCTCCCGCGCACCGCCCCCCGCCTGGCCGGACGCCCCGGCGGGCGACCAGACTGACGGCGTGAGCGATCAGCAGCCGGTGCAGTTGCGGGTGTCCCTGGCCCAGGTCGACACCCGCGTGGGCGACCTCGCGGGCAACAGCGACCTCGTCGTCCGGTGGGCGGGGAAGGCCGCGGAGGCGGGCGCGCACCTCGTCGTCTTCCCGGAGATGACGCTGACCGGCTACCCGCCGGAGGACCTGGTGCTGCGCGAGTCCTTCGCCCGCGCCAGCGAGCACGCCCTGGTCGACCTCGCCGCCCGGCTCGCGGCCGAGGGGCTGGGCGACCTGGCCGTCGTCGTCGGGTACCTGGCGCACACCGAGGGCAGCGGCCCCGCGCCGGTCGACGCGAGCCCGACCGACGACGACCGGCCCAGCGACGCCAACCCGCGCCGCGGCGCCCCGCGCAACGCCGCCGCCCTGCTGCACGGCGGCGACGTCGTCGTCCGCTACTACAAGCGGCACCTGCCCAACTACGGCGTCTTCGACGAGGCGCGCTACTTCGTGCCCGGCACCGAGCTGCCGGTCGTGCGGCTGCACGGGGTCGACGTCGCGCTGACCGTGTGCGAGGACCTGTGGGTCGAGGGCGGGCCGTGCGGCGTCGCCGGCGAGGCCGGCGTCGACCTCGTCGTCTCCCCCAACGCCTCGCCCTACGAGCGCGCCAAGGACGACCTGCGGCTGCCGCTCGTGCGCCGCCGGGCGGCGGAGGCCCGGGCGGCGGTCCTCTACTGCAACCAGGTCGGCGGGCAGGACGAGCTGGTCTTCGACGGCGACTCCATGGCCGTCTCCCCGACCGGCGAGCTGCTGGCCCGCGCACCCCAGTTCGTCGAGCACCTGCTGACCGTGGACCTGGCGCTGGACCCGGCCTCGGTGCCGCAGCGGCGCGAGGGCCGGGTCGGGCCCATGACCGTCACCCGCCACGTGCTGAGCGAGGACCCGGTGCCGGCGTTCGAGCCGCGCCCGGCCACCGTCGTGGACCCGCTCAGCGACTGCGAGGAGGTCTGGCGGGCGCTCGTCCTCGGCCTCAAGGACTTCATCGACAAGAACGGCATGCCCTCGGTCGTGCTCGGCATGTCCGGCGGCATCGACTCCGCCCTGGTCGCCGCGCTCGCCGTCGACGCCCTCGGCGCCGACCGGGTCCACGGGGTCGGGCTGCCCTCGAAGTGGTCCAGCGACCACTCGCTCACCGACGCCGAGGACTCGGCGAGGCGCCTGGGCATGCACTACTCGGTCGTGCCGATCGCGCCCATGGTCGAGGCCTACGAGAAGTCGGTCGAGCTCTCCGGGGTCGCGGCGGAGAACCTGCAGGCCCGCGTCCGCGGCACCCTGCTCATGGGGCTGTCCAACCAGCACGGCCACCTGCTGCTGGCGACGTCGAACAAGAGCGAGGTCGCCGTCGGCTACTCCACGCTCTACGGCGACGCCGCCGGTGGGTTCGCCCCCATCAAGGACGTGCCGAAGACGCTGGTCTGGGAGCTGGCCCGCTGGCGCAACGCCTGGGCCCGGGAGCGCGGCGAGACCGAGCCGATCCCCGCGAGCTCGATCGAGAAGCCGCCGTCGGCGGAGCTGGCGCCCGGGCAGCAGGACAGCGACTCGCTGCCCTCCTACGACCAGCTCGACGCGGTCATCGCCGACTACGTCGACCGCGACCTCGGCATGGCCCAGCTGCTGGAGCGCGGCCACGACGCCGAGGTGGTGGCGCGGGTCCTCCGGCTGGTGGACGCCGCCGAGTTCAAGCGCCGGCAGTCGGCCCCGGGGACCAAGATCAGCCTCAAGGCGTTCGGCCGCGACCGGCGGCTGCCCATCACCAACCGCTGGCGGGAGACCCTCCCCACGGTCCGCGAAGGAGCGGCGCAGTGACTGAATCGGTGCTGTACGGCGGCACGTCCAGCGCGCGGGTGCGCATCCACCACCTGCAGCAGGCCAAGGCCCGCGGCGAGAAGTGGGCGATGCTCACCGCCTACGACACCTACAGCGCGGCCATCTTCGAGAAGGCCGGCATCCCGGTCATGCTCGTCGGCGACTCGGCGGGCAACGTGGTCATGGGCCACAGCAGCACGGTGCCGGTCACCGTCGAGGACATCCTCTTCCTGACCAAGGCCGTCACCCGGTCCACCTCGCGGGCGCTGATCGTGGCCGACCTGCCCTTCGGCTCCTACGAGTCCGGCCCGCAGCAGGCCTTCGACAACGCCGTGCGGCTCATGAAGGAGGGCGGCGCGCAGGCGGTCAAGCTGGAGGGCGGCGTCCGCGTGGCCCCGCAGATCCGGCTGCTCAGCGAGTCCGGCATCCCGGTCATGGCGCACATCGGCTTCACGCCGCAGAGCGAGCACGCCCTGGGCGGGTTCCGGGTGCAGGGCCGCGGGGCCGGCGCCGAGCAGCTGCTGGCCGACGCCCACGCGGTGCAGGAGGCCGGCGCGTTCGCCGTCGTCCTGGAGATGGTGCCGGCCGCGATCGCCGCGAAGGTGACCCAAGAGCTGTCCATCCCCACGGTCGGCATCGGCGCCGGGGTGGACTGCGACGCCCAGGTGCTGGTCTGGCCCGACATGGCCGGGCTCAACGGCGGACGGGTGCCGAAGTTCGTGAAGAAGTACGCCGACGTCCGGGCCGAGCTGCTGCGCGCGGCGCAGGAGTTCGCCGACGACGTCCGCGGCGGCGCCTTCCCCGGCCCCGAGCACTCCTTCGAGTAGACGCCCTGGGCGCGGCGATGTGCGCGGAGGGCGGGCCCCTACCCCGGGAACCCGCCCTCCGCGCACATCGCCCCCGGTGGGGAGCGCCTCAGACGTCGGTGATGCGGACCCCGGCGTGCACCTTGTACCGGCGGTTGACCGAGACCAGGTTGATCGTGAGGGCCTCGACCTGGCGTGCGTTGCGCAGCCGGCCGGCGTAGATGCCGCGCATGCCGGGCAGCCGGCCGGCGAGCGCCTGGACGGTGTCCATCGACGCGCGGTCGTCGCCGACGACCATCACGTCGCCCTCCAGCGTGGGCCTGGACAGGTCCTCGAGCAGCTTGGCCGACAGGTGGTGGAACGCGCCGACCACGTGCGAGTCGGGCAGCAGCGCGGCCGCCTGCTGCGCGACGCTGCCCTCCTCGACGTCGAGCACGTAGGCGCCCAGCTCGTCGAAGCCCATCGGCACCACGCAGTCGACGACGATCTTCCCGGCGAGCGGCGTGGCCAGCTCGGCGAGGGTGGCGGCGTGCCCGGCGAAGGGGACGGCGACGATCACCAGGTCCGCGGCACCGGCGACGTCGACGTTGGAGCCGCCGGTCACCGACACCTCGACGTCCCCGGCGACGGTGGCGGCCCGCTCGGCCACCTCGGCCGCGACCTCGGCGGCGCGGTCGGCGTCGCGGGAGCCGAGCAGCACCCGCTGGCCCTGCGCGGCCAGCCGGACGGCGAGCCCGCGCCCCTGCGGGCCGGTGCCGCCCAGCACCCCGACGACCAGTTCCTCGACCGCGCGACCGTCCGTCACGTCCACCCCTCCCGCGGCGCCGGAGAGTCCGGGCGCTCGGCCACGATCATGCCCCGCCGGGCCGGGACGACGGTCAGTCGCCCTTCCACTCGCGGTCCTGCGCGTCGATCTGCTCGTTGCGCTCGGCGAGGGACTGCAGCCCGCGCTCGGCCTCCTCGCGGGTCGCGTACGGCCCGAGCCGGTGCTTCTCCGCGCATCCCTCGCGCGGCTCCACGGTGTGGTGCTTGAGGCAGAAGAACCACGGTCCGTCGGCCATCAGCCACCTCCTTCGCTCGTCGTCGCCCCAGCCTTCCACCCCGCCCCCGCCGCCGCCCGCGCTGGGCACACCGCGCGCGGACCTCCCCCGGAACCGCCCGTCCTGCGGCATCCTGCGCCGGTGACCAGCGCCGACACCAGCACGCCGGGACACCGGGACGAGGCCGGCGACGACGAGCTGCCCGCCCCCGAGAGCCGGCTGGCCGCCCTGACCCTCGCCGCGCTGCTGGTCACCGGCGGGCTCATGGGCTCGGTCAACCTGCTCGTCGACGGGGTCCTGCGCGAGGGCGCGGGGCGCTGGGCCTACGGCGCCACCATGGTCACCCTGCTGGTCCTCGGGGCCTCGATCGCGGCCCGCGGCCGGGTCCGCCCTCAGCACACCTTCGCGCTGGTGCTGGTGGGCGACCTCATCTACCTCGTCGTCGTCCTGTGCATCGAGGACCCGGCGCACTACGCCACCCCGCTGATGCTGCTGTTCCCGGCGCTGGTGGCGGGGTGGTTCCTCGAGGTCCGGCAGCTCTACGTGCACATGGTGGTCATCGCCGCGGTGTGCCTGGCGGCGCTGTGGCCGAGCTACGACAGCCCCGTGGGCCTGGCCGTGCAGGTCGGCGTCAGCGCCGTCACCCTCGACGCCGCGTCGCTGGTCGTCTCCCTGCTGCGGCGGCGGGTGCAGCGGCTGCTCGCCGCCACCGAGGTCCTCACCCGCCTGGACCCGCTGACCGGGCTGTCCAACCGGCGCTACCTCGTGGAGCAGGCGCCCCGGATCTGGCGGCAGGCGCGGCGCGACGGCACCCGGGTGGCCGCCCTGGTCCTCGACCTCGACCACTTCAAGCGGCTCAACGACCAGTTCGGGCACGCCGCGGGTGACCGCGTGCTCGGCACGGTCGCCCGGGCGCTGCAGGCCACGGTCCGGCCCGCGGACGTGCTCGCGCGCACCGGCGGCGAGGAGCTGGTCGTGCTCGGCCTGGTCGCCGACGCCGCCGCGCAGCAGCTGGCCGAGCGGCTGCGGGCAGCTGTCGCCGACGGCCGGACCGACGACGGGTACGGCGTGACCGCCTCCGTGGGCCTGGCGGTGGCCCGGCCCGAGGACGGCGAGGACGCGGTGGCCGCGCTGTGGCGGCTGGTCGACCGGGCCGACGCCGCGATGTACGAGGCCAAGCGCCGCGGCCGCGACCGGGTCGCCGTCGCCGCTGTGCCGCGGGCCCGTGCGCCGCACCCGGAGGAGACGACCGCCTGAGACGCCTGCACCGGGTCGCCCGACCGGAGGACCCGCGCCAGCGTCTCGACCGGTGAGGTCGCCGGTTCTCTGCTTCCCTAGACGCATGTCGCTCGTCGCGCCGGACCCGCTGCGGACGGTGCCGCTCCCACTGCGGGAGCAGGCCGACGTGCGCGACCGGTGGCTGAGCCAGCGGCTGCTCGACGTCCTCCCGGGTCTCATGGACCGCGCGGGCATCGACCTGTGGATCGTCGCCGGCCGGGAGGGCAACGAGGACCCGGTGATGGCCACCCTCCTGCCCTCGGCCTGGCTGGCCGCGCGCCGGCGCACGATCCTCGTCCTGCACCGCAGCGACGACGGCGTCACGCCGGCCGCCGTCTCCCGGTACCCGGTCGGCCAGTTCCTGCCCGCGTGGACCCCCGACGCCGCCACCGGCCCGGACGGCCAGTGGGCCGAGGTGCGCCGGTTCGTGGAGCAGGCCGACCCCCGCCGCATCGGGATCGACGTCTCCGCGGACTTCGCGCTGGCCGACGGGCTGTCGCACACCGAGCACGGGCTGCTGACCGAGGCGCTCGCGCGGTGGGCCGACCGGCTGGTGCCCGCCGAGGAGCTGGCCGTCGGCTGGCTGGAGACACGGCTGCCGGAGGAGATCGCAGCGCTGCACGGGCTCAACCGGCTGGTGCACGACGTCGTCGCCGAGGCCTTCTCCGTGGTCAGCGTCGGCGAGACGACGGCGCTGGACCTGGCCTGGTGGATCCGGCAGCGGCTGCACGACCTCGGCGTCGACCCCTGGTTCCAGCCGTCGGTGCTGCTGCAGCGGGCCGGGGTGCCGCTGGCCGAGGAGCAGGGCGCGCTGCTGCCGGCCGTGCGCTTCGACGCGGTGATCGAGCCGGGCGACCTCGTGCACTGCGACGTGGGGCTGAGCTCCCTGGGCCTGTGCACGGACAACCAGCGCAACGGCTACGTGCTGCGGCCCGGGGAGACGTCCGCGCCGGAGGGGCTGCGGGCCGCCATGCGGGCGGCGAACCGGCTGCAGGAGCTGACGACGGCGGCCCTCGTCCCCGGCCGCACCGGCAACGAGGTGCTCGCGGCGGCGCGGGCGGCGGCGGCCGCCGAGGGCATCGACGGGGACGTGTACTCCCACCCCGTCGGCTACCACGGCCACGGCGCGGGCCCGGCCATCGGCCAGTGGGACGACCAGACGGGGGTGCTGGGCGCCGGGGACTACCCGGTGCACGAGGACACCGTGCTCGCCCTCGAGCTCGCGGTGCGCCGGCCGGTCCCCGAGTGGGGCGGTCAGTGCGTGCGGCTGGGCCTGGAGGAGGGCATCGCGGTGACCGGGGACGGCGTGGAGTTCCTGGGCGGTCGGCAGACGGAGTTCGTCCTCATCGGCTGACCGCGCCGTCCCCGGTCACGCGGGGTCACTTCTTGCGCGCAGCGGCGGTCTTCTTGTCGTTCGCCTTCTGGATGGCGTCGACCAGCTCCTTCTTCTTCATTTTCGACCGGCCCGAGACGTCCAGCTTCTTGGCCAGCGCCAGCAGGTGCTCCTTGGTGGCGTTGGCGTCGACGCCACCCTTGGTCCCCTTGCCGGTACCGCGACCGCCCGCGGCCTGCGCGTCGGAGGGCCCCTTCCTGCCGCCCTCCTTCTTCTCCCAGTGGTCGCCCACCTTCTCGAAGGAGTGCTTGACCGCGGCCCAGGCCGTCCGGTTCGCGCGCTCCTCGTCGTCGTACTCCTCGACCGCCGAGTCGTAGGCCTTGGTGAACGTGCGCTGGGCCTTCTTCTCCGACCGGCGCAGCGTGCTGGGCAGCTCCGACTGCTTCGCGTCGCCCTTCTTGGTGGTCTTCGGCATCGCCGTCTCCTCTCGGTCGGGGACGGCCCTACCCAGGGCGGCGGAGATGATCACATCGCGAGGAAGGGCCGCAGGGCCGCGACCAGCTCGTCCGGCGCCTCCTCGGCCACGTGGTGACCGCTGTCGATCGGCCCACCCCCGCGCAGGTCCGTGCTCCAGTGCGCCCAGATCTCCCGTGGGTCGCCGTGCAGCTCCTCGAGGTCGTCGCGGGAGGACCACAGCACGAGCGTGGGGCAGCCGACCTTCCGCCCTGCCGCACGGTCGGCCTCCTCGGCGGCCCGGTCCACGCCCAGGCCGGCCCGGTAGTCCTCGAGCATCGCGAGCCGGGTCCGCGGGTCCCGGATCGCGGCCAGGAAGTCGGCGTGGTTCTCCTCCCCCATCGCCTCGGCCCGCCCGGGCCCCAGCGCCCCGTACCAGGCCTCGGGGTCGACGCCGATGGCCCGCTCGGGCTTCTCGGGCTGGGCGAAGAAGAACCAGTGCCACCACGCGGTGGCGAACCTGGCGTCGGCGCGGTCCAGGTGCTCCACGATAGGGATGCAGTCGACGACGGCGAGGTGCGTGACCGCTCCGGGGTGGTCCAGGGCGGTCCGCAGCGCCACGTAGCTGCCCCGGTCGTGCCCGACGACGGCGAACCGCTCGTGGCCCAGGCCGCGCATCAGCGCGACGACGTCACCGGCCAGGGCGCGCTTGGAGTACGGCGCGTGGTCCGCGGTCGTCGGGGGCTTCGAGGAGCGGCCGTAGCCGCGCAGGTCGGGGCAGACAACCGTGCGGCCGGCCGCGGCCAGCTGCGGCGCGACGCGGTGCCAGGTGGTGTGCGTGCGCGGGTGCCCGTGCAGCAGGACGACCGGCGGCCCCTCCCCGCCGACGCGGTACCGCAGCTCGATGCCCTCCCCGACCGCTGCCCGGCCCTCGGAGATCCCGTCGAAGAAGCCCACGCCCCTGTCTAGCACCCGGCCGCACCGCTAGGTTCCCGCCCGTGGACACGAACGCCTTTTGGGCCCTGGTCGAGGACACCCGGGCCGAGGCCCTCGAGGCCGCGCCGGACTCGGTGGTCGAGCAGCACGTCGAGACGCTCACCGAGGCCCTCGAGGAGCTCTCCGACGACGAGGTCCGCGCCTTCTACCGTCAGCTGATGGCCGTCCGGGCCCGCGCGAACACCTGGGACCTCTGGGCGGCCGCCTACCTCGCGCTCGGCGGGGCCAGCGACGACAGCTTCCTGGACTTCCGCAACTGGCTGATCAGCCACGGCCGGGACACCTACGAGCGGGTGCTCGCCTCCCCCGACGAGCTGGCCGACCTCGAGTGGGACGAGGACGAGAACGACTTCGGCGCCGCCGAGGCGTGGGCCTACGCGCCGCTGGAGGTGCTGGAGGAGCGGGGGTTCGACGAGGAGGAGATGGACCCCGGCCCCGAGGACGTCGACGACCAGTTCGGCGAGCCCACCGGCGAGCCGTTCCCCGAGGACGACGACGAGTGGTTCGCCCGCCGGTTCCCGCGGCTCTGGGCGAGGTACGGCGAGGCCTAGCTGTACTGACCGGAGACGTTGGTCGAGGAGTTGTGACGACGGGATCTGAGTAGGTCTTGTTCGGGGAGGACCTCCGGGCGTGGAGTGGAGCTGCTGAAGGCCCCATTCCACGAAGCACCGGAGGTCCT
>NZ_SPQP01000053.1 GCF_004571075.1 Blastococcus sp. TF02A-35
TCCGCGCGCCGCGCTGGCGGCCGCCGCCGTCTGGGCCGCCGGCACCGCGGAGTTCGCCTGGCGGCGGATCGCGCCCGGCCCCCGCACGAGGGCCGAGGTGACCACCATGGCCCTGACCAGCGCGCTGATCCCTCCGCTGGCGACCTGGCACTGGCTGCGCGGGGTCGTCCAGCACGTCGGCGTGCCGCAGTGGCGCGGCCTGCCCGACCTGGTGCTGTTCGACCGCGACGGCACCCTGGTGCACGACTTCCCCTACAACGGCGACCCCGAGTGGGTCCGCCCGGTCGAGGGCGCGAAGGAGGCGCTGGACCGGCTGCGCGCCCGCGGGGTGCGGGTCGGCGTGGTGAGCAACCAGTCCGGCGTCGCCCGCGGGCTGATCACCCGCGAGCAGGTCGAGGCGTGCATGGCCCGGCTCGACGAGCTGGTCGGCCCCTTCGACACGGTCCAGTACTGCCCGCACG
This sequence comes from Blastococcus sp. TF02A-35, assembly GCF_004571075.1. Classification (GTDB taxonomy): domain Bacteria; phylum Actinomycetota; class Actinomycetes; order Mycobacteriales; family Geodermatophilaceae; genus Blastococcus. Next base: position 462 of record NZ_SPQP01000053.1, read on the forward strand.
GCCCGGAGGACGGCTGCGCCTGCCGCAAGCCCGCTCCCGGCATGGTCAAGGCGGCGTGCGCGGAGCTCGGGGTCGACCCGGCGCGCTGCGTCGTCATCGGTGACATCGGCGCCGACGTCGAGGCGGCGGCCGCAGCGGGGGCCAGCGGCATCCTCGTGCCCACCCCCGTGACCCGTCGCGAGGAGGTCTCCGCCGCCCCGCGCCTCGCTCCCGACCTGCCCGGTGCGGTCGAGCAGGTGCTGGGCGGCCGCTGGTGACCCGCACGGTGCTCGTCGCGCGGCTGGACAACGCCGGCGACGTGCTCCTCCAGGGGCCGCTCGTGCGCGCGGTCGCGCACGGGGCCGACCGCGTCGTCTTCCTGGCCGGTCCGGCGGGCTCCGCGGCGGCCGGGCTGCTCCCGGGCGTCGACGAGGTCTGGACCTGGGCCTGCCCCTGGATCCTCGGTGACCCGCCGCCGGTCGACACCGGTGACCTGACCGCGTTCGCGACGCGGATCCGGGCGCTGGCGCCCGACGAGGCGGTCATCTCCACGTCCTTCCACCAGTCGCCCCTGCCCCTGGCGCTGGTGCTGCGGGCGGCCGGGGTGCCGCGGATCTCGGCGATCAGCGTCGACTACCCCGGCTCGCTGCTGGACGTGCGGCACCAGGTGGACGACGACATCCCCGAGCCCGAGCGGGCGCTCTCGCTCGCCCGGGCGGCGGGGTTCGAGCTGCCGGCCGGCGACGACGCCCGGCTCTCCGTGCGACGGCCCCTGCCCCCGGTCGCGCACGCCCACCGCGGCCACGACCTGTCGCCCGGGTACGTCGTCGTGCACCCCGGCGCCTCCGTGCCGGCCCGGGCGTGGCCCGCGCAGCGCTGCGCCGAGGCCGTCGAGGCGCTGGCCGACGCCGGCCACCGGGTCGTCGTCACCGGCGGCCCGGGGGAGCGCGCGCTCACCGCGGCCGTGGCCGGCACCCGCGGGACCGACCTGGGCGGGGAGACCTCGCTGGCCGAGATGGCGTCGCTGCTCGACGGCGCGGCCGCGGTGGTGGTCGGCAACACCGGCCCCGCCCACCTCGCCGCCGCCGTCGGCACCCCCGTCGTCTCCCTCTTCTCGCCGGTCGTGCCGGCCGAGCGCTGGGCGCCCTACGGGGTGCCCACCGTGCTGCTCGGCGACCAGGCCGCACCCTGCGCCGGCACCCGGGCCCGCGAGTGCCCGGTGCCCGGCCACCCCTGCCTCTCGTCGGTGAGCGCAGCCGACGTCGTCGCCGCCGTGGAGAAGCTGGTGAGTGCGTGAAGGTCCTGCTCTGGCACGTGCACGGCTCGTGGACGACGGCGTTCGTCCAGGGCCGGCACGAGTACCTGCTGCCCGTCGTGGAGGCCCCGGGTGGGAGCGGGCGCAGCCCCGACGGGCTCGGGCGGGCGCGCACCTGGGACTGGCCGGCCTCGGCCCGGGAGGTGACGCCCGAGCAGCTGCGCGACGAGGACGTCGACGTGGTCGTCCTGCAGCGGCCCCGCGACCTGGAGCTGGTCCGCGAGTGGCTGGGCCGCGAGCCCGGACGTGACCTGCCGGCGGTGTTCCTGGAGCACAACGCGCCGGGCCTGGAGCCGGGTGACGGACCGGTACCGCACACCCGGCACCCGATGGCCGACCAGAGCGCGATCCCGATCGTGCACGTCACGTACTTCAACGAGCTCTTCTACGACAACGGCCGGGCGCCGACGACCGTGATCGAGCACGGCATCGTCGACCCGGGGGAGCGGTACACCGGCGAGCTGCCGCACGCCGCCGTCGTCACCAACGAGCCGGTCCGCCGGGGCCGGACCGTCGGCGCCGACCTGCTGCCGGGTCTCGCCTCGGCCGCCCCGGTGGACGTGTTCGGCATGGGCCTGTCGGGCCTGCACGAGCGCTACGGCCTGGACCCGGCGCGGGTCACGCTGCACGACGACCCGCCGCAGGCCGCGATGCACGCCGAGCTGGCCCGCCGCCGGGTCTACGTGCACCCGGTGCGCTGGACGTCGCTGGGCCTGTCGCTGCTGGAGGCGATGCACCTGGGCCTGCCCGTCGTCGGGCTGGCCACGACCGAGGCCGTCGAGGCCGTGCCGGCCGAGGCCGGCGTGCTCTCCACCCGGCCCGACCGGCTGTGGGCCGCCGTCCGCGAGCTGGTCCACGACGAGGACGCCGCCCGGATCGCCGGCAAGGCCGCCCGCGCGGCGGCGCTGGACCGTTACGGGCTGGACCGTTTCCTGCGCGACTGGGACGCGCTCCTGGGAGAGGTGACCCGATGAGGATCGACCTGGTCAGCGAGCACGCCAGCCCGCTCGCCGCGATCGGCGGCGTCGACGCCGGCGGGCAGAACGTGCACGTCGCGGCGCTCGCCGCCGGGCTCGCCGAGCGCGGGCACGAGGTCACCGTGCACACCCGCCGCGACGACCCGGCGCTGCCCGAGCGCGTGGTCGTCCAGGACGGCTACAACGTCGTGCACGTGACCGCCGGCCCGGCCGAGGCGCTGCCCAAGGACGAGCTGCTCCAGCACATGCCGGCCTTCGCCCGGGTGCTGCGGCACGGCTGGGCCGCCACCCCGCCCGACGTCGTGCACGCGCACTTCTGGATGAGCGGCCTGGCGTCGGTCGAGGCCTCCGCCAGCCTGCTCCGGCCGGTCCCCGTGCTGCAGACCTTCCACGCCCTCGGCTCTGTCAAGCGCCGCCACCAGGGCGACGCCGACACCTCGCCCGCCGAGCGGGTGGACCTCGAGCGCGGGCTGTGCCGCGACGTCAGCCACGTCGTCGCCACCTGCTCCGACGAGGTCTTCGAGCTGCGCCGGCTGGGGCTGACCAGCGACCGCGTGTCGATCGTGCCGTGCGGCGTCGACACCTCGGTGTTCACCCCCCGCGGCCCGGTCGCGCCCCGCTCGGACCGGCAGCGCCTGCTGGTGCTCGGCCGGATCGTCGAGCGCAAGGGCCAGGACGACGCCGTGCGGGCGCTGCGCGCGGTCCCCGGCGCCGAGCTCGTGGTCGTCGGCGGCCCGCCGCTGGACGAGCTGGACGGCGACCCCGAGGTGCGCCGGCTGCGCGCCGTGGCCGCCGAGGCGGGGGTCGCCGACCGGCTGGTGTTCACCGGCGCCGTCGCGCGCGCCGACGTCCCCGCCTGGATCCGCTCCGCCGACGTCGTCCTCGCCGTGCCCTGGTACGAGCCGTTCGGCATCACCCCGCTCGAGGCCATGGCCTGCGGGCGTCCCGTCGTCGCCACCGCCGTCGGCGGGCTGCAGGACTCCGTCGCCGACGGGGTCACCGGCGACCTGGTCCCCCCGCGCGACCCCGCGCGGCTCGGCGAGGTGGTCGCCGCCCTGCTGGCCGACGACGACCGCCGCGCCGCGTACGGCGCCGCCGGTGTGCAGCGGGCCCGCGCCCGCTACCGCTGGAGCCGGGTCGTCGCCGACACCGAAACCGTCTACCGGCAGGTCCTCGCCCGCCGTCGTCCCGTGGAGGTCGCCCGATGAGCATCCCGCCGCACTCGTTCCGGGAGAACGTCGCCCTCGAGGTGCCCTCGCCCGACACCTGCACCCACCTCACCGGGGCCGACCACGTCGCCTCGCTGACCGCCGCACTGGCCTCGCTCAACGGCCAGCTCGGCGCGCTCGACCGGTGGGGCAAGCTCGTCGCCGACGTGCTGTGCTCCGAGTCCCGGGGCCGGCTGCTGGCCGCGGGCAACGGCGGCAGCGCCGCCCAGGCCCAGCACCTCACCGCCGAGCTGGTCGGCCGCTACCGCGCCGACCGGCCGCCGTTCTCCGCGATCTGCCTGACCGCGGAGACCTCCTCGCTCACGGCCATCGCCAACGACTACCCGGCCGACGAGCTGTTCGCCCGGCAGGTCGAGGCGCACGGCCGCCCGGGCGACGTCCTGGTGCTGCTCTCCACCTCGGGCCGCTCGCCCAACGCCGTCGCCGCCGCGCGCCGGGCCCGCGAGTGCGGCATCACCGTCCTGGCGATGACCGGTCCCGCGCCCAACCCGCTGGCCGCCGTGGCCGACGACGCCGTCTGCATCGACTCCCCGTGGACCGCGACGGTGCAGGAGTGCCACCTGGTCGCGCTGCACCTGGTCTGCGCCGCCTTCGACGAGGCCGTGCTCGCCGAGCCCTCGCGCGTGCCGACCGGGCCGTCGTTCGAGGCGGCCCGATGAGACCGCTGGTCGTCCTGGGCGACGCGCTGCTCGACGTGGACCTCGTCGGCAGCGCCTCGCGGCTCACCCCCGACGCGCCCGTCCCCGTGGTCGAGGACATCGAGCGGCGCGAGCGCCCGGGCGGCGCGGCGCTGGCGGCGGTCATCGCGGCGGCTGCCGGCGCCCGCGAGGTCGTGCTGGTCGCGCCCATGGACTCCGACGAGGACGCCGACCGCCTGCGCGCCCTGCTCGCCGGCCGGGTGCGGCTGGTGGAGATCCCGGCCACCGGTGGCACCGCCGTCAAGCAGCGGGTGCGGGTCGGCGACCACTCGGTCGCCCGGCTCGACTCCGGCTCGCCGGTGGCCGCGCTGGGCGAGCTGCCGGCCGAGGCGGTGGCCGCGATCCGGGACGCCGCGGCCGTGCTGGTGGCCGACTACGGCCGTGGCACCACCGCCGACCCCGCCGTCCGCGCCGCCCTGGCCGAGGCCCGGGGCCCGGTCGTCTGGGACCCGCACCCGCGCGGTGCCGACCCGGTCCGCGGCGTCCGGCTGGTCACGCCGAACGCCGCCGAGGCCGCCCGCGTGGTGCCCGACGTGCCCGGCGAGGGGCTGGCCGCGGTCGGTGCCCGGGCGGAGGCGCTGATCTCCCGCTGGGGCGTCGGCGGGGTGGCGGTGACGATGGGCGCGCGCGGCGCGCTGCTCTCCTACGGCACGGGCGCCCCCATGGTGGTGCCCGCGGTGCCGGTGACCGGCGGCGACCCGTGCGGCGCCGGTGACTCCTTCGCGGCCGCCGCGGCGCTCGCGCTCGCCGACGGCGCGGTGACCGGCGAGGCGGTGTCGACGGCGGTCGCGTTCGCCGGCGCCTTCGTCGCGCGGGGTGGCGCCACGGCCTGGGACGCGACCGACCAGGCCCCCGTCGCGGTGGCCGAGCCGGGCGCCGAGGGCGTGATCGCGCGGGTGCGCGCCGCCGGCGGCACCGTCGTCGCCACCGGGGGCTGCTTCGACCTGCTGCACCCCGGGCACGTGGCCACGCTGCGGGCCGCCCGCGGGCTGGGCGACTGCCTGGTCGTCTGCATCAACTCCGACGACTCGGTGCGCCGGCTCAAGGGCCCGTCGCGGCCGCTGAACAGCGCGCCCGACCGCGCCCGCGTGCTCGAGGCGCTGGAGTTCGTCGACGCCGTCGTCGTCTTCGAGGAGGACACCCCCTCGGAGGTGCTCGAGCGGCTGCGCCCCGACGTGTGGGCCAAGGGTGGCGACTACGCGGGCGCCGACCTGCCCGAGGCCGAGGTGCTGCGGACGTGGGGCGGCCAGGCCGTCGTCCTGCCCTACCTGGACGGCCACTCGACCACGGCCCTGGTCGAGCGCTCGCGGGTGTGAGGCCCACGGCCGTGGTCCTCCGGCCGCTCGGGCTGGGGGACCTGCTCACCGGTGTCCCGGCGATCCGGGCGGTCCGGGCCGCGGTGCCCGACCACCACCTGGTCCTCGCCACGACCGAGGCGCTGCGGCCGCTGGCCGAGCTGGTCGACGCCGTCGACGAGGTGCTGCCCGCCCGCGAGCTGGAGCCGCTGGACTGGGCCGGCCCGCCGCCGGAGCTCGCCGTCGACCTGCACGGCAAGGGGCCGGCCTCGCACGTGGTCGTCGCCGACCTGCACCCCGCGCGGCTGCTCACCTTCGACAGCCCCGGCTACCCCGGGCCGACCTGGTACGCCGACGAGCACGAGGTGCGGCGCTGGTGCCGGCTGGTCTCCGAGGGGCTGGGCGTGCCCGCCGACCCCGACGCCCTGGACCTCGCCGTCCCCGACGTGCCGCCGCCGGCGCGCGACGTCGCGGTCGTCCACCCCGGTGCCGCCTACCCCGGGCGCCGCTGGCCGCCCGACCGGTTCGCCGCCGTCGCCCGGCACCTGGCCGCCGCCGGCCACGACGTGCGCGTCACCGGGGGGCCGGCCGAGGTCGGGCTGGCGCGCTCGGTCGCGGAGGCAGCGGGCCTCGGCGACGACGCGGTGCTCGCCGGCCGGACGACGTCGACGGAGCTCGCCGCCGTGGTGGCGGCCGCCCGCGTCGTGGTCTGCGGCGACACCGGCGTCGCGCACCTGGCCACGGCCTACCGGCGGCCCTCGGTGGTGCTGTTCGGCCCGGTGTCGCCGGCGCTGTGGGGACCGCCGCCGCGCGAGCAGCACGTCGTCCTGTGGCACGGGGACGGGACCGGCGACCCCTGGGGCACCGAGCTCGACCCCGCCCTCGCGAAGGTCACCGTGGACGAGGTGACCGCCGCGCTCGACGCCCTCCTCTGAGCGCCCCCGCCGGGTGCCGGCCCGCTCAGCCGCGCTGGCGGAGGGCGTCGAAGAGGACGGTCTGCAGGTCGTTCTCGTCGACGGCGGAGTACGCCCCGCCACCGGTCGCCGCCGTGATCCGCTCCAGCGCGCCGAGGTCGGCGTCCGGGCCCAGGGCGATGCCGATGACCTTCACCGGGCGGTCGGGGTCGTTCTCCGCCTCCAGCGTGCGCACCAGCTCGTCGATGCCGACGCTGTCGCTGTCCTCGTCCTGGCCGTCGGTGATCAGCACGACGCTGCTCACCGCGCGGGGGTCGAAGTCGGCGCGGGCGGCCCGCACCGCGGCCAGCGCGGTGTCGTAGAGGCCGGTGCCGCCGGGGGAGAGACGGCCGGGGATCGTGTCCAGCTCGGCCTGCAGCTTCGCGCGCTGCGTCTCGCCGTCCGCGTCGGCGGCCAGCGCGCGGATGGGCTCCAGCTCGACCCAGTCGCGGTCGCCCTCCAGGGCGCGGGCGAAGACCCACAGCCCGATCGCGGAGTTGTCCGGGAACAGCGAGAGGGCGCTCTTGGCCGCGTCGCGGGCCAGCGTGGCGCGGTTGCCGTTGCCGACCGGGGCCTCCATCGACTTCGAGACGTCGAAGACGGCCAGGAGCCGCGAGGGTGCCGCCAGGCTGGAGAGCCGCTCGAGCAGGCCCTGCACCGCGCCCGGGTCCATCGTCATGGCCTGCGGGGCCTCCTGGGCGATGCCGCTCTCGGGGCCTGCGGCCGGCGGCGCGCTGCCCTCGGGGCCGCGGAACCCGGCCTCCCGGACGGCGGTCTGCGCCTCCTCGGACAGCAGCCGCCGCACGACGGCGTCGACGGCCTCCTGCTGGTCACCCGACGGCGAGCCGACGCGCAGGACGGGGTAGTCCAGCGACGGCGTGCCCTCGGCCGGGTAGACGGCGACGAGGTTCGCCGAGACCGACTGCGCGTTCGCCGCGAACACCTCCTGCTCGCTGACCGGGACCAGGGGCGCGTCGGCGCTGCCCTCGCTGCCGGCGCTCAGCGCGTCCGCGGGGGAGGGCACGGTGTTGCGGGCGGCGGCCAGCACCGCCTGCACGACGGCGTTGTCGGCGTCCTGGTCACCGCCGAGGGAGCTGCGCACCGCGGCCAGCGCGGAGAGGCCCTCGGCGCTGGCGGCGAGGTCGGGCACGGCTAGCGGGCGGCCGGTGCTCAGGGCCTCGCCCCACGACGGGGCCGAGCCGGACCAGCCCAGCTGGTCGGACGCGGCCCGGCTGGTGGCCAGCACCACGGGGGAGAGCGCCATGGAGCCGGCGCCGTCGAGCTCGGCCGAGCCGGCGCGCGCGGCCCACAGCGAGGAGTCCGGGACCCAGACGTCCGGCAGGGCCTCGGCGTCCAGCGCCCCGAGGTCACCGGCGGTCTGCAGCGGCTCCTGCGCGGTCACGACGGGGTCGACGCAGGCGTCCTCGTCCTCGGCGACCTTGGTGAGCAGTTCCTCGGTCAGCTCGCCGAGCTCCGGGGCCACGGTGACGTCGACGGTGGTGCGGTCACCGCACCCGCCGGCGGTCAGCCACCAGGCGAGACCGCCGACCAGCAGGAGCACTGCGAGGCCTGTGGCGAGGAGGACGGTGGGCACCGGACGGCGCTGGGCTGTGGGATCGGCGTGGCGGCCCATGCTCGCTCTCTGGATCGACTCGGGGTTGGTGCGGCTCCCCCCGAGCCCGCGCCGTCCAGATTAGAGGGGCCGGACGGGTCGGCGTTGTGACGCCGGTCACCTCCAGTGACCGGCGCTCGTCACAGCGTCGTCAGACCGCCTGCGCGTGGAGGGCCCCCCGCTGGGCGGCGAACCACTCCACCGTGCGCCGCAGCCCGTCCTCCGACCGGACGCGGGGCCGCCATCCCAGCAGCTCCTGGGCGCGCGAGGTGTCCGGTCGGCGGACCTTCGGGTCGTCGACGGGCAGGTCGATGTAGTCGATCCGGGACGACGAGCCGGTGAGCTCCACGATCCACTCGGCCAGCCGCAGCATGGACAGCTCGTCGGGGTTGCCGATGTTGATCGGTCCCGGCTGGTCGGAGAAGGCCATCGCGAGGATGCCGGCGACGGTGTCGTCGACGTAGCAGATCGAGCGCGTCTGGGACCCGTCCCCGGCGACGGTCAGCGGACGGCCGTCGAGCGCCTGGCCGACGAACGCGGGGATCGCGCGCCCGTCGTCGGCCCGCATGCGGGGGCCGTAGGTGTTGAAGATCCGCACGATGCCGGTGTCGGTGCCCTTCGACGTCCGGTAGGCGGTGGTCATGGCCTCGCTGAACCGCTTGGCCTCGTCGTAGACACCGCGGGGGCCGACCGGGTTGACGTTGCCCCAGTACTCCTCGGTCTGCGGGTGCTGGAGCGGGTCGCCGTAGACCTCGGAGGTGGACGCCAGGACGTAGCGGGCGCCCTTCTCGTGGGCCAGGCCCAGGGTGTGCAGGGTGCCCAGGCTGCCGACCTTGAGGGTCTCGATCGGCATCTTGAGGTAGTCGATGGGGCTGGCCGGCGAGGCGAAGTGGAGCACGAGGTCGACCGGGCCGGGGACGTGCACGAAGTCGGTGACGTCGCAGCGCACCAGCCGGAAGCCCGGGTGCTCCATCAGGTGCAGGACGTTCTCGGGGGAGCCGGTGAGGAAGTTGTCCAGGCAGACCACCTCGACCCCGCGGTCGAGCAGCTGCTCGCACAGGTGCGAGCCCAGGAAGCCGGCGCCGCCGGTCACGACCGCCCGACGGATCGTGCGTGCCTCGCGTACCGGACCGGTCACCACTGTGCGCTCCTCACCGCGCCCCGGACGGGCGCCTCCCCGGCCCTCCTACCCGGCCGGGTCGGGCACACACCTCGGCGGACGCGCAGGTGGGTGACGTGCTCGGGGGTGCGACGCACGACAGCGGGCCGCCGGCTCCCGGAGGAGACCGACGGCCCGCCGTCAGGTGGTGCTGGGGCAGGTGGTGCTGGAACTCAGCGTCGAGGCGGGATCAGCCCTCGTACGCCTCCTCCTCGGGGATGGCGTTCGCCGGCGGCGTGGCGGCCTCGCCGTCGAACTCCTCGATCTCGGCGTCACCGATGTCGGTCACCCGGACGCCCTGGACCTCCTCGGAGCCGTTGCCGACGATCCGCTCGATGGTCATGCCGCTGGTGCCCATGTGGCTGTCCTCGGAGTAGCGGAACGGCGCGAAGACCGGGCCCTCCCACTCGCCGCCGACGGCCTCGACGGCCTCGACCAGGCCCTCGCGGGTCGGGTTCTGGCCGGCCGCCTGCAGCGCCTGCGTCATCGTGTAGGCCTGCGACATGCCGTAGACGCGGTAGTTGGTGAGCTCGCCCTCGCCACCGCACTCCTGCCAGATCCGCTGGAACTCGGTGATCCACGGGTTGTCGGTCATGTCCACGGTCGGCAGGTAGCCGGTCGTGAGCGCGCCGTCGAGCAGGGCGGCGTCGGTGACCTTGCCCTCGCTGAACCGGTTCAGCAGGCCGCCGACCAGGTTCGGGTCCGAGCCGACGTTCGAGTAGAACCACTGCGGCTGGTAGCCCAGCTGCAGGGCGGTCAGCTGCGAGAGCGCGGTGTAGCTGGGCACGTTGAAGCCGACGACGAAGTCGGCGCCGGCCGCCTTGAGGGCCGCGATCTGCGGGCCGACGTTGGTGTTGCCCGGCGTGTACCGCTCGGCCGCGACGATCTGGTCGTCGATGTACTGGCGGATGCCGGCCTCGCCGTCCTCGCCGAAGTCGTCGTCCTGGAGGAAGAGACCGACCTTGGCGTCGGGGAACTCGTTGGCGATGTACTCGCCGATGATCTTCCCCTCGCTCTCGTAGTCGGTCTGCCAGCCGAACGACATCGGGTAGGTCTCCGGGTCGTCACCCCACATCAGCGAGCCCGAGGAGACGAAGAGGTCCGGGACGCCCTCGTCGTTGAGGAAGTCCACCACCGCGCTGTGCGTGGGCGTGCCCAGGCCGCTCATCATCGCGAAGATCTCGTCGTTGAGGACGAGCTCGTTGGTGACCTGGCTGGTCTGGGCGGGGTTGTACGCGTCGTCCTTGTAGATGAACTCGACGGTGCGGTCGTAGACCCCACCCTCCTTGTTCAGGCAGTCGAAGTACGCCTTCACGCCGGTCGGGATCTCGCTGTAGCCGGGAGCGGCCACACCGGTCAGCGGGTAGTGGGCGCCGAGCTTGATCGACGTCTCGGTGACGCCGGTGTCGGAGGCCTCGTTCTCGCCACCGCCGGAGGAGCCGCCGCCTTCATCGCTGCCACCACAGGCGGCGAGGGTGGAGGCGACGGTCGCCGCGGCGACCACGGTCATGAGACGACGGGAGGATCTGGACAACAGTTCTCCTCTGATGCGGCCCGGGCGTCGGTGCCCGGGAGTCTGGGTGGGGTGGATCGGCCGAACTCGGCGGGTCGAGGGGGTCGTCCTCACCTCCTGCCGGCAGCGTCGGCGGCTGCCTGGGCCATCGCCTTCTTCGCCTTGGCGTTCATGCGACGGAGGCGGATCGTCCCGACGAAGCCGGCCGGGACGAAGATCATCACGACGATGAGGACGACGCCGTAGACGAACGGCGCCACCTGCGCGGCCTCGGTCTGGTCCAGGCCGAAGCTCGCGCCCATGTCGCGGGCGAAGGGCGGCAGGAAGACCAGCAGCGCGGACCCCAGGAGGGCGCCGACCAGGCTGCCGAGACCGCCGAGCACGATCGCGGTGAGCAGGGACAGCGAGAGGACCAGCGTGAACCCGCTGGGCGCCGCGAGCCGGACCACGAGGGCCAGGACCGCGCCGGCCAGGCCGGCGGCCGCCGCGCTCACGACGAACGCCAGGACCCGCCAGGCGCCCAGGTTGATGCCGGCCAGCTCGGCCGCCACCTCCTGGTCGCGGACGGCGCGCCAGGTGCGGCCGATCCGGCTGCGCACCAGGTTGGCGAGGAAGAAGTAGGTGATGAGCAGGCAGATCGTGCCGAGGTAGGCCAGCCACTTGGTGCTCGAGGCGTTGTTGCCCGAGACGACGTCGATGAAGCTCTCGAACGCCTCGGGGGCCTGGGGCGCGCGGACCCGCATTCCCTGCTCGCCGCCGAAGATGTCGTGGAAGTAGATCGCCAGCCCCGGCAGGCCGACCGCGAGGGCGAGCGTCGCGCCGGCGAGGTAGGGCCCGTGCAGGCGGGCCGCGGCCACGCCGACGAGGGCACCGATGGCGACGGCGACCAGCACGGAGGCCAGCAGGACCACCGGGAGCGGCAGCGGCTCGTCGGCGTCGAGGAGCAGCGCCGTCGTGTAGGCGCCGGCGGCCATGAGCGCCCCGTGGCCCAGCGAGATCTGCCCGTTCATGCCGGTGAGCACGGTCAGGCCGCCGGCGGCGATGGCGTAGTAGGTCAGCGTCGCCAGCTGGGAGTTCTGGTACGGGGTGCTCAGCTCCAGCAGGGCCACCGCCAGCACGGCGGAGCCGAGCAGGACCAGCAGGTGGCGCAGCAGCGTGGACTGCGGCAGGAAGGACCGCTCGGCCGAGGCCTGGGCCGACGAGGCGTTGGCGCCGGCGGTGGCGACGACCGGGGCCTCGTCGGTCGCCTTGCCGGCGGCGGACGGGGAGCTCTGCAGGTCACTCATGGTCATGCCCTCCGGGCCGTGGTGCTGCTGAACAGGCCACCGGGTCGCACCAGCAGCACGCCGATGAGGATCACGAGGGCGGAGATGGTGACGAGGGCGCTGCCGCGGGGCGCGTAGCCGCTCACGTAGCTCAGCGCGAGGCCGAGGATCAGCCCGCCGACGATCGCGCCGACCGGGGAGTCGAGGCCGCCGATGATCGCGGCGACGAAGCCGAAGACGATGAGCGAGTCCATGTACGCCGGGTAGACGAAGGTGCCACCGGCGATGAGCAGGCCCGACAGCGAGCCGACGACGGCCGCCAGCCCCCAGCCGAGGGTGAGCATGCCGCCCACCTTGACGCCGAGCAGCCGGGCGACCTCCTGGCTGAACGCCGACGCGCGCATGGCCAGGCCGACGCGGGTGAAGCGGAAGAGCGCCACCAGCAGCGCCATGGTCACCAGGACCGCGCCGATCACGTAGAGGCTGGTCGGGGTCAGCGGGATCGTCGTCTCGCCGATCTCGAAGCCCCGGACGCCGAAGGGCGTGGGGAAGGACTGGAACGACGAGCCGAAGATGATCGCGATGGCGGCCTGGATGGCCACGAAGAGGCCCAGCGTCACGATGACCGCGTTGAGCTCGGGGCCGCCCTCGACCGGGCGGATGATGACCCGCTCGACGATGGCGCCGAGCACGAAGCCCGAGGCGAGCGCGACGACCAGCGCCACCCAGTAGGACGCGCCGGCCTGGATGAGCGAGAGGGCGATGAAGGTGGTCGCAGCGGCCATCGAGCCCTGCGCGAAGTTGACGATGCGCGTCGAGCGCCAGATGAGCACCAGGGCGAGCGCGAAGGCCGCGTAGATCATGCCCTGGGTCAACCCGGTGATCGTTACGTTGACGAAGTAGTCCACGACAGTGGGAAGCCTTCCTGGCAGAGCGGGAGGGTCAGAAACCGAGGTAGGCGTGCCGGAGGTCCTCGTCGGCCATCAGCGTGCTGGCGGAGTCGGTGACCACCACCCGGCCGAGGTTGAGGACGACGCCGACATCGGCGACCGACAGGGCGCTGCGCGCGTTCTGCTCGACCAGCAGGACCGACAGGCCCTCGGAGTCGACCAGCTGGCGGAGCAGGCCGAAGATCTGCGCCACGATCCGCGGCGCCAGCCCCAGGGAGGGCTCGTCGAGCAGCAGGATCCGCGGCTGGGCCAGCAGCGCGCGGCCGATGACCAGCATCTGCCGCTCGCCGCCGGACAGCGTGTGCGCGGCGTTGTTCCTGCGCTCGGCGATCCGCGGGAACAGGTCGTAGACCCGGTCGAACTCGTCCTTGCCGACCTTGCCGCGGAACAGCGAGCCGACCCGCAGGTTCTCGTCCACGGTCAGCTCGGCGATGACGCCGCGGCCCTCGGGGACGTGCGCCATGCCCTTGGCGACCATCGACTCGACCGGGGCCTTGGTGATGTCGTGGCCCTCGAGCAGGACCCGGCCCGACACCGGGCGGACCAGGCCGCTGATGGTGCGCAGCAGGGTGGTCTTGCCGGCGCCGTTGGCGCCGAGCACCGCGGTGATGCGACCGGCCTCGGCGGTGAGCGAGACGCCGTCCAGGGCGCGGACCGGGCCGTAGGAGGAGGTCAGGTCCTCCACCTGGAGCAGCCCGCCCGTGGTCGCGGTGCCGCCGGAGGCCGCGCTCCCGCCGGAGCGGGAGACCGCCGTGGCGCCGTGTGCCTCAGTCATGGGTGCGTCCTCCGTCGGCGTTGGTCAGCTCGGCGGCGTCGGCCTCGGCGTCGACCGCGTCGCCCAGGTAGGCCTCGGTGACGGCGGGGTCGGCCTGGACCTCCGCCGGGGTGCCGGCGGCGATCTGCTTGCCCGAGTCCAGGACGGTGATCCGGTCGCACACCCGCATGACCAGGTCCATGTGGTGCTCGACGAGCAGCACGCTCACCCGGCCGGCCAGGGAGCGGATGAGCTCGCCCAGCTCGTGCATCTCGTCCTCGCTCAGACCGCTGGCGGGCTCGTCGAGCATCAGCAGGTCGGGCTCGGAGACCAGGGCGCGGGCCAGCGCGACGCGCTTCTGCACCGGGTAGGGGAGCGAGCCGGGGTAGCGGCCGGCGTACCGGGCGGCCCCGAGCTCGGTCAGCGCGGTCATCGCCCGCTCGCGCAGCCGCTGCTCGTCCTTGTCCGACGTCGGCAGCGCCAGCAGCGCGGAGAGGAAGCCGGCCCGGGCGTGCCGGTGGGCGCCCACCATCACGTTCTCCAGGACCGTCATGCCGGCGAAGAGGCCGACGCCCTGGAGGGTGCGGGCGATGCCCAGCGAGGTGAGCTGGGCCGGGCGGAGGCGCCGCAGCTCCTCGCCGCGCCAGGAGATCCGGCCCTCGGTCGGGCGCACCAGGCCGCAGGCGACGTTGAACAACGTCGTCTTCCCGGCGCCGTTCGGGCCGATGAGGCCGTGTACCTGGCCCGGCTCGACGGTCAGCGACACGTCGGAGAGGGCGAGGACGCCGCCGAAGGCGACGCTGATCCCGGTCATCTCGAGCCGTGCGGTGGGCGGTGATCCGGTCGTTCGCTGGCTGCCGGTCGGCTGCGCCAAGGGGCCCACAGCTCCTCTGGGTCGGGGAGATCGCCGAACCGGTGAGCCCGGGACGGCGACGATTGGGTCACGAGTACGTCCCGCTGAGACTGCCCGCCCGTGTTGGCCGTCACAATGGGCGCACTGCACAGGGATCGAGACGCCGCGTTGTGCTGTGCGTCACGTACGGGGAGGTGAGCGGTGCATCCGTTCCGACCGGAGGTGTCGGCTCGCCTGGCCGAGCTCGCGCCGCTGCTCATGGCCGAGCTCGAGGACATGACCGACCGCATGCTCGAGGTGCTGCTGCGCAGCGAGCCGGCCTACCGCGACCTGCTCGTCCCGGAGGAGGAGCTGCGGGCCTCGACCCGGCGCAACCTCGAGGGCGGGCTGCGGACCCTGATCGCCGGCTGGTCCGACCACGCGGACCAGTCGCGGGCCGGTGCGCGGGCCGTCGGCCGCCGCCGCGCGGCCCAGGGCGTGCCCCTGGAGGCGGTGCTGCGCGCCTACCGGCTGGGCGGCCAGGTCACCTGGGAGGCGCTGCTGTCGGTGTCGCAGCGCAGCCGGCACGGCCAGGACGTCCTGCTCCTGGAGGTCGCCGGCTCGGTGTGGCGGACGAACGACGCCGACTGCGCCGCCGTCGCCGAGGGCTACCGCGACGAGCAGCGGCGGCTGGCCGGCGCCGACGAGGTGGCCCGGCAGCACGTGCTGGACGGGCTCATCGAGGGCCGCGGCGGCGACCCGGCCTTCGTCCGCAGCGCCTCCGAGCTCCTCGCCATGCCCCTGGACGGGCGGCTGATGGCCGCGGTGGCGCTGCCCGGCCCCGACGGCTGCCCGGCGCTGGACGCCCCGGCCGAGGCGCTGCTCAAGCGCGGCGTGCGGTCGGTCTGGGGCAGCCGCGGGGACGCCCAGGTCGGCTTCGTGGTGCTCGGCGCCGTCCGGGCCGACGACCTCGTCGCCCTGCTGACCTGCGTGGCGCGGGGCCCGGTGGGGGTCTCCGACGTCGTCGAGGGCGCCGGCGCCGCGGGCGCGGCCTACCGGCTGGCCGAGACCGCGGCCCGCACGCTGCCGGCCGGCGACCAGCGCGTGGTCAGTATCGACGAGCGGCTGCCCGAGGCGCTGCTGAGCAACTCGCCGGAGATCAGCTCACGGCTGGTGGGGCAGTCGCTGGGCGGCCTGCTCGACCTCCCCGAGGAGGAGCAGACCGTCCTGCTGGACACGCTGGAGGCGTTCCTGGCCGCCGACGGGTCGCCGACCCGGGCGGCCGACGCCCTCTACTGCCACCGGAACACGGTCATGCACCGGCTGCGGCGGATCGAGTCGGTCACCGGGCGCAAGCTCACCGACCCGCGGTCCCGGCTGCTGTGGCAGCTCGCGCTGCTCGGCACCGGCCGCCGCCAGCCGACCACCCGCTCCGCCTAGGGGCTACTGGAGGTAGCTCTCCACCTGCGGCTCGGGGCGCGCCTCGGCCTCGTCGGGGTCCTCGCCGTACTGGCGCTTGGCCCGGCGCTGGCGGAGCAGGTCCCAGCACTGGTCGAGGTCGGCCTCGAGCTTGCTCATGCGGGCGCGGGTCTCGTCGGTGTGCTCGCTGCTGTCCCGCAGCTTGTGCTCCTCGTCGACCAGCGTGTGGATGCGGTGGAGGATGTCGTTCTCGTCCATGCCCTCGTCCCTGCCCGACGACGGGGGCGCGAAACGGGGCGCTCAGCCGGCGTCGGGCACCCAGCCCTCGACGAAGGCCGCCAGGCGCCGGTGCACCGCCCCGCCGGCGCGGCCCAGGGCCAGCAGCGCCGAGCGGTCCAGCGGCACCCGCACGGTGCGCCGTCCCGTGGGCCGGCGGGCCACCGCGTGCCCCGCCCCGACCAGCTCGGGCCAGGGGCGGTCCAGCTGGGCGCGCACGCGGTCCAGCGCCGCCGCGGTGGGCCCGGCGTTGCCCTCGACCATCGCCGTCACGAACGCCGGGTCGCTGCCGATCACGCGGGTGCCGGAGCGGAAGCTGCCGGCGGCCAGGGCGAGGGCGAGCGGCCCGGCGTCGGCCGCCGCGGCGGCCAGCGCGGCGGCCAGCAGGTGCGGCACGTGGCTGATCGCGGCGACGGCGTCGTCGTGCTCCGCCGCCGTCACCGGCACGACCTCAGCGCCGACGGCCAGCGCCACCTCGGCGACGCGCAGCCAGCGCGGCAGCTCCGTGCCCGGCTCCAGGCAGAGCGCCCACCGGGCCCCGGCGAACAGGGCCGGGTCGGTCGCCTCGTGGCCCGAGCGCTCGGTGCCGCACATCGGGTGACCGCCCACGAACCGGCCGCCGAACGCCGCGCCCAGCGCCTCCACGACCGGGACCTTGACCGAGCCGAGGTCGGTGACCGTGGCCGCCGGGTCCACCGCGAGGCCGTGCAGCGCCGTCGTCATGGCCGGCAGCGGGACGGCGAGGACCACGACCCCGGAGAGCTCCTGGGTGATGCGCACCCCGCGCGCGGCGGCCGCCTCCCGGGCCACGGGGTCGACGTCCCAGCCGCTGACCTCGCGGCCGGCGGCGACCAGGGCGGCGGCCAGGGAGCCGCCCAGCTGCCCCAGCCCGACGACGCCGACGGGAGGTGCGGGCATGGTCGGCACCGGGAACGCGGGGACGTCGGCCATGATCTACAGGCTATGACGCCCCGCTCGTTCCTCCTCACCGCCGAGCTGGCCGAGTACGTGCAGGCCGCCTCGGACCCGGTCGACGACGTGATGGCCGACCTCATCCGCGAGACCGCCGAGATGGCCGAGCGCGGCGAGGCGTCGCCCACGATGCAGATCGCGCCCGAGCAGGGCGTGCTGATGCGGCTGCTCACCCGGGCGCTCGGTGTGCGGCGGGCCGTCGAGATCGGCACGTTCACCGGCTTCTCCGCGCTGTGCATCGCCGAGGGGCTGCCGGAGGACGGCTCGCTGCTCTGCCTGGACCGCAGCGAGGAGTGGACGGCGGTCGCCCGGCGGTACTGGGAGCGCGCGGGCGTGGCCGACCGGGTCGAGCTGCGGATCGGCGACGCGCTGGAGAGCCTGCGGGCGCTGCCGGCCGAGGAGACCTTCGACCTGGCCTTCGTCGACGCCGACAAGACCGGGTACGCGGCCTACGTCGAGGAGCTGCACCCGCGGCTCACCCGCAACGGCGTGGTGCTGCTGGACAACACGCTGCGCTCGGGCCGGGTGCTCGACCCCGACGACGAGTCGGCGCACGCGCTGGCCGCGCTGAACGCGTCGCTGGCCGCGGACCCGCGCTGGGAGACCGTGCTGCTGCCGCTGGCCGACGGCCTGACCCTGCTGCGCAAGCGATGATCGGCGAGGGCCTCTACGGCCGCTCCGGGTTCGCCGTCCGGGTGGCGCGGGACGGCGCGCGGTGGCGGGTCGAGCTGCTCGCGGAGGACGCCGGCGACGAGCTGCCGGTGCTGGAGCGGGCGCTGGGGGAGCCGGGCGCGGGTGGGTGGCCGCCGCCGTTCGTGCTCGTCGTCGACTCGCGGCTGTACTTCGTGGCGCTGCGGCACGGCCCGGGCGGGATGGTGCGGGCGCTGATCTCCGACGCGACGATGCTCGAGTGGGTGCTCGCCGCCGAGGTGGTCGAGCGCTACGGCATCGGCGTCGACACCGAGGGCGCCTTCGACGACGACGAGACCGGCTGGCCCGGCGGTGACCTGGACCTGTTCGCCGATGACGGCCTGCCCGCCGAGGAGCTGCGCCCGATCGTGACCGCCGACGACCTGTGGGCCGACGAGATGGTGGCCCGGATCGCGACCCGGCTCGGCTTCGCCGACGAGCTCGCCGCGGCGGTGAAGGCGTGACCGTCTCCGCGGTGGTGTTCGACCTCGGCGGGGTCATCACCGAGAGCCCGATGACCGCGTTCGCCGCCTACGAGCGCGAGGCGGGGCTGCCCGAGGGGCTCGTCCGGCAGCTGAACTCCACGAACCCCGACTCGAACGCGTGGGCGCGCTTCGAGCGCAACGAGCTGGACGTCGCCGGCTTCTCCGCGGCGTTCGAGGCCGAGGCCGCGGCGCTGGGCCACCGGGTCGAGGCCGCCCGCGTGCTGGCGGCGCTGCAGGGCGAGGTGCGCCCGGCGGTTGTCGCGGCGGTGCGCCGGCTGAAGGAGCGCGGGCTGCCGCTGGGCCTGCTGTCGAACAACGTGGCGCCGATGGAGCGCACCGGCCGGCTCGGCGAGCTGCTGGGGCTGTTCGACGCCGTCGTGGAGTCCTCGACCGAGGGGGTCCGGAAGCCGGAGCCGGAGATCTACCGCCGCGCGCTCGACCGGCTCTCCGAGGCCGTCGGACGGCGCATCGAGGCGACCGACTGCGCCTACCTCGACGACCTGGGCATCAACCTCAAGCCGGCCCGGGCGCTCGGCTTCGCCACCATCAAGGTCGTCGACCCCGCCGAGGCCCTCGCCGAGCTGTCGGGGCTGGTCGGCTTCCCGCTGGACGGCGCGGCGTGAGCCCGGACCTGGACGCGGCGATGGGGCGGGCGCTGGAGCTCGCGGCCGCCGCGGAGGAGTGGGGCGACACCCCGATCGGCGCCGTCGTCCTCGGGCCGGACGGCACCGTGCTGGCCGAGGCCGCCAACGAGCGCGAGAAGCGGGGCGACCCCACCGCGCACGCCGAGGTGCTGGCGCTGCGGGCCGCGGCCGGGGCCCACGGGGACGGCTGGCGGCTGTCGGGCTGCACGCTCGTCGTCACGCTCGAGCCCTGCACGATGTGCGCCGGCGCGAGCGTCCTGTCCCGCGTCGACCGGGTGGTCTACGGCGCCGACGACCCCAAGGCCGGCGCCGCCGGGTCGCTGTGGGACGTCGTCCGCGACCGCCGGCTCAACCACCGCCCGCAGGTGACCGGCGGCGTGCGCGCCGAGGAGTGCGGCGCGCTGCTACGTGCCTTCTTCCGCCGTCAGCGGGGCCTGTAGTCTCTTCGGCGGTGGCGTGTCCGAGCGGCCGAAGGAGCACGCCTCGAAAGCGTGTGAGGGCAACCCCCTCCGTGGGTTCAAATCCCACCGCCACCGCCAGCACCACCGGAGCCCCGCTCTCCCTCCCCGGGAGGCGGGGCTCCGTCGTTCCCCGGGGCGCAGCTCAGGGGTCGAGCTCGCTGTCCAGGACGAGCTGGCCGTCCCGCTCGATGAGCGTGAACAGGCGGACCGCCGACTCGACGCTGCCGTCGGTGCGGACCCACGTGAGCCGGCCGGTGACCTGGGTCTGCCCGTCGCTGGCCTGGACCTCGGACACGGTGACGTCGGAGAAGTCGTTCCAGTACCCGATGTAGCCCTCGCGGCTGATGTTGCTGCGCAGCGTCGGCCCGGTGCGCTCCCACGCGGCGGCCGGGTCCTCGATCACCTGCTGGTGGTAGCTCTCCAGGAACGCGGTGATGTTCTCGGCGCTGAGCGGGTCCGCGGCGGGCTCGTCGACGACCTCCGAGGCGGGGGCCTCGGGCTCCTCCGGCGCCGACGAGGAGGGCCCGGTCTCCTCACCGGTCGTCGGCGCGGCCTCCGACGTGGTCGCCGGCGACTCGGCCGCGTCCTCGCCAGGCCCGTCGCCGGGCAGGTTCAGCAGGAGGACCAGCAGCCCGGCGAGCAGGGCCGCGGCCAGCGCGGCCGCCACCCAGGGCCACCGGCGCCGGGGTAGGCGAGGTCGACGACCTCGCGCTCGCGGCCGAACACCTGCTGGGCGTACTTGGTGGCGAACGGGCGCTTGGTGCGGCCGTGGGTGACCACCATGCCGCGCTCGAAGA
>NZ_SPQP01000054.1 GCF_004571075.1 Blastococcus sp. TF02A-35
CTGTCGGACGCCGGGCGCCCGCTCTGGTTCTTCATCTACGTGGCGGTGGCCGCCGCGGTGGCGTTCGGCGTGATCCTCACGCTGAAGGAGACCAAGGGGACCGAGCTGCGCTGAGACGCCGAAGGGCCCCCGTCCGTCCGGACGGGGGCCCTTCGGCGAGCCGGTGGGCTCAGTAGGTCTCTTCGGTGGTGCTCCGGCGGACCGGGGCGCCCGCGGGGTCGCCGTAGGCGTCGGTGCGCGTGACGCGGCGCTGGCGCGGGCCCCAGATGGCCAGCTCGAGCACGATGCCGAGGGCGCCGGCGATCATGAGGATCCAGCCGACGACCTGGAGGTCCACGCCGCTCACGTCGACGCGGAGGGCGAAGGTCAGGATGGCGCCCAGGGCGAGCAGGACGATGGCAGTTCCGAGCCGCATTGCGAACTCCCTTCCTCACGGTCCCTGCCCGCGGGCAGGTCGGACCGACGGCGGTCGCCGCGGGCCGGACGGTGCCCTCGCGGCTGCGGCGCGAACCGCCTCC
This sequence comes from Blastococcus sp. TF02A-35, assembly GCF_004571075.1. Lineage (GTDB taxonomy): Bacteria > Actinomycetota > Actinomycetes > Mycobacteriales > Geodermatophilaceae > Blastococcus. The sequence goes on from NZ_SPQP01000054.1 coordinate 519, forward strand.
GGGGTGCGGTGTCCCTCGATCGGGTGCGCCTGAGGCCCCCTTAGGCGACCGGGGCGCCCAGGACGGCGTGGTTGCCCGATGTCCGGGGCCACCCCTCAGGACGACGGTCCTCCGTGTACCCAGCAGCAGCACGAGAGGACCCGGCCATGTCGCCCTACCACTACAGCAGCCCCGCGCTCGACGCGGAGCTCCACTACCGCCGCGAGCAGCTCCAGCAGCTCGGCCGGACCACGCGGGGCCAGCGCGGCGCCCGGGTGCGGCTGCGCCGGCGTTCGCGCTGAGCGCACCGGGACGGGTGGCCGGTGCGGCGGGGTCGTCGCAGGTCCGTGCCACGATCGGGCCCGTGTCGCGATGGGACGAGGGGCCGCTGGTCGGCCGGGCCGAGGAGCTCGGCCGGCTGCTCGCGCACGTCGACCGCGCGGCGAGCGGCCGGGCGTCCGCGGCCCTGCTGGCCGGTGACGCCGGCGTCGGCAAGACCCGGCTGCTCGACGAGCTGGGCCGCCGGGCGGCCGAGCGCGGGGTGCGGGTGCTCACCGGGCACTGCGTCGACCTGGGCGACGTCGGGCTGCCCTACCTGCCCTTCGTCGACCTCCTGCGCCCCGTCGGCGCCGATCCGCAGCTCGCGCCGACCGCGGCGGCGGACCCCGCTCTGGCGGCCCTGCTGGCCGGGCGGCCCGTGGCCGTGCCGGCCGTCCAGGTCGTGCCCGAGGGACGTGACCTGAGCCGGCCGCTACCGCACCGCGCCGCGCCCCAGCCGGTCGACGACGGCCGCCTGCAGCTGTTCGAGGCCGTGGCAGCGCTGCTGTGCGAGCTGGCGTCGAAGGACCCGCTGCTGCTCGTCCTCGAGGACGTGCACTGGGCCGACCGGTCCAGCCGCGACCTGCTGCGGTACCTGCTGGCGCGGCTGGTCGACGCGCCGGTCGCCATCGTCGCCTCGTACCGCTCCGACGACCTGCACCGCCGCCACCCGCTGCGTCCGCTGCTGGCCGAGCTGGTCCGCCTGCCGGGGGTGGAGCGGATCGAGGTCGCGCCGCTGCCCGACGCCGCGGTGGGGGAGCTCGTGCGCGGCCTCGCCGGTGGCGTAGCCGAACGGGTCGTCGAGGACGTCGTGTCGCGCGCCGAGGGCAACGCGTTCTACGCGGAGGAGCTGCTCGCCGCCGGACTGCACGGCGAGGCGCTGCCGCTGGGGCTGACCGACGTCCTGCTGGCCCGGGTCGAGCAGCGCTCGGCGGCGGCGCAGCAGGTGCTGCGCATCGCGGCCGTCGCCGGACGCCGGGTGCGCCACGAGCTGGTGGCGGCGGTGGGTGAGCTGACCGGCGGCGAGCTGGAGGAGGCGCTGACCGAAACCGTCCACCACCACCTGCTGGTCGTCTCCGACGACGGGCGCTACCGCTTCCGGCACGCCCTGCTGCGCGAGGCCGTGCTGGCCGACCTGCTGCCGGGGGAGCGGGTGCGGCTGCACGCGGCGATCGCCGCGCACCTGACCGCGGAGCCCGGCGCCGGGACGGCGGCCGAGCGGGCGCACCACGCCCGCGAGAGCAACGACCTACCCGGTGCCCTGACCGCCTCGCTGGAGGCGGCCGAGGCAGCCTGCTGCGTCGGCGCGCCGGCCGAGCAGCTGCAGCACCTGGAGGAGGCGCTGGCCCTCTGGTCGGCGGTGCCCGACGCCGCCGACCGCGCGGGCCGCAGCCAGGTCGCGCTGTTGCTGGGGACGGCGGCCGCGGCGCGGATGGTGGGGGAGCTGCACCGCGCCGTGGCGCTCCTCCGGGCCGCGCTGGAGCTCCTGGGTCCCGACGGCGACGCCGTGGCGCGGGCGCACGTGCACTACACGCTCGCGCAGGCCATGGTGCGGGTCGAGGACGTCGCCGGCGCCTACCGCGAGAGCTCGGCGGCGATGGCGCTCGTGCCCGCGCAGCCGCCGTCGAAGGTGCGCACGTGGGCCGCGGCGACGCACGCGCGGATGAGCTACTCCGTCGGCGCGATGGAGGAGGCCGAGGCCGCCGCCGAGGAGGCCCTCGCCGCGGCCGACGCGCTGGGCTTCGACGGCGCCTGGTCCGACATCGCGGTCACCCAGGTGCGGGCACGCCCGGGCGCCGATCCGGTCGAGGTGCGGGCCCGGCTCGAGGAGGCGCTGACCCGGGCGCGCCGGTCGGGGAACGCCGAGGTCGAGATCCGGGTGCTCTACAACCTGGCCACGGTGGCCTTCGAGGCCGGGCGCATCGAGGAGTCGCTGGGCTGGACGCGGCGCGGCACCAGGCGCGCGCACGAGCTGGGGGCCGACTGGTCCTACTACGCAGCGGAGCTGCGGCACCTGCAGGTGACGGCGCTCTACATGACCGGCGACTGGGACGGCAGCCTCGCCGAGGCCGACCTGCTGGCCCGCGTGCCGGAGATGGCCGCCCACGTGCGGGCCGACGGTCTGCTCGTGCTGGTGGGCCGCGGTGACCCGGCCGCGCGGCAACGGGTGGAGTGGGCGCGGGGCCTCCTCCCGCGACTGCGCGCGCACATCCTGCTCGACCTGGTGACGGCCGCGTCGGAGATCGACCTGGCCGCGTGGGAGGGCGACGTGCAGGCGGCACTGGACGTCGCGCTCGTCGCCTGCGAACGGCTGCGGCAGGAGTGGGAGGACGACCACCTCGGCGTGCTGCGCCTGGTGGGCACGGCGCTCGCCCCGCTGGCGGATGCCGCGGAGGCCGCTCGTCGAGGCGGTGACACGACGGTGGCGGAGAGGTGGGTGCGCGCCGGAGAGGATCTCGTCGGCATCGCCCGGGAGGCGGTCGAGGTCTACCGGCGTCACTACGGCGACACGTTGGGCGTCGAGGCGACCGCCTGGCAGGCGCGGGTCGCGGCCGAGGCAGCCCGGCTCCGCGGGGAGGCAGCGCCGGAGCTGTGGCGTGCGGCGGCCGAGGCGTTCGGCTTCGGGCACGTGTACGAGGAGGCCCGCTCGCGGTGGCGGCTGGCCGAGGCGCTTCTCGCCGCCGGCGACCGAGCGGGTGCGGCGGAGCAGGCGGCCGCCGCGCACGAGGTGACCGTGCGGCTCGGCGCCCGGCCCCTGCGGGAGGCGGTGGAGGCGCTGGTCCGCCGCGGGCGGCTGGACGTCGGCGGGGTGCGGACGGTCGACCCGGCCGCGGTGCTCACCCCGCGCGAGCAGTCGGTGCTGGCGCTGCTGGCCCAAGGGCGCACGAACCGGCAGATCGGGGCGGAGCTCTACATCAGCGAGAAGACGGCGAGCGTGCACGTGAGCAACATCCTGGCCAAGCTCGGCGCGGGCGGCCGCACCGAGGCCGTCGCCATCGCCGCGCAGCGCGGCCTGCTGGTCGCCCGGTGATGTGGCACGTCACGTCGACGCGGAACCGCGCGTCGATCCAGGCGCACGGGCTCGACTGGCGGCGCATGGGCGCGGCGCCGGGCATCGCCGGGAGCAGCGTGCCCGAGCAGGAGGGGTGCTTCCTCGCGCTCAGCGAGTTCGACTCGGACTTCTTCGTCCGGATGAACAACACCGATGGCCCGGTGGACGTGTGGGCGGTCGACGGCGTCGACGAGGGGCAGCTCCTGGAGTCCTCTGAGGGCTTCCGGTACCTCCCCGCGGTGATCCCGCCGGAGCGGCTGCGGCTCGTCCGGAAGGACCTCCCTCCCGAGCCCGAGTGACCCGGCACGAAACAGCCGCGGCCCGCTGGCCGCTCGTCGTCAGAGCATCGTGCGGAGGCGCTCCCGGCGGGCGCGCAGCACGTCGACCGACGCCGACGCCGACGGCGGGCCGGGCACCGACTGCCGCAGCTGCGTGTGCACGACGGCCTGCGGCGTGGAGGTCCGTGCCGCGACCCGGTTGACCAGCTTGTTGATCTCCCGGCGCAGCTCCGCGGCGTCGCGCCACGAGCGGCCGGCGTCGTCCTCGTCGGGGTGGTCCTCGACGAGCATGAAGTCCTCGGCGTCGGCCCGGTGGCTCGCCGCGATCCGCTGCCGCAGCTCGTCGTCGCGCTTGGCCAGCAGCTCCGCGGTCTGGGCCGGGGTCAGCAGTCCCGGGATGCCGAGGAACTCCTCGTCCTCCTCGCCGACGACCACCGTCGCGCCCGAGCCCTCGCCGGTGTGCGCCGTCCCGCTGTGCAGCACGTGGGCGAAGCGGGCGTCGGCCTCGAGGGCCTCCCACTGCTTCATCTCGCCCTCGCGCGGCTCCCGCGGCGGGAGGTCGAGCGCCTCCAGCTCCTCGTCGGGCTGGGTCCTCGGCGGGGGCATGACGTGGTTGCGCTGCTCCTCCATCGAGGCGGCCAGCGCGAGCAGCGGGCGGACCGCCGGGAGGAACACCGTCGCCGACTCGTGCGGCGATCGGGAGCGGACGACGCGGCCGACGGCCTGGGCGAAGAACAGCGGCGTCCGGTAGGAGGTCATCCACGCCAGGACGGCGGCACGGGGGACGTCGACGCCCTCGGAGATCATGCGGACGCAGACGGCGATGCGCGCGGAGCCGGTGGCGAAGCGCTCGATCTTCTTCGACGCCTTGGGGTCGTCGGAGAGGATCAGCTCGGCGGCCTTGCCGGTCACCCGGCGGACGATCTTGGCGTAGGCGCGGGCGTCGTCCTGGTCGCTGGCGAGGATCAGGCCCGCGGCGTCGGGCATGCCGCCCTCCTCGCGCAGGTGGGTGATCCGGTCGTCCATCGCGGCGATCACGTGCGGCACCCACTGGCCCTTGGGGTCCAGGGCGGTGCGCCACGCCTGCATCTCCACCGACTTGGTGCCGGCCTCCGACAGCGAGGCGGCGACGACCTCGCCGGCGGAGTTCCGCCAGCGGGAGGTGCCGGTGTAGGCGGCGAAGACGACGGGGCGCACGACGTTGTCGGCCAGCGCCTCCTTGTAGCCGTAGGTGTAGTCGGCGCGGCTGACCAGCCCACCGGCCTCGCCCTCGAAGGTGTCCTCCTCGTAGCGGACGAAGGGGATGCGCTCGTCGGGCTTGGTGCGGAACGGTGTCCCGGTGAGGCAGAGCCGCCGGGCGGCCATGCCGTAGGCCTCCTCGACCGCCTCGCCCCAGGAGAGGCCGTCACCGGCGTGGTGCACCTCGTCGAGGATCACCAGCGACTTGACGGCGGTGGCGCGGGCGGCGTGCAGCATCGGCTTGCCGGCGACCTGCGCGTAGGTGGTCACGTAGCCCTGGGTGCCGGCGCGGACCGGTCCGACGGCGTTGGTCAGGTTCGGGTCGAGGACGATGCCCATCCGGTCGGCGGCCTCGGCCCACTGCAGGCGCAGGTGGTCGGTCGGGGCGACGACGATGACGCGGCCGACCTCGCGGCGCGACAGGAGGCGGGCGGCGAGCGACAGCGCGAAGGTCGTCTTGCCGGCGCCGGGCGTAGCGGTGACCAGGAAGTCCTTGGGGGACTGCTCCTCGTACTGGCTCAGCGCGGCCTGCTGCCATGCGCGGAGCGGTCGGCCGGTGGTCTGCGGGCTCAAGGCTTCCGCTCGCAATGCACTCCCCATGACGGGGTCCATCTTCACCGGCGAGGGGGCAACACGCCCAACCGGCCCCCTGTCGCGCGCCCCGCGAAGCACGGCGTATGGCGACGGCGCGGCGAGGCGCTGAGCAGGGCTTTCGCCCCTGCACTGGGGCCGGTGTGGCAATCGTCATGTCCGGAACGGACCGGCTCGTCACCCCCGCCGGTCCCGGTGACCACATCCGTTCCGCGGGTGCTGGACACGACGCCGGGAACTGTCGTAGCTGGAACATATGTTCGATGCATGACGGAGGCCCGGACCACGAGCGGCTCGCTGGGGGTCGTGCAGGCCGCCGAGCGGGAGATCGCCCGGCAGACCGCTCTCCGGGCCCGGGCCGTGGCCGAGTTCGCGGCGACCCGTCCCGCGGCGGGGGACCGGCAGCCGGGAGAACCGGGGGCCATGGGCGCCGACCGGCGGGCCACCCGCGCCGATGTGCTAGCCGACGTCAGCGAGTGGGCCGCCCAGGAGCTGGTCGTCGCGCTGTCGATCACCGCGCAGGCCGCCGAGGCGCTGCTGGCCCGCTCGCTGACCCTCGTGCACCGGTTGCCCCGCACGCTCGAGGCGCTCGAGTCGGGGGCCCTGCACGTCGGCCACCTGTGGCCGATGCTGAACACGGTGGCGCCGGTCGCCGGCCCGACCGTCCGGGCAGAGGTCGAGGCCGAGCTGCTGGCCTGGGCGGCCGGACGGGTCACGACGCCGGCGCAGCTGGCCGCCAAGGCGCGGCGCGTGGTGCTCCGGCGCGATGCCCGGGACGCGGCCGGCCGGCTGGTCCGGGCGCTCCGCCAGCGGGGCGTCTCCGTGCGGCCGGACGAGGCCGACGGCATGGCCGTGGTCAGCGCCCTGCTCACCGTGCCGGAGGCGCGCGCACTGGTGGATGCGCTCGGCCGGTACGCGGACGCGCTCGACGGTGGGCCGGACGACCGGCGCACGCGCGGCCAGAAGATGGCCGACTGCCTGCTCGACCTGGTCCTGCGGCCGGCTGGGAACGACCTGGCACCGGTACGGGCGCAGCTCACCCTCGTGGCCGGGGTGCGCACCGTGCTCGGCGGGGACGAGCCGGGGGAGGTCGACGGCCACCCGGTCCCGGCGGAGATGGTGCGCGCCCTCGCCCGAGCGCTGGGGCTGCTCCCGGACGCCGTGCCCGACGCGGAGGACCGCCGGCAGCCCGCCGAGGACGAGGCGCTCGCGGGCTGGTGGGAGGCGACGGAGGCGCTCGTCATCGGGGAGTGGCGCGGGTGGGAGGAGCCGCCGCCGGAGGAGCTGGCCCGGTACCGGGAGCAGACGGCCCGATGGGACGAGTGGCTGCGTGGGTCGGACATCGGTGGCCCGGGCCCGGAGGGCGACGAACCCCCGGCGACCAGAGCCTGGGCGACGGCGGACGCTGCCGTGGACGCGGCGAGCACCGCGCTGCGCGACCTCGACCGGGCGGTCGAGCGGGCCCGCGGAGCGGTTGCGGCAGCTGAGGTGTCCGAGGCCGACGACGAGCTGGCGTGGGCGCAGGGCCCGCACGGGCGTGCGTCGACCGCGCCCGATGCCCTGACGGCGCTGAGGTCGGCCACGGACGCCCAGCGGCGTGCGCTGGCCGACCTGCTCGACCGGACGGCCGGGGGCGGTCTGGTCGACCGTCCGCGGGTCGCGGTCGTCGAGGAGCTCACCGGTGCCCTGCTCGCGCTGACCGACGCGCGGGAGCTCCGCTGGATGGCGCGCCGGGGGAAGGGGCTCGGCCCACCGCCACCCACCGACGGGTACCGCCCCGGCAGAGCGCTGGACCGGTTCGTGCGTGCGCGGGACCGGCACTGCCGGTTCCCCGGCTGCCGGCGGGTGGTACCCCGCGGAGGCGAGCTGGACCACGACCGCCGGTGGCCCGACGGCGGGACCAGCGCGACGAACCTCGTCGGCTACTGCACCCCGCACCACCGGGGCAAGCACCAGGCGCCCGGCTGGCTGCACCAGCTGTCCACGGACGGCACGCTCACCGTCGTCACGCCCAGCGGCCTGGTCGCAGCGACGGGCCCGCCGCCCTACTGAGCGTCGAGCGGCTCCGGCTCACCGCACGCGGGTCCTCACCAGCGGGTCACCCTTGTCGCGGGAGAACACGGCGTGCCCGTCGCCCCGCACCCACCAGACGTCCTCCGGCTGCGGTCGGAGGCGGCCCGTCCTGTCCGGCATGACCCTCCTGCTGGGCCAGTCGGCGCTGCGCCCCGACCGCCAGACGGACCCGTCGGGGGTCGAGAACCAGTACCGGTCCTCCTCCCGCTCCACGGTCACGGTGACGCGCTCCCAGGCCGCGCCGGTCAGCAGCCGCCAGGTGTGCCGGCGTCTCCGCGCCATCCAGGTGCCGTACCCGAGCCCCAGGAGCGTCCCGCCGATCGCGACGGTCAACGGGAACGTCGTCCACGGGGGCTCGTACGGCAGGCCGTCGATGGTGAAGCGGTCCGGGTCGGCGGGGTCGAAGAGCACGTCCACCTGCTGCCCCTCCTCGTAGGAGTCGGCATCGACGCCGAGCCGCACGTGACGGGTGGCCGCCTCGCCCTCGGCGACGAAGCGCACGTCCGCTCCTCCGGAGCTGCTCCGGGTGTCGGGCTGCACCTCGAGCACGGTGCCCTCGGTGGTCTCCCCCCGGGCGCGCAGCTCCCGGTCCGCCCGCTCCTGGGCCGATCCGAGGACGACCGCCCCGGCGAGCGCGAGCAGGCCGACGAGCAGCACGGCCGGTGCGTACCACCGCGTCCTCGCGAACGCCCGGGCGGTGCGCTCCTCGGCGAGCGCCGGCTCGGCTGCGGTCCGGGAGCGGGCAGGGGCTGCGTCGACGAGTGCCAAAAGGGCGGCGTCCGTGCGGCGCCGGCGCGCCGTCCGCCACGCCAGCAGCCCTCCGACGCCGGTCAGCGGACCGGCGAGGGTCGCCCCGACGAACGCGCACATGGGCTTGGTGACGAGGTCGTCGTCCACCTCGCCCCAGGGGACGACGACCTCCAGGGACTCGCCGGCGGGCTCCCCGAAGCAGTCGGACAGGGCCTGGCGGCGTTCCCCTTCCCGGTCCTCCCAGGAGACCTCGCAGGTCCAGTCGCCGTGGTTCTCCACGACGGTGGCGGTGGCGGTGTACCCGTCGGTCCCGACGAGCAGCATCAGCGCCGCCCAGGTGAGGGCGATCCCCAGGCAGGCGCCCACACCCCGGGCGCTCCGGTAGGGGGTCCACCCCGGCGGCCGCAGCTCGGGGAGGTCGGTACCCGACAGCAGCCGAGCGGCCACCGCGGCCTCGGCCTCCGGCAGCTCCAGCCCGACCTGCTGGCCGGCGGTCGCCCACAGCAGCAGGCGCACGGGAGCCGAGCCCTCGTCGGAGGACAGGCCGACCGAGTTCAGCCGCGCCGGCCCGCGCAGCGGCAGCGGGGCCGCACCAGACTCCCGCCAGGTGAGCCCGTCGGGGGACATCCGCAGCCGGCCCGCGGCCCGCCGCCCGTCGTCGTGGACGAGATGGGCGGCCAGGTCCACGTCGGTCGGTGGGCGGCCCTCCCGCCACAGCAGGGCCCAGGTGAGCAGCGCCCCGGCCACCACCGCGGCGACCATGCCGAGCAGCGACGTCACGCCAGCGACTTCGGCACCCGCCGCGGGAACTGCAGCCGAGCCCTCAGTCGGCGGGCTCGTCCACCCAGTCCGGGCCGTTGACCTCGCCCGGGCCGGCCAGGTCGTCGGCGTCGACGATCGTGTACGCGTACCCCTGCTCGGCGAGGAAGCGCTGCCGGTGCGCGGCGTACTCGCTGTCGAGGGTGTCGCGGCTGACCACCGTGTAGAAGTGCGCCTGCCGGCCGTCGGCCTTGGGACGGAGCACCCGGCCGAGCCGCTGCGCCTCCTCCTGCCGCGATCCGAACGTCCCCGACACCTGCACGGCGACGGCGGCCTCGGGCAGGTCGATGGAGAAGTTCGCGACCTTGGACACGACCAGGGTCTTGATCTCGCCGCTGCGGAACGCGTCGAAGAGCCGCTCGCGCTCCTTGTTCGTCGTCGACCCCTGGATGACCGGGGCGTCGAGCGCCTCGCCCAGCTCCTCGAGCTGGTCCAGGTAGGCGCCGATGACGAGCTTCTGCTCCTCGGGGTGGCGCTCCAGCACGCGCCGGATCACCGGCAGCTTCGAGTGCGCGGTGGCCGCGATGCGGTACCGCTCCTCGGGCTCGGCGACGGCGTAGGTCATCCGCTCCTCGTCGTCGAGCGCCACCCGCACCTCGATGCACTCGGCCGGCGCGATGTAGCCCTGCGCCTCGATGTCCTTCCACGGGGCGTCGTACCGCTTGGGCCCGATGAGGGAGAAGACGTCGTCCTCGCGGCCGTCCTCGCGCACCAGGGTGGCGGTGAGGCCCAGCCGGCGCCGGGACTGCAGGTCGGCGGTGAGCCGGAAGATCGGCGCGGGCAGCAGGTGCACCTCGTCGTAGACGATCAGGCCCCAGTCCTGCGCGTCGAACAGGTCCAGGTGCCGGTACTCGCCCTTCCGGCGGGTGGTGATCACCTGGTAGGTCGCGATGGTGACCGGGCGGATCTCCTTGCGCTCGCCCGAGTACTCGCCGATCTCGTCCTCGGTCAGCGTCGTCCGGGCGATCAGCTCGCGCTTCCACTGCCGGCCGGAGACCGTGTTGGTGACCAGGATCAGCGTCGTCGCCTTGGCCTCGGCCATGGCGGCCGCGCCGACCAGCGTCTTGCCCGCGCCGCAGGGGAGGACGACGACGCCGGAGCCGCCGGCCCAGAAGCCGTCGACGGCCTCCTGCTGGTAGTCGCGCAGCTTCCAGTCGGCCTGCTCCAGGAAGATCGGGTGGGCCTGCCCGTCGACGTAGCCGGCGAGGTCCTCGGCCGGCCAGCCGATCTTCAGCAGCGCCTGCTTGAGGCGGCCACGCTCCGAGGGGTGGACGACCACGCTGTCGGCGTCGATGCGGGCGCCGAGCATCGGCGCGACCTTCTTCGACCGCACGACCTCCTCCAGCACCGCGCGGTCGGTGCTGGTGAGCACCAGCCCGTGGACCGGGTTGTTGGCCAGGGTCAGCCGGCCGAAGCGGTCCATCGTGTCGGCGACGTCGACCAGCAGGGCGTGCGGCACGGGGTAGCGGGAGTAGCGCACCAGCGCGTCGACGACCTGCTCGGCGTCGTGCCCGGCGGCGCGGGCGTTCCACAGCGCGAGCGGCGTCACCCGGTAGGTGTGCACGTGCTCCGGCGACCGCTCCAGCTCGGCGAACGGCGCGATCGCCGCCCGGCACTCGCGGGCCAGCGGGTGGTCGACCTCGAGCAGCAGGGTCTTGTCCGACTGGACGATGAGCGGACCGTCGTTCACGCGGAGGGGATCCTTCGTTCGGGGATGACGGCGCGGCAGGAGCGCACCGGACTGACCACGGTAACGCCGGGGAGCGACGACGCCTTCCCCGCGACGGCTACGTGCGCGGGCGCCAGCGCTTCCAGAGCGCCGTCGCCGCGGCGCGCGGCTTGCCGTCCCAGCGCAGCTCGACCTCGGCGGTCATCTGGTCGTCCGTCGCCTCGGCGACCCTCGCGACGAGGGTGACCGGCTCGGTCAGCGGTGCCGGCCGCAGGAAGCGGACGTCGAGCCCGGCGGTCACGTACGCCAGACCGCCACCGGGCGCGACCAGCCCCCGCTGCTCCGCCTCGTGCATCACGGCGGCGGCGCTGTGGCAGTCCAGCAGCGTCGAGATGATGCCGCCGTTGAGGTAGCCCAGGCCGTTGTCGTGCTCCGGCCACGGCAGGAACTCCGCCGTCACGCCGTCGTCCCCGGGGTAGCTGCGCAGCCGCAGGCCCCGCTCGTTGGCCGGGCCGCAGCCGAAGCAGGTCAGATGCGGGATCAGCCGTTCCTGGATGCTCGACGACACGCGGCCAGCATGCCGGAGGGCCCCGATAGGTTGCGGGCGTGGGCAGTGCGCAGAGGTGGTTCGCCGGTGCGGGGGTGCTCTTCGCCGCGGCCTGGGCGTGGGCGCTGGTCCGGTTGCCGGCCCGCGTGCCGATCCACTTCGGCGGCAGCGGCGGGGCCGACGCGTGGAGCAGCCGGACGGCGGCCCTGGTCACCTTCGCCGCCCTCGGGCTGGGCACCGCGGCCCTGTTCGCCGGCCTGGTGCGGTTCCTCGGGCGGGTCCCCGCCGAGCACATCAACGTGCCGAACCCCGCCTACTGGAAGCAGCCGGAGCACCTCGGCCGCCTGCGCCGGCTCATCGCCGAGGACATGTGGTGGTTCGGGGCCTCGACGCTCCTGCTGCTGGCCGTGGTCCTGGTGCTGGTCGTGCGCGCGGCGGGGATGGACGAGCCGCAGCTGGGGCCCTGGGGCCCCGCGGCGGTCGGGGCCTACCTGCTGGTCGTCATCGCGCGGACCGTCTGGATGGTGACCCGCCGGTACGCGGCGCCTCGTCCCGGCTCACCGTGAGCTCCACCCGCACCCGGTCACCGGCCCGCAGCCCCTCGGCGGCCCGCACCGGCTTCCGCACCGGCAGGCGGTAGGAGCCGAACGCGACGCGGGCGCCCGCGCCGACCTCCCGCACCTCGTCGGCGCGCTGAAGGTCTCGGTCACGTCGCGTCGTCGGGCTCGACCAGGGCCACCGAGGTGATCCGGTGGACGGCGAAGGTGCGGTTCTCACCGCGCCGCTCGTCGTAGCCCTGCAGGAACCCGCCCACGAGCGACACCGGCTGCACCACCCGCTGGCTGCCGCTGCCCTGCGCGTCGACGTAGCCCAGCCACACCGGCACGCCCTCGCGCACCGCGCGCGACAGCAGCTCCAGCGTCGACGCCGTGGTGACGCCCGGGACCTGCCGCACGGCCTCGCCCCGGCGGGCGGCCAGCGCTGCGTCGCCGGCGCGCACCTCGCGCACGACCGCCGCCCGCTCGTCGGCGGTGAGCGGGCGGGCGGCGGGGGAGGGGTCGGCCCCGGTGCGCCGGCCGGCGGCCCGCGGCTTGGACGGCGGGCGGGTGAGGACGGCGCCGCCCGGGTTCTCCCCGGCCGGCGCGTAGCCGGCCTCGCGCAGCACGGTCAGCACCTCATCGGCCCCCAGCCCGCTGACCAGCACGCCGGGGGCGAGCCGGCGCAGCTCCGCCGGCGCCGTCCGCCGGTCGCCGAGCACCTGGGAGAGCAGCCCGTGGTCGTCGGAGCGCACGTAGGACTCGATCGACCCCACCCGCAGCCGCCCGTGCTGCCGGGCGACGTCGTCGACCAGGTAGTCCAGGGCCTGCGGCACCGGGGTGCGCGAGGCCTTGGCGAAGAAGTCGTGCAGGTCCGACGCCGACCAGCCCACGTCCAGCGCCCGGCGGACGCTGGCCTCCGACACCCGGAACACCGTGGCGCCGCCGGAGGACTCGACGTCGGCGACGACGGAGAGGGTGTCGGCCAGCTCGGCGACCAGCGGGCCGGGCGCGACCAGCGACAGGTCCGGCTGCGCCAGCACGTGGTCGACCGGGGCGGGCAGCAGCCCGCGCATGCCGTCGGTGGCGCCGTCCTCACCGGCCGAGAGCAGCCCGCGCCCACCGGTGGAGAGCGCACCGGCCACGACGACGCCGAGCCGCGCGGCCTCGGCCAGCATGTCGGGGACCGGCGCCAGCCGGTCGGCCCGCCGCGGGGTGCGCCAGCGCAGCAGCGCGGTGAGGTCGTCGGCCGCGAGGCCGGAGCCGGGGGGCAGCTCGAGCAGCACGGCCAGCGCCGACCGGCGGATCGCCGGCGCGGTGTGCCGCACCAGGTCGGGGGAGAGCGGGTTCGCCGACTTCCCGGCCACGTCGCGCACGCCGACCAGCGAGGGCAGCCGCACGCCCTCCAGCCACCCGGCCGCCAGCACCGCCCAGCGGTCGGCGAGGTCCTGCTCGCGCCACACGTCGTAGGCGCGGGTCGGCAGCCACTCGTCGCGGTGCGGCCCGCCGACGTCGAGCAGCCCTGCGGCGAAGGCCAGCTCCAGCAGCCAGGCCGCCTCGGCCTCGGGCACCTTGAGCGTCTTCGCCAGCCGCTTCTGGTCGCGCACGCCCACGCCACCGCTGCGCAGCAGCCCGGCCGGCTCCTCCTCCAGCAGGGCCAGCAGCTCGCCGACCCGGCCGACGGACTCCAGCGCGGCACCCGCGGCCTGGCGGTCGAGGACCTGCGGCTCCTTGCTGGTCAGGGCCGGCTCCGGGCGGTGGCGCGGAGGCCCGTACGGCAGGTCGCCGCGCAGCAGGAGCCCGATCTCCCGGGGCAGCTCCACGTTCAGCGCGTCGATGCGCGCCAGCAGCCCGCGCTGCAGCAGCCGGCGGGCGGGGGAGCCGGCGCCGTTGCCGGGGACGTCGGGCAGGTGGCCGACCGGGCGGTCGCCGGCCAGCCGCTCCAGCACCCCCCGCTCCTCGGGCGCCAGCTCCGCCAGCGCCGCGGGCAGGTCGGCGGGCAGCTGCAGCCGCAGGTCGACGGCGCGGCGGCCCAGCCCGGCCGGGTGGCGGACGGCGCGGCGCACCGGGTCCGGGGCGTGCAGGACGTCGTCCCCCCACAGCAGCGCGCGGGTGGTGAGGGTGTCGACGGCGGCGCCGAGCACGGCGTCGGGGACCCCCGGCAGCGCCGCGACCAGCTCGTCGGGCGGCATGCCGTCGGTCGGGGCGAGCAGCACGACGTCGAGCACCTGGAGGGTCGCGGCGTCGAGCTCGTCCAGCGCGCGGTCCACCGAGACCGGCACCGCCAGGCGGCTGGCCAGGGCGACGACATCGGAGGGGGCGGGGCGGGCGACGTCGGGGCGGGCGGCCAGCAACGCGCTCAGCTGCTCGTCGCTGCGGGTGCGCAGCCAGGCGGCGAGCGTCGCAGGGGCTTCCGTGGACATCCGGTCCACGCTACGTCGCCGGGCGCGCCGACGCTCCTGCCAGCATGGGGGGATGCACCCCGCGAGTGAGGACCCCACCACCCGCACCGCCCTCGCCGCCCACCAGGTGGGCGCGCTGCGCTGGCTGGGCGGGGGAGCGATCGCCGTCGTGCTGGGGGTGCTGCTCTCGGTCGCCGCCGTGGCGGTGGTGGAGGACGGTGGGCGGCTGCCCGGCGCCGGGCTGGTCGTGGTGGACCTCGTCCTCGGCGGGCTGGTCGCCGTCGGCGTCGGGGCGGGGGCGCTGCTGCGGACCCGCCGCTGGCGCCGGGCGCTGGCGACGACGTCCTGGCGGGTCGGCACGCTCCGGGTGGCGGGTCCCGCGGTCCTGGCCTTCGAGCCCTACGGCGACGAGGACGCGGTGCGGCTGCGGCTGCTCAGCACCGCGGTGTGGCGGACCCGGGCGGTCCAGGCGCTGGACGGCGCCACGGTCCTGGCCGCGCCCGTGGGCGGCGACCAGTGGGTGCTGACGACCGAGGACCCGACCACGGTCTACGGCGCCCGGAGCCGCTGACCGGCGACACCACCCCCTCCGCAGGGGGCGGTGCCGTGCGCCCGCGGGGGAGGACAGGCGAAGATGGACGGCGACAGTGCACCGCGTGGTGCACCCGAACCGCACACGGAGGCGTCATGGCCAAGCGCAACGAGAAGCACGCGCACCTGGTGGAGCCCACCTGGGGCCAGTCCGAGGACGGCGGCCCGCCGCTGACCGAGCTCTCGGCCTCGGTGGCCGGCCCGCTGTCGCCGTTCGGCCAGGACCACAGCTTCCCGCTGCCGGCCGACCGCATCCGCTACGCGCACCCCACGGACAAGCCCAACCGGGCCGGCATCCAGCTCGCGGAGAACCGCAAGCACTGAGCGCGGCGGTCGCCGACGGTCCCCGCGCGGGGCCGTCGGCGGCCCCTCAGGCGTCGGCCTTCTTCGCCGAGGGCGCCGGCGTCAGCCGGACGATCAGCTTCGACACGAGGCTGCCGACGACCACCCAGATCACCGCGGCCAGCCCGGCGTTGATCGTCTCGGCGATCTTGGGGTCCGACGGCGTGAACAGGTCGCGGGTGAACCAGCCGAAGGAGTTGCGCCAGTCGGCCGCGAAGGTGACCAGCCCGTTGGCCGGGTTCGCCTCGAAGAGCACGAACAGCGCGTGGATCACGATCACCGCGGCGATGACGGCGCACGCCACCCGGACGATGCTGGCGACGAGCGACAGGATGCGGGCGACTCCGCTGCTGGCCATGCGGGAATGATGGCGTGACCGGCGCCACCGCGCGACCCGTCGCGGCAGGTCAGGCGGCCTCGACCGGGACGACCAGCGCGCGGTGGTCCGACAGCGGCAGCTGCACCGCCTCCGCAGGGCCCGCCGCCCGGATCCCACCGCGCACCAGCACGTGGTCGAGCTGCCGCATCGGCCGCGGCGCGGGGAACGTGGCCGCCGCCGCGATCGGCTCCAGCCCGCTGTGCCGGGCCGCCGGGCGGCGCTGCATGTTGAGGTCGCCCATCAGCACCAGCGGCTCGCGCGTGCCCTCCAGCGAGCGGACCAGCGTCCGCAGCTGCCGGCCGTTCCAGCGCGGGATGAACGACAGGTGCGTGTTGCAGACGGTGAACTGCCCGAACGGCCCGTCGACGACCGCGGCGACGGCGACCCGCGGCTCGTCGCGGGCCAGGAACGGGCGCCGCGTCTGCTCCGACCACAGCGGCACGCTGGCCTTGAGCGGCGCCAGCCGCACCACCCGCCAGGAGACGACGGGGTAGCGCGACAGCAGCGCGATGCCGTAGCTGGCCGAGCCCGGCTGCTCGTCGCCGGTGGCGGCCATCCAGGTGCCGCCCGGCGTGCCCGACAGCGCGGAGACGAACTGGTGGTCGACGGCGCCCATCGCCTCGGCGGCGACCGCGGTCAGGTCGGCGCCCAGCGAGCGCGGCTGGTCGCGGTCGACCTCCTGCAGGCCCAGGACGTCGGCGTCCAGGCTCTTCACCGCCGCGGCCAGCCGGTCGACGTCGACCCGGCCGTCGCTCAGCGAACGCCCGTGCAGGATGTTGAAGGTCGCGATGCGCACGACAGGCCCTGTGCCCCACCTGCCGGTGGATCTACCCCGTACCGCGCGTGCGGGCGGTGCGACCGGGTAGCGAGGCCTCCGTGCAGCCCTCGACCTCTCCCCGCGACCTGGTGCGCGACCTGCTGAAACGGACCGCCGTGGCGCTCAAGCAGGGGGAGGTGCCCTTCGCCCTGTGCGGCGGGTACGCCGCGTGGGTGCGCGGCGCCCCCGAGCCCGACCACGACGCCGACTTCCTGGTGCCCGCGGCCGAGGCCGAGCGGGCCGCCAAGGCGCTGGCCGACGCAGGCCTGGAGGTGGTCGACCCGGCCGAGGACTGGCTGCTCAAGGTGGTCCGGGACGACGTGTTCGTCGACGTGCTGTGGCGCACCTGCGGCCGGCCCACCGAGATCGACCTGGTCGAGCGGGCGGAGGTGCTGCCGGTCCTCTCGGTGCAGATGCCGGTGCTGGACCCGACCGACATCCTGGTCACCAAGCTGATGGCGCTCGACGAGCACTACTGCGACTTCTCTCGGATGCTCCCGGTCGCCCGGGCGCTGCGGGAGCAGGTCGACTGGGCGCAGGTTGCGCGCGACGTGGCGGCCAACGACTTCGCCGTCGTCTTCCTCCAGCTGCTCGCGCGGCTGGACATCGTCGCCGCCGACCAGGTCAGCCGATGACGACGGCGACGGCCGCGGCGCCCGCCGTGAGCAGGACCGTGCCGGTCACGGCGCGCGCCACCCACGGGTCGCACACCGCGCGGCCGCGCTCCACCCGCCCGCGCACCTGGCGGTAGCGCAGCGGCGCGAGCCCCCCCAGCACGGCCAGCCCGAGCAGGGCGACGGTCCCGGCGGCGACGAGCAGCACGGCGCTGCCCCGCTCCAGGGCGCGGTGGCCGAGGAGGCCGGCGACGGCCAGCACGCCGAGGCCGGTGCGCTGCCAGGACAGCGCCGTGCGCTCGGGCTGCGTCTCCACCGCGGTCACCGCAGGACCTCCACCCCCACCAGCACGCCGACGACGACCACGACCGCGGCCACCGCCGCGGCGACCGCGGGCACCACCGAGCTGGATGGCAGCGGGCGGCCCGCCTCGATCGCCGCCTCGTTGGCCCGCCACCGGCGGTACCCCGCCAGGGCGGTCAGCAGGCCGATCAGGACCAGCGCCAGCGCCACCGCCGCGCTGCCCCAGCGCACGCCGAGGTCGGGGGCGTAGGTGGCGACGGCGACACCCCCGGCGACCAGCGCGAGCCCGGTGCGCAGCCAGGCCAGCAGGGTGCGCTCGTTGGCCAGCGTGAACCGGTAGTCGGGGTGCTCGGGGGCCTCCGGGGTGTCGGGCACGGGGCCAGGGTAGGGAGCCGTCCGAAAAGGCAGGTCCGGGGCGGGGCCGCGGGCGGCTAACCTGTGGTCGAGCGGTCCCGAGCCGCTGTCGTCGTCACCCGGCCGCGCGCCGCGTCACACCGAGGAACTGAGGGATCCACCGTGCCCACCGGCAGAGTCAAGTGGTTCAACGCGGAGAAGGGCTTCGGCTTCCTCTCCCGTGAGGACGGTCCCGACGTCTTCGTGCACAAGGACGCGCTCCCGGCCGGCACCGACCTCAAGCCCGGCCAGCGGGTGGAGTTCGGCATCGTCGCCGGCCGCCGCGGCGACCAGGCGCTGCAGGTCCGCCTGCTCGACCCGCTGCCGTCGGTCTCGGCGTCGGTCGCGGCGGCCAGCCGCAAGAAGCCCGACGAGCTGGTCCCGATCATCGAGGACCTCATCAAGCTGCTCGACGACGTCTCCGAGGGGCTGCGCCACGGCCGGCACCCCGACCGCCAGCACGCCCGCAAGGTCGGCACGGTGCTGCGCGCGGTGGCGGCCGACCTGGAGGCCTGAGGGCTCAGCCCGCCGGCGGCGTCGTACCCAGGTCGCCGCCGGCGCGGATGAAGCCCACCGGCCAGGCGCCGGTCCACTCGCCGCAGTCGCCGCCCTTGTCCTCGACCACCACGAGGTAGAAGGCCGGGGGGACGACGTCGGAGGAGTTGATCTCGTCGAAGCTCTGCGTGCCCTCCGGCACGTCGACCTCGCCGATCACCTCCTGGAGCTGCTCGTCGAAGACCTGCACCTGCCAGCCGCGCTCGGCGACGGCGTCGGGCACGGTGAGCCGGATCGCGGTGTCCGGGGAGACCTCGACGATGGGCGGCGTCACCTGGTAGCGCTGCGGGTCGCCGTCGAGGCAGAACTGCGTGGCGCGGGCGTTGACGTCCTGCCCCCCGGCCTGCGCGCGCACCTCCCCGGGGCCCTCGGGCTCCCCGGCGCAGCCGGCCAGGGCGCCGGTCAGACCGAGGACGAGCAGGGCGGACGCGGGTCTCCTCACGACCACGACGGTCCCACCGGCGCCGTCGGCGGCTCCGCGGGCCCCGGCTCCGGGGCCGGGGAGCGGCCGCGGTGGAGGGTCCACAGCACCAGCCCGACGGCGAGGGCCAGCAGCGCCGCGGCCACGGTGAACCCCAGCCAACCGGTCGGGGGCAGCGCGATGCCGAGCGCGCCGCCGACCACCCATGCGAGCTGCAGCATCGTCTCCGAGCGGGCGAAGGCCGAGGCCCGCAGGCTCTCCGGCACCTCCCGCTGGATGATCGCGTCGAGCGACACCTTGCCGATCGCGTTGGCCACGGCCGACACGCCCGCGACCAGGACGGCCATCCCGAACCCGTAGAAGACCGCGGCGAGCACGGTCACGGCGGCGGCGGTGCCGGCCGCGTACAGCACGAGCCGGTCGGGGGCGGCGCTGTGCAGCCGCGAGCCCACCGCCGTCCCGGCGAAGCTGCCCGCGCCCGCCGCGACGGCGAGCGCGCCGAGGGCGAGGGTCGCCTCCCAGCCGTCGGCGAAGGTGGCCTGGACCAGGAACGCCGAGAAGATGGTGAGGAAGCCGCCGAGCCCGCGCAGCGCCGCGTTCGCCCGCAGTGCGAGGACGACGTGCGGGCTGACCTTCCGGCGCCGGCCCGGCACCCGGATCTCGGCGGTGCTGAGGACGTCGGCCGGCTCCTCCCCGGTCGGCACGTCCACGTGCGGGGGCAGCCGGACGGCGAGGACACCGCCGGCGACGAAGACCGCGGCCGTGGCCCACAGCTCCCACTCGAAGCCGAGGAGCGCGGCGATGCCGGCGGCCAGGGCGCCCGCGACCCCCGCGGTGGCCAGCCCGAAGACCGACAGCCGGGCGTTGGCCGACGTCAGCGACATGGCGCCGGGCAGGACGCGCGGGACCACGGCGGCCCGCAGCACGTTGTGGGCCTTGGACAGCACCAGCACGCCCAGCGCGGCGGGGTAGAGCCAGAGGTCGTCGAAGTGCGCGGCCATCACCAGCGCGAGCACGGCCCGGCCGACGTGGCAGGCGGCGATGGCCCACCGGCGCCCGCGCTGCAGGCGGTCCAGCGCGGGGCCGATGACCGGGGCCACCACGGCGAAGGGCGCCATCGTCACGAGCAGGTAGAGGGCCACGTTCCCGCGCTGGGCGTCGGTCGTCGCGGCGAAGAACAGCGTGCCGGCCAGCGAGACGGCGATCATCGCGTCGCCGGCCATGTGCAGGGCGTTGACCCAGAGCAGCTGGGTCAGCCCGCTCTCACCGGCGCCGTCGGCACGGCTGGCGGACCTGACGCGACGGGCCGCGGCCGCGGTCAGCTCCCGGCTGCGCGCGGCGGCCACCCGGGTGACGGTGACCCTGGGGCCGGCGCCGGGCAGCGGCGGGGGCG
>NZ_SPQP01000055.1 GCF_004571075.1 Blastococcus sp. TF02A-35
TGTGCGCGCTGCCGCCGCGGCCGCACCCGCGAGCTCCGCGGCCTCGGCGACCTCGGCGGCGCGGACGCCGTCGTCCCCGAGAACCCGGCGGGCGGCCGCGTCCACCCCGGCCGCGCGGGCGGCGACGGCCTCGGCGGGGGTGACCACCGCCCAGACCCCGGGGACACGGCGGGCGACGAACGACGGCTCGAAGTTCACGAAGGTCGCGGTCACCACGTCGGCACCCACCGGGCCCAGCGGGGCGGCGCGGAAGGCGAAGTACCCGTTCCAGAAGCCCGTCAGCCCGGCGTCGGCCGCGGCGGCCTGTGACTCGGCCGCGAAGTAGGTGAGCGCGTGGAAGGGCTCGCCCAGCGCCCACAGCCGGCGCGCGTGGTCCGCTGCCGTCACGCGCTCACGCTCTCGGGGACCCCCAGCCACTCGCGCCAGCGCGGGTCCACGGTCCGCGCCCCGAGCAGCCGCCAGGCCGCACCGGTCGGGGTGCGCGGTGGGTGCGGGAGCTTCCAGCCGAGCTCGGCGAGCGAGCGGTCGGCCTTGGTGTGGTTGCAGCGGCGGCAGGCGGCCACCACGTTGTCCCACGTGTGCGTGCCGCCCCGGCTGCGCGGCACGACGTGGTCGATGCTCGTGGCGGTGCCGCCGCAGTAGACGCAGGTCTGGGCGTCGCGGGTGAACACCGCCCGCCGCGACAGCGGCACCGACGCCGGGTAGGGCACCCGCACGTAGCGGGTCAGCCGGGCGACGACCGGGACCGGCAGGCTGACCGTCTCGGCGTGCACGACGTCGGGGGCGACGTCGACGGACTCGGCCTTGGCGGCCAGCACCAGCACGATGGCCCGCCGGCTGGAGACGACGCACAGCGGCTCGTAGGTCGCGTTGAGCAGCAGCGTGGCGGCGGTCGTGGCGGGCGCGGGCAGGGGGACGAGCGGCGGGACGGGGTCGCGACGCGGGCCTGGGTGACCCGCCGTCGACGACCCGGGCGCGGAACGCGGCACGGATCACCTCCGGACGCCCCGGACCGCCGGGTGCTGCGCGACCCGCGGGCAGGCCCATTCTGACCCGCGGAGGACCTGTCGGCGCAGTGGAATTTCCCCGCGACCCCGGATCGGTGCCGCGGGCGGCGACTAGCGTGCCCCGCATGCGCTACCCGGAGGCCCCGCGCCTGGACCTCGTCGACGACCTGCACGGCCACCGCGTCGCCGACCCCTACCGCTGGCTCGAGGACCCCGCCGACCCCCGGACGCAGGAGTGGTCGCAGGCGCAGGACGCACTCGCCGGCGAGGTGCTGGCCGCGCTCCCGCTGCGCGCCCGGTTCGCCGAGCGGCTGGAGCAGCTGGTGCACGCCGGCGCGGTGGGCATCCCCGTGTGGCGCGGCGACCGCGCCTTCTCCACCCGTCGTGACCCCGGCCAGGAGCACGCCGTGCTCCGCGTCCGCGAGGCCGACGGCACGGTGCGCACGCTGGTCGACCCCATGGAGCTGGACCCCGAGGGGACGACGACGCTCGACGCCTGGGCGCCGTCCTGGGAGGGCGACCGCCTCGCCTACCAGGTGAGCACCGGGGGCGACGAGGAGTCCAGGCTCTACGTCCTCGACGTCGCCAGCGGCGAGCTGCTCGACGGCCCCGTCGACCGGTGCCGCTACTCCCCCGTCGGCTGGCTGCCCGGCGGCGAGGAGCTGTTCTACGTCCGCCGGCTGGCGCCCGACCAGGTGCCGGCCGGCGAGGAGCAGTACCACCGCCGGGTGTGGCGCCACCGGGTCGGCGGCGACCCGGCCGAGGACGTGCTGGTGCACGGCGAGGGCCTGGACCCCACCAACTACTACGGCGTGCGCACCAGCGCCGACGGCCGCTGGCTGGTCGTCTCCGCGTCCGCCGGAACCGCGCCACGCGACGACGTCTGGCTGGCCGACCTGGCGGGGGACGGCACCCTGCGCGACCTCCAGCTGGGGGTCGACGCCCAGACCGCGGCCTGGGTCGCCCGCGACGGCCGGCTGTGGCTGATGAGCGACCGGGGCACGCCGCGCTGGCGGCTCGCCGTGGCCGACCCCGCGGACCCGGCCACGTGGGCCCCCGAGGCGTGGGCCGACGTCATCCCGCAGCAGGACGACGCCGTGCTCTCCGACGTCGCGCTCGTCGACGGTCCGGACGGCGCCCTGCAGGTCCTCGCCGTGCACGCCGTCGACGCCACCGACCGGCTCTCGGTGTGGGCCGCCGACGGCTCCGGGCGGCTGGCCGAGGTCACGCCCCCCGGGGCGGGCAGCATCGCCGGCGTCAGCGCACCGCACTCGGGCGGCACCACCGCCTGGGTCGGCTACACCGACTACGCCACGCCGCCCTCGGTGCTGCGCTGGGACTCCGGGACCCCCGAGGAGCTGGCGCCCTGGGAGCGGGCCCCGGTCGCCGGCGAGGTGCCGGACCTGACCGTGGTCGAGACGCACGCGACGTCGCAGGACGGCACCCCGGTGCACCTCTTCGTCCTCTCCGGCACCGGCACGCCGGACCGCCCCCGGCCGACGGTGCTCTACGGCTACGGCGGGTTCAACGTCTCCCTGACGCCCGGCTACTCGGCGCAGGCCCTCTCCTGGGTCGCGGCGGGGGGCGTGTGGGTGGTGGCGAACCTGCGCGGCGGCTCCGAGCACGGGGAGGAGTGGCACCGCGCCGGCATGCGCGAGCGGAAGCAGAACGTGTTCGACGACTTCGCCGCTGCCGGGGAGCACCTGGTGGCGCAGGGCTGGACGACGCACGAGCAGCTCGCGGTCATGGGCGGCTCCAACGGCGGGCTGCTCGTCGGCGCCACCCTCACCCAGCGCCCCGACCTCGCCGCCGCCGTCGTCTGCAGCGCGCCGCTGCTGGACATGGTCCGGTACGAGCTGTTCGGGCTGGGCCGCACCTGGAACGACGAGTACGGCACCGCCGACGACCCAGTCGAGCTGGGCTGGCTGCTGGGCTACTCGCCGTACCACGCGGTCCGCGAGGGCACGGCCTACCCGGCGACGCTCTTCACGACGTTCGAGTCCGACACCCGGGTCGACCCGCTGCACGGCCGCAAGCTCGCCGCCGCCCTGCAGCACGCGACGTCGTCCGAGGCGCCGGTCGTGCTGCGGCGGGAGACCTCCGTCGGGCACGGCGCGCGGGCGGTCAGCCGGACCGTGGGGCTGGCCGCCGACCAGCTCGCGTTCCTGGCGGCGCACACCGGTCTCACCCCGTGAGATTGCGGAACGCTCTCGACCGGACACGCGCCGTACCCCGCTGACGGCGCGGCGCCGACCTGCCAAGATTTGCGGTAATGACCGGATCACCCACCGTGCTCGCCGCGGACGAGGCCGGGGCCGACTGCGCCGACTACTGGCTCTGCCAGAAGGTCTACGACTGGTTCGGCCTCGACTGGCTGGCGGAGAACGCGCAGACGCTCATCGCCACCCCGGCGCGCATCCTGCTGGTCGTCGTGCTCGCGGCCCTGGCGCGGGGGCTGGCCCACCGGGCCATCCGCCGGCTGACCGACCGCACGGCCAGCGGCGCGGTGCCCACCATCCTGCGGCCGCTGCGGAACCGGTCCGGCCAGGCCGGGGACGTCGTCGAGCAGGCGACCGCCCGCCGCACCCAGCGCGCCGAGGCCATCGGCTCGGTGCTGCGCAGCTTCGCCTCCTTCGTGATCATGGGCATCGCGGTGGTCCTGGTCCTGGGCGAGCTGGGCATCAACCTGGCGCCGATCGTGGCCAGCGCCGGCGTGGTGGGCGTCGCGCTCGGCTTCGGCGCGCAGAACCTGATCAAGGACTTCATCGCCGGGATCGGGATCATCCTGGAGGACCAGTACGGCGTCGGCGACGTCGTCGACCTGGGCGAGGCCAGCGGCACCGTCGAGGCGGTGGGCCTTCGGATCACCCGGCTCCGGGACGTCAACGGCGTCGTCTGGTACGTGCGCAACGGCGAGGTCCTGCGGGTCGGCAACAAGAGCCAGGGCTTCGCCCAGGTGGTCGTCGACATGCCGGTCGCGCACGACACCGACCTCGAGCGCTGCCGCACGGTGATGCAGGAGGTCGCCGACGCGATGGTCGCCGAGGAGGAGTGGGCCGGGGTCGTCCTGGCCGAGCCGGAGTCCCTGGGCGTCGAGCAGATCACCGCGGAGGGCGTCTTCATGCGGCTGGTCGTGCGCACCACCAACGCCGACCAGTGGCGGGTCGGCCGCGAGCTGCGCATGCGGCTCAAGGAGCGGTTCGTCGCCGAGGGCATCCGCACACCCGTGCCGCTGCTGGGCAGCTCGGCCGGGACGGGGCCCCGCTGACCGCCCCGGCGCCGGAGGGCGGCACCTCCGGCGCGGACGTGCGACAGGCGACCTTCCGCGAGGTCTTCGCCGTCCGGGAGTTCCGCCCCCTCTTCGGGACCTTCCTGCTCTCGGCCGCGGGCGACGAGCTGGCCCGGGTCGCCCTCACGGTGCTGGTCTACGCCCGCACCGACTCCCCGCTGCTCGCGGCGCTGACCTTCGCCATCGGCTACCTCCCCTGGCTGCTGGGCGGGCCGCTGCTGGCGGTGCTCGCCGACCGCTTCCCGCGCCACCGCGTGCTGGTCGCCACCGACGCCGGCCGGGCGGTGGTGGTGGCGCTGATGGCGGTGCCGGGCCTCCCGCTGTGGCTGCTGCTCCTGCTGCTGTTCGTCGTCGGCCTGTGCGCGCCCCCCTTCGAGTCGGCCCGGTCGGCGCTCATGGCCGACGTGCTCGACGGCGACCGGTACGCCGTCGCCACCTCCCTCACCAGCACGACCGTCCAGCTCGCCCAGGTCGGCGGCTTCCTCGCCGGGAGCGCGCTGCTCCTGGTGTTCAGCCCGGCCACGGCGCTGCTGGTCAACGCCGCGACCTTCCTGGTGTCGGCCGTCTGGCTGCGGACCGGGCTGCAGCCGCGCCCGGCACCGGCGCGGGAGGGCACCGACGAGCCGACCACGCTGTGGCGCGACGCCGTCGACGGCCTCCGGTTCATCCGCCGCATGCCCCGGCTGCTCTCCATCATCAGCCTCACCTGGCTGGCGACCGGCTTCCTCTACGCCCCCGAGGGCATCGCCGCACCCCTGGTCGACGAGCTCGGCGAGGGCCCGACCGCGGTCGGCGTGCTGCTGGCCGCCAACCCGCTGGGGCTGACCATCGCGGGGCTGGTGATCACCCGCCTGGTGCCGCCGCGCCGGCGGGAGGCGCTGGTCGGCCCGCTCGTCCTCGGCTCGCTGGCCCCCGTGCTGGCCGCCGGCCTGGTGGCCGTGCTCGCCGGCCCCGGCCCGGCCACGTACTGGACGGTGGTGGGCCTGCTGTTCGTCTCGGGGCTGGCCAGCGCCTGGGGGATCCCGCTCAACGTCGCCTTCGTGCAGGCCGTGCCCAGCGCCTACCGCGGGCGAGCGTTCGGGGTGGCGGCGAGCGGCCTGTCCGGCGTGCAGGGCATCGGCGCGCTGCTGTCCGGCGTCGCCGCCGAGGGCGCCGGCGCCTCGGCGGTCGTGGCCGTCGCGGGGGGCCTCGGAATGATCGCGGTCGTCCCGGCGCTGATGGCCTATCGGCGGACACGCGACCAGGCGCCCGCCACGGTCGACGCCGAAGGAGCACCCGGGGCATGAGCGAGTCGAGGCGGTCCCTGCCGTCGGCGCGGACCTTCTACGACGAGGTCGGCGGCGAGCCCACCTTCCGCGCCCTCGTGCAGCGCTTCTACGCCGGCGTCCGCACCGACCCCGTGCTGCAGCCGATGTACCCCCAGGACGACTGGGAGGGCGCCGAGACCCGGCTGCGCGGCTTCCTCGAGCAGTACTGGGGCGGCCCGACGACCTACTCCGAGCAGCGTGGCCACCCGCGCCTGCGGATGCGGCACGCGCCCTTCGCCATCGGCCCCGTCGAGCGGGACGCCTGGCTGTCGCACATGCGCGCCGCCGTCGACTCGCTCGGCCTCCCGCCCGAGCAGGACGCGACGCTGTGGGGTTACCTGGAGATGGCCGCGCGGAGCATGCAGAACCGCTGACCCCACGATCCAGAGGAGCCCGGTGACCCCGAGGCCGAGCACCGCCCTGCCCGCCGACTGGTGGCGGGACGCGGTCTTCTACCAGATCTACATCCGCAGCTTCGCCGACGGGAACGGCGACGGCGTGGGCGACCTGGCCGGCATCCGGTCGCGGCTGCCCTACCTCGCCGACCTCGGCGTCGACGCGCTGTGGATCACGCCGTTCTACCCCTCGCCGATGGCCGACCACGGCTACGACGTGGCCGACCCCCGCGACGTCGAGCCGGTGTTCGGCGACCTCGCGGAGTTCGACGCGATGCTGGCCGAGGCGCACGCCCTGGGCATCCGGGTGACGGTCGACCTCGTCCCCAACCACAGCTCGCACGACCACGAGTGGTTCCAGGCCGCGCTGGAGGCCGGCCCCGGCTCGCCGGAGCGGGCGCGCTACCTGTTCCGCGACGGCCGCGGCCGCGACGGCAGCGAGCCGCCGAACAACTGGCCGTCGGTGTTCGGCGGCCCCGCCTGGACCCGCGTGCCCGACGGGCAGTGGTACCTGCACATCTTCGCGCCCGAGCAGCCGGACCTGAACTTCGCCAACCCGGAGGTCGTCGCCGACCTCGAGGAGACGATGCGCTTCTGGCTCGACCGCGGGGTCGACGGCTTCCGGATCGACGTCGCCCACGGCATGGCCAAGCCCGAGGGGCTGCCGGACATGGTGCCGATGGAGGACACCGGCCTGCTCGACGACCACGGGCCCGGTGACCACCGCTTCGACCAGGACGGCGTGCACGTGGTGCACCGCCGGATCCGCGCGGTGCTGGACCGGTACCCCGGGACGATGGCCGTGGGCGAGGTGTGGGTGTCCGACGACGACCGCCTGGCGCAGTACCTGGCGCCCGACGAGCTGCAGCTGGCCTTCAACTTCAAGCTGCTGACGGCGGAGTGGTCGGCCGAGTCGCTGCGCGACGCGGTCACGCACTCGCTGGCCGCCGTCTCCGGGACGCCGGCCCCGGCGTGCTGGGTGCTGTCCAACCACGACCGGCCGCGGCACGTGACCCGCTACGGCGGCGGCGAGCTGGGCACCCGGCGGGCCCGGGCAGCGGCGCTGCTCCAGCTGGCGCTGCCCGGCGCGGCCTACCTCTACAACGGCGACGAGCTCGGCATGCCCGACGTCGACCTGCCCGACGAGGCGCTCCAGGACCCCATCTGGTTCCGCTCGGAGGGCGCCGAGCGCGGGCGCGACGCCTGCCGCATCCC
Source organism: Blastococcus sp. TF02A-35 (assembly GCF_004571075.1). Classification (GTDB taxonomy): domain Bacteria; phylum Actinomycetota; class Actinomycetes; order Mycobacteriales; family Geodermatophilaceae; genus Blastococcus. Next base: position 7,214 of record NZ_SPQP01000055.1, read on the forward strand.
CGTCCCGTGGTCGGGGGACGAGCCCTCGTACGGCTTCTCCTCGCGCCCGGACACGTGGCTGCCCATGCCCGAGGGCTGGGGGCCGCTCACCGCCGAGGCCCAGCAGGCGGACGACGACTCGATGCTGTCGCTGTACCGGAAGGCGCTCGCGCTCCGGAGCTCGTCCAGCGCGCTGAGCGGGGACGACGTGCAGTGGCTACAGGCACCCGACGGTTGCGTCGCCTTCCGCCGCCCCGGTGGCCTGGCGTGCCTGGTGAACCTGTCCGGCGCCCCGGTCCCCGTGCCCGAGGGCGAGGTGCTGCTCAGCAGCGCGCCGCTGGACGGCGGGCTGGTGCCGGACGACACGGCGGTCTGGCTCCAGGGGTGACCGCGCGGCGGGGTCGCGGAACCGCTCCGGTACCTTCCGCCGCGTGAAGTCCCGGGATCTCGCCTACGTCGCCCTGTTCGCCGCCATCGTGGCGGTGCTCGGACTGCTGCCGCCCGTGCCCGTACCCGGCCTGCCGGTCCCGATCACGGCGCAGACCCTCGGCGTGATGCTCGCCGGCTCCGTGCTCGGCGCCAAGCGCGGCGGGCTGGCGCTGCTGGTCTTCCTGGCGCTGGTGGCCGCGGGCGCCCCGCTGCTGTCCGGCGGGCGCGGCGGCCTGAGCGTGTTCGCCGGGCCGACCGCCGGCTACCTCTACAGCTGGCCGATCGCCGCCTTCGTCATCGGGCTGCTCACCCAGCTGTTCTGGAAGCGGTTCAACCTGGCCTGGGCCCTCGTGGCGAACATGATCGGCGGGATCGTCGTCATCTACGCGATCGGCGTCCCCTTCACGGCGCTCTACGGCGACGTCTCCCTCTGGGCCTCCCTCACCGGCTCGTTCACCTTCATCCCGGGCGACCTGGTGAAGGCCGTCGCCGCGTCGGTCGTGGCGGTCGCCGTGCGCCGCGCGTACCCGGTGATCGAGCTGCCGACGCGGCACGCCACCGCGGGCTGACCCGGGTGCGCTGGGGACGGCGTCCCGCGGAGGACGCCGACGACGCCGTCGCCACCGAGGTCGGCGTCGAGCTGCGGGACGTCGGGCACGCCTACGGCGAGCGCGTGGTCCTGGACGGCGTGTCGCTGACCCTGGCCGAGCGCCGGGTCGGCGTGATCGGCGGCAACGGCTCGGGCAAGAGCACGTTCGCGCGGCTGCTCAACGGGCTGGTCGTGCCGACCTCGGGGACGGTCCTCGTCGACGGCCTCGACACCCGCACCCAGGTGCGGGCGGTGCGGCGCCGGGTGGGCTTCGTCTTCCAGGACCCCGACGCGCAGATCGTGCACCCCACGGTGGCCGAGGACCTCGCCTTCGGGCCGCACAACCAGGGCCTGCCCGACGACGAGGTGGCGCGCCGGGTCGAGGAGATGCTGGAGCGCTACGGGCTGGCCGGGCACCGCGACCACCCCGCGCACCTGCTCTCGGGCGGGCAGAAGCAGCTGCTGGCGATCGCCGGGGTGCTCGCGATGCGACCGCGGCGGATCGTGTTCGACGAGCCGACGACGCTGCTCGACCTGGCCAACACCCGCCGGGTGGCCCGCGTGATCGACGAGCTCGAGCAGGACGTCGTCGTCGTCACCCACCACCTCGAGCTGCTCGGCGGCTTCGACCGGGTGCTGGTCGTGGAGGGCGGCCGGGTGGTCGCCGACGGCGCGCCGGGCGAGACCGTGCCCTGGTACGTGGCGAGGATGGGCTGATGCTGTCGCTGTACGTCCCGGGCGGAAGCGTCGTCCACCGGGCGCGGGCCGGGCTGAAGCTCGCGCTGCTGGCGGCGCTGGGCGTCGGCCTCTTCCTCGTGGAGTCGCCGGCGGTGATGGCCGGCGCGGTGGCGCTGGCGACCGCCGTGGGGCTCGGCGTCGCCCGGCTGCCGTGGCGCGCGCTCGCGGTCCAGGTGCGGCCGGTGTGGGTCTGGCTGGCCGTGCTGTTCGTCTTCCACCTGCTGGTCACCGACCTGCGCACCGGCAGCGTCGCCGTCCTCCGGCTGGTGGCGCTGCTGGTCGCCGCCGCCGTCGTGACGGCCACGACGCGGGTGACGGCGCTGGTGGCCGTGATCGAGTGGCTGGCCTCGCCGCTGCGCGTGCTCGGCGTCCGCCCGGCGCGGATCGGGCTGGTGCTGGCGATGACGCTGCGCTTCATCCCGCTGGTCGCCGAGCGGGCGGCCCGCATCCGGGAGGCGCAGGCGGCCCGGGGCGCCGTGCGGCTGCGGGCGGGCATGGCGGTGCCGCTGCTGATCCAGGTGCTGCGGATGGCGGCGACCGTCGGCGAGGCGCTGGACGCCCGGGGGGCCGACGACGCCCCGGCCCGGCGTCCCCGGCGGCGGACGGCGGTGGCCTCGTGACCGGCACCGTGCGCGAGATCTGGCTGGCCGGCTCCGCGGCCGCGCCGATGCGCCGGGTGCCCGGCGGCCGGCTGGTCGCCGGCGTCGGGCTGGAGGGCGACCGCTACGCGCTGGGTGGCGGCACGTGGGCGCAGTACCCGGACCTGGAGAAGCAGCTGACCCTCATCGACCGGGACGGCGTGGCCGCCGTCGCCGCGGAGGTGGGCGCGGACCTCTCCCCCGGCGACACCCGGCGGAACCTGGTGACCACCGGCATCGACCTGCCCTCGCTGGTGGGCCGGTGGTTCGCGGTGGGCGACGCGCTGCTGTTCGGCATGAAGCGCTGCCCGCCGTGCACGCACCTGGAGCGGCTGACCGGCCTCAAGCTGGTCAAGGCGATGGTGCACCGCGGCGGGATCAACGCGGCCGTGTACGGCGGCGGGCTGGTCACCGAGGGTGCCGTCGTGCGGCCGGTGCCGGACGAGGAGGCGGCCCTGCGCGGCGCCCCCACCGGCGCCGACCGCCCGGTGCCGCGGATCGTCGGCGGCTGAGCTCAGCCGGCCGGCTCGTCGGCCCAGCGGGCGAGGAACTCCTTCTCCTCGGCGGTGAGCCGGCGCGGCCGCTCGAGCGCGAAGTCGAAGGGCACGAGCAGCGTGCTGCCGGTGACCGCGAGCGTCCCGTGGTCGAACAGCTCGTAGTGGCAGGTGAAGGCGGCCGCCCGGACGCCGGACACCCAGAGCTGCACCTCCAGCGGCTCGCGGTCGTAGACCACCGACCGCTTGTAGGCGATCTCGTGCGAGGCGACGACGAGGCCGCGGCGCAGCCCGGTGCGCTCGTCGTGCGTCGGCTGCTCGAAGAACAGGTTGACCCGGGCCATCTCGAAGTAGCCGAGGAAGGCGACGTTGTTGATGTGCTGGTAGGCGTCCATGTCCGACCAGCGCATCGGGACCTGCACCGTGTGCCTCACGAGCTGAACCTTGCCCTATCGGTGCGGGATCGCGACCTAGCCTCGGGCTGGTGAGCGAGCCGTGGGACACCGCAGCACCGGGCGTGCTGGCCCTGCCGTCGGGTCGGCTGGTGCGTGGCCGCGGGCTGCGCGACCCGCTCGGTCCCGGCCCGCTCCCCCGGATCGGCGTCTACCTGGCCCGCCGCCCGGGGGCGCCGGTGGCGTGGGAGAGCCGCTGGGTCCGGTGGCCGGACTTCCGGCTGCCGCGCGACCCGGCGGAGCTGCGGACGGCGCTGGTGGAGGCGTGGGAGCGGTCCGCCGCCGAGCGCGTGGAGGTCGCCTGCGGCGGTGGCACCGGGCGGACGGGGACCGCGCTGGCCTGCCTGGCCGTGCTGGACGGGGTGCCCCCGGAGGAGGCCGTCGCCTTCGTCCGGTCGCGCTACCGCCGTCGGGCGGTCGAGACGCCTGGCCAGCGCCGGTTCGTCACCGGCTTCGCCGGGTGAGGGACCTCCGGGTCAGGCGCCGGCCCGGCGGGCGACCCGCGTACGGCCCGGACCGGACAGCTCGTCGAGGGCGTCCCGCCGTCCCGCGACCGTCATGAGGATGGCCTCGCCCGTGCCCCGGACCTCGGGCCCCCGGCCGAACGACCAGTCCATGTCCGTGGCGACCAGGCGGACGTCGCGCACGCGCAGCACGCCGAGCAACGTCGGGGCGAAGAGGGCGGTGCGCAGGGCCGGGACCAGCCGCTCGGCGGGGATGTCCCTGGCCAGGCCGAGGGGACGCCGGATGTCCTGCTGGTGGATCATGCCGTCGGTCAGGCCGATGGCACCGCCCATCCCGGCGGTCAGCCCGGTCGGGACGAGGTGGGTCTCCAGCAGCTCGACCAGCTCGTCGGGAGTGCGGGACGCGCACTCCCGGAGCCGCAGCGCGTTCACCCGGTCGACCAGGAACAGGCCGCGGGCGAACCGCTGCGCCAGCTGCCCCCAGCCCAGCTCCTCGTAGCCGAGCATGTGGGCCACGACGTCCTTGACCGACCAGCCCGCGCACAGGGACGGCGCCCTCCACTGCTCAGGGCTGAGCCCGACCAGCAGGTCATGCAGGTCCTCGCGCTCGGCCCGTGCCAAGGCCATCAGGGACATGCTCGCTCCGCGGATCGCGGCCGCGCGGCTGCGCGACGGGAGGACCGCGACGCTAGAGGACGGCGGCGGCACAGCACACCCGGATGCGCGTCGGGCCGGTCTCCCCCGAGGGGGAGACCGGCCCGGCACGGGTCTCGGTGGCCGCAGGCGTCAGTCGCGGGACAGCTTGCGGTAGGTCGCGCGGTGCGGGCGCGCGGCATCGGCGCCGAGCCGCTCGACCTTGTTCTTCTCGTAGTCGGCGAAGTTGCCCTCGAACCAGAACCACTTCGAATCGCCCTCGTAGGCGAGGATGTGGGTGGCCACGCGGTCGAGGAACCACCGGTCGTGGCTGACCACGACGGCGCAGCCGGGGAACTCCAGCAGCGCGTTCTCGAGGCTGGTCAGCGTCTCGGTGTCCAGGTCGTTGGTCGGCTCGTCGAGGAGCAGCAGGTTGCCGCCCTGCTTGAGCGTCAGCGCCAGGTTCAGCCGGTTGCGCTCACCGCCGGAGAGGACGCCGGCCGGCTTCTGCTGGTCCGGGCCCTTGAAGCCGAAGGCGGCCACGTAGGCCCGCGAGGGCATCTCGACGTTGCCGACCTTGATGTGGTCCAGACCGTCGGAGACGACGTCCCACAGCGTCTTCTTGGGGTCGATGCCGCTGCGGCTCTGCTCCACGTAGGAGAGCTTCACCGTCTCGCCCACCTTGATCTCGCCGGCGTCGGCCTTCTCCTCGCCGACCAGCATCTTGAACAGCGTCGTCTTGCCCACGCCGTTGGGGCCGACGACGCCGACGATGCCGTTGCGCGGCAGGGTGAAGGACAGGTCGTCGATCAGCACCCGGTCACCGAAGGACTTGGTGAGGTTCCTGGTCTCGACGACCACGCTGCCCAGGCGCGGGCCCGGCGGGATCTGGATCTCCTCGAAGTCCAGCTTGCGGAACTTCTCGGCCTCCGCGGCCATCTCCTCGTAGCGGGCCAGCCGGGCCTTGCTCTTGGCCTGGCGGGCCTTGGCGCCGGAGCGGACCCACTCCAGCTCCTCCTTGAGGCGCTTCTGCCGCTTGGCGTCCTTGGCGCCCTCGACCGAGAGGCGGGCGGCCTTGGTCTCGAGGTAGGTGGAGTAGTTGCCCTCGTAGGGGTAGGCCCGGCCGCGGTCGAGCTCGAGGATCCACTGCGCCACGTTGTCCAGGAAGTACCGGTCGTGGGTGACGGCGACGACGGTGCCGGCGTACTTCTCCAGGTGCTGCTCCAGCCACGCGACGCTCTCGGCGTCGAGGTGGTTGGTGGGCTCGTCGAGCAGCAGCAGGTCCGGCGCTTCGAGCAGCAGCTTGCACAGCGCGACGCGGCGGCGCTCACCACCGGAGAGGACGGTGACGTCGGCGTCGCCGGGCGGGCAGCGCAGCGCGTCCATGGCCTGCTCGATGCGGGCGTCGAGCTCCCAGCCGTCCTGGTTCTCGATGACCTCCATGAGCTCGCCCTGCTCGGCGAGGAGGGAGTCGAAGTCGGCGTCGGGCTCGCCCATCGCCGCGCTGACCTCCTCGAAGCGGCGCAGCGCGTCGCGGAGCGGCTTGACCGCCTCCTCGACGTTGCCCCGGACGTCGAGCTCCTCGTTCAGCGGCGGCTCCTGCAGCAGGATGCCGACGGTCGCCTCCGGCGCCAGGTTCGCCTCACCGTTGGAGGGCTGCTGCATGCCGGCCATGATCTGGAGCACCGTCGACTTGCCGGCGCCGTTCGGGCCGACGACACCGATCTTCGCGCCGGGCAGGAACGACAGGGTGACGTTGTCGAGGATCACCTTGTCGCCGTGCGCCTTGCGCGCACGGACCATCGTGTAGATGTACTGGGCCACTGGGCTTCGGAGCCTTCCGTCGTCTCGCGAGCGGGGGCGGGGCCGCCGGATCGCGACCCCACCCCGTGCGTTCTCGGCTGCGATCCTCCCAGCTCCCGGCAACTACGCGTGCACGGGTTCGGCCGGGAGGCCGCCGGTCACCTCGTTGAACGCCTGCTCGGCCTCCTCGTAGTCCCGGCCGCCGAGGAAGCCGTCCCCGGTCACCGCCGGGACCTCGGACGTGTCGGTGGCCCCGTCCGCGACGGCGGGAGCGGTGCGCGGCGTCCGCCGGAACTCGGCCACGCCCCGGGCCAGGTTGGGGGCCACCGCCTCGGCCTTGACCTGCGGGCGGCTGCGGCGCCCCTGCTCGGACTCCCACTCGTGCGTGCGGATGTTGCCCACGACGACGACGGGGTCGCCCTTGCTGATGCTGTGCGAGACGTTGCCGCCCAGCTCGCCCCAGCACTCGACGTCGACGAAGAAGGAGTGGCCGTCGACCCAGTCCTGGGTGGCGCTGTCGAAGCGGCGCTCGGTGGCGGCCATGCGGAAGTTCGTGACGCTCCCGTTCTGCGTGCGGTTGCGGGTGGGGGCGTTGACGACGTTGCCGATGACGGTGATCTCGGTGGCGCTCACGGTGCTCCTCGGGATGTGCGGCGCCGGACGGCGCTCCCGGCCGGGTGCCGGTGTGCCGTCGACCCTCGCCGTCCCGGTCGCCGAGGAGCAGGGCTCTCGCCGAACTGTGGACGGCCCTGCCCCTTGTGGACGACCGCGAGGCCGGGCGCCCTCACCGCGTCCCCGGGCGATGCGATGATCGAGCGCGAGCGCCCGTAGCTCAGCGGATAGAGCAGGTGCCTTCTAAGCACTTGGTCGCAGGTTCGATCCCTGCCGGGCGCGCTTTCGCCTAATTGACCCCCGCTGTTGCAACGGAGCACGGTACGTCTCGCTGTGCGTTACCGGTTCAGTCACCCGTTGAAGCCACTGGGCGACCGACTGACGGTCTCCCATGAGGTCTCGGCCGAGGTAGACACGAGCGGTCATCGCCAGATCCGCATGACCGAGCTGGTCGGCGATCGTCACCAGCGGCACTCCGGCCGCGTGCAGCAACGCCACCACCGTCCGGCGCAGCGTGTGCGGCGTCGCCCAGGGGTAGCCCAACCCTCGGAAGTAGCAGCGAGCTGGCCACCGTTCAGCGCTCCGGGAGGACGCCGCCCATTTCCACTTGCCGTTCTCGTCTCGGCGCTGCGGGGTTACGTCGATCTCGCCGCGCTCAACTAGCCCCAGAGCCTTCCGTCCCATGAAGACAACGTTTCACCGGTAACGAGTAGTGAGGTAACAAGGATTGGATGCGGCCTGCCACCGGCTCTTAGTCAGATCGGGCAGCCGTCGAAAACTCTTCGCCAAGCCGCACCGTCCGTGCCCGCAACGCGCACGTCCCCCGCGCCGCTCTCACTGACCCAACGCATCGAGATGGTCGCTGAGCCCGACTCGGCAGTCACGGTCGCCGAGACGACACCGATGGCCGCCGCCTCAAAGCTCACGCTTTCGATCGAGAAGCCGCTGATCGGGTTCGACCCAAACAACTCCCGCATCCTGCGCGGTGCCGTTTTCCCAAGCCTTTTCCGGGACGCAGCCTGCAGACTCTCGGCGAGCCGCCCATAGTTTTTCACCTGCCAGCTCTCAAAGAACTGGGTCACGGCCAGCACGAGGGCATCAGAGGACCAAGACGCAGACTTCGGAGTCAGCGTCCGAGGACTGAAGTCGGCCAGAGCACGCTTCTGTTGGCCCGTGTCAGCGAGCTTGGTGAACAGCTGGCGGACCGTAGGCTGCGTCATCTCCGGCTCAGCCTGCTTCTTCTTGTCGGCCGCCCAGTCGAGCACGGCGAAGAAGTAGTTCCAGGCCTTCGTTGCAACCACGTCGTTGTCGAAGTCGACCACCGACCCGTGCATGATGCCGTTGCGGTACACCTCAGTGACAGGCCCGGTGATGGGTGCACGGATCGTCTTGAAGATCACGGGCATGACGTGCGTCAAGCCCATGTGGTGGCCGGTCACGCTGTCCCAGGACTTCATGTCCTCGGGATCCTGCGCGTGCAGGCCTCGTCGTTGACTCTTGTCGACGTTGTTGACGTAGCCGTCCATGACCGCCAGCAGGAGCATCGTCGTGGAGTAGTACCGCCCGGCGAGGTAGTCGTCCACTGCCCGCTGGATCATGTGTCCCCAGGGCGAGAGGTCAGGGGAACGCGCTACGCGCTTAGCCCAGAAGGGCAGCCAGTCCTCGTCCTTGTGTAGTTGGATGAACAACCGCTCGGCTTCTTCGGGGCTTGCGTCCGCCAAGAGGAGGCCCACCTTTTCCGGCGACAACCGGTCATGGAAGACCCAGTTTCGGGGACCCAGGATCGTGTAGAAGTTGTCCACGGTCTCACCGATGAACCGGTAGCCGCGCTCCACCTCCGCGAACTTCTCCCGAACCTCGCGCCCAGCTAGCAGACCAAGAAGGCGGGCGGCTTTCAAGTCCTGCATCATCTTCTTGAAAGAGGGCAGGTCGAAGGCGGACTTGTAGGGCTCCTCAGGAACACTGCGGGGCATGGCAGAAGACTACCCGAGGGTGGGGATACGACCCCTCGCCGCTTGACGTGTGACCGCCTAGTGATAGCAGTCAAGGATCCGCCACAGTTAGAAAGGCCATGAACCTTTACCGTTCGAGGTGAACACTCGGCCTACCTGCAGTGAGTCATAACAACTTCTCGGCCGAAAGACGTGCTTCGTCCACTTTCCCTTCGAGCATCAAGCGCAGCTCCGAGGCAAAGCGCAGGACTGACTCGTACGCCGTCGGGACGACCACCTGAGCAACATGAACGATCCCCAGCGAGTTGTAGTCACTTGGCGTGGACACGTGAGCAGTGACTCCCAGTTGCCCGAGGCGCCCTAATGGGCGGACCGCTAAGGAGACGCGCTTCTCGTCCAGGTGGCCGTGCCTACTCTGCGACCAGTAGCCACCGGCGATGTGTAGGGAACCATCGTCGGGGAGCGGGAAGCCGGCGAGCCGATCCGTGAACGTCAAGAGTTCGTGTTCGTGGAACGAGGCCGCCGACGACCCGGAGAAGCCGGCGAATTACTGCTCCACGTCCGTCAGGCGGTAGCCGACGCGACGGGAGCTGAACTGGACGTTGGGAACGCCCCGCCCCTGGCTGCGCAGGTAGGCGAGATGGCCGACCGACGTGTTGTGGCGGACCGCCAGCTCACGAGGAGTCAGGAAGACAGGAGCACGATCGACAGCAGTCGACCGGGGGGACGCTCAGGCACGGTGGAACCTCCGACGAACGGAGGGGTCCTCGACTACGGCATACGGACGTGCTCCGCGAGAGACTCCAGCTGATTGGGACTCCCGGGGCGCTACGCCCCGCTGTCCGCGTGGGCTTCGTAGTCGTCGGGGGTACTGCTGCCTTCAGGACGTTCCTCCGCCATGAGTGCAACCTCGCGCCTTTGCGGGCGACTAATAGCCTAATCCAAACGAAATTACACGCACGTAGTTTCAGGCAGCACCGTGATCTGCCTTACCAAGACGGCGCGTCGGCACCAACTGCTCACCCGCCCCACTCAGCTTGGTGCGCGGAAGATACTGAGCGCCTCCCGCTGCATCTCCGAACGAGAGAGCCACATCTCCTCCAGCCAGAGAAACTCGGCCGTGTCGTCGAAGGCCGCGCCCAGTCCACGGAGTCTGTCGAAGACGGGCGGCGCGCCGAGCGGGCCGACAGGAGCTGAACCGGCGACCGGCGAGGGCTCCTGCTCTATGTGCCGATGCACGACCTGAGCGGTCAGGTACTGGCCCGCCTTGTTCTTGATCGGCCCCAAGTTGGCGTTGTCTCTGCGGGACTGCTCCTCGTTCGGCCAGTACGGCTCGTCGCGACACACGAACACATCGACGTCGGCCGCGTGACCACGCGCGGGGGTCGGGATGAGGCCACCGAACTCTCTGGCGCGTGGCCCGCGAGGCGGCGGCTGTGCCGACACCGCCTGCGCATCGAACAGGTCCCAAGGGAAGCGCAGTCGGACTACGAGGTCGACGCCGGGAAGCACTTCATGCCCACCGAACCACCGACGTTGCGGCCAGTTGACCAACTTCGTCAGCGCGCCAGCGTCCTGTTGCGTGCTTCCTGCCGACTCGTCGAGCTCGATCTTGTACCCGCCCGTGAGCCCGCGAGCGGAATCCGGTCCGTGCAGGCTGACCTTGATCTCCTGCAGTGCTGCGGGAAGGGGCTTGATGTAGAACGACGTTCCGCCCGACCCGATCCGCCAGGTATAGCTGAACTTCCCGAGCCGACGGCTACCGACCAGAAACTTGATGACCCTCGTGTCGTCGTCGCCAGCCTCAGCAGTTGCGCCCACGACCCCGACTCAACCGCAGTTGGGCGACGAGCGCTATCGCGCACGCTCGCCACGTCCGCTGGTTACCGATGAAGTTACCCCTCAGGCCGGTAACGTCGTCTGGCGCTACGTGATCCAGAGTGACACGACTCCGACGGCTAAGGGGAGATCGGAGCAGGTCGGCGCCGTAGAACGTGAGACGTCGTTACGACGCATGATCGGTCGGACTGCTAAGCACTTGGTCGCAGGTTCGATCCCTGCCGGGCGCGCCACGGACGGCCGGGCGGATCGGTTCCGCCACGGAGATTGAGTAACGCGCGTCACGGGTAACGAGCCGCAACCGGTCGGGGGACGGGGCCAGGTCAAACCAGCGGTCGTTCGGAGCAACGGGTGCGCAGGTCCACGGACACAGGTGTTCAGCAGGCACGAGGCCGCCGTCGGCGCGGGTCCGCGTCGCCGCAGGCGAGACGGCGCGGGGTGCTCGCAGCGGCCCTGCTCGTCGGGCTCGGCGGCGTCGTCGCCGGGGTCGCCCAGCCGGCGGAGCCGGACCTGGCCGAGCAGGCCGCCGGCTCCAGCGGTGGGGTGAAGGCCGACGAGGTCCCCGTGTGGGGCATCCCCGCGCTCTCCCTGGGCGCGCCTCCCGGCGCCCGCACCCTCGGCGAGGCCCCGACGCGGACGGGCGACCAGCAGCCGCCCTCCCCGGAGGCGGTCAGCGGGCTGGCCGCCAACGGCATCCCGACCGTCGCGCTGAACGCCTACCGCGTGGCCGCCGCCCGGATGGCCGACGCGAAGCCGCAGTGCGGCATCGACTGGTCGCTGCTGGCCGGCATCGGCCGGGTCGAGTCCAACCACGGCCGCTTCGGCGGCGCGGTGCTCAACGCCGACGGGACGTCGACCCCGGAGATCCGCGGCCCGGCGCTCGACGGCGGCAAGTTCGCCTACATCGCCGACTCCGACGACGGCCGCTTCGACCGCGACCGCACCTACGACCGCGCCGTCGGGTCGATGCAGTTCATCCCGACCACCTGGCGCTCCTACGCGATCGACGCGGACGGGAACGGCACCACCGACCCCTTCGACATCGACGACGCCGCGCTGGCCGCCGCCCACTACCTCTGCGTCGCGGGCGGCAACCTGCGCACCGACGTCGGCCAGCGCAAGGCCGTCCTGGCGTACAACCACTCCGACGAGTACGTCGCCCAGGTCATCGCCCTCGCCCGCGCCTACGCGGCGGGGATCCCGGTCGACAGCCTGCCGCTGAACGGCATCACCAGCGGCTCGGTCCCGCCGCCGACCGGCTTCTACCGGGCGCCCGCCGCCCCCGGCCCGGCCATCGGGGTGGACGACACGACGCCCGCCTCCGGCGACACCGTGGGCCAGGGCCCGCCGCCGCCACCGCCCCCGCCGCCGCCGGGGTGTCGCCCGCGGCGGTGACCACCGTGCTGCAGGACAACGGCGTGGTGCTGCCGGCCGACTCGCTGACGGTGGGGGAGCAGACGCTGCCCGTCCAGGCCGGGACGCGGCTCACCTCGGTCGAGGACCTCCGGGCCGTCCCACTCACCGGTGCCCGGGGCACGGTGACGACGCTGGGCGAGGTGGCCCGGGTCGAGCTCGCCGCCGCCCCGCCGACCTCCTTCTCACGGGTCGACGGCGAGCCGGCGCTGGCC
>NZ_SPQP01000056.1 GCF_004571075.1 Blastococcus sp. TF02A-35
CGGCTCCCGTGGTGGACGGCGACGCGCGGTGGGGCGGGCTCGCGGTCGGCGTCGTCCTCGGCGTCGTCGGTTTCATGGGCTTCGAGAGCGCCGGGACGCTGGGCGTGGAGGCGCAGCGCCCGCTGGTGGCGGTGCCCCGCGCGGTGCTGTGGACGCCGGCCGTGGCCGGGGTGCTGTTCCTCGGGGCCACGGCGGCGCAGGTCGTGCTGCTCCGGCAGGCGCCGCTGGAGGTGCTCATGAGCCCGGTGCCGGTCGCGGAGCTCGCCGGGACGGTCGGCGGGGTGTCGAAGGCGCTCGACGTCGGCATCGCGGCGTCCTTCTTCGCCTGCGTGACCGGCTCGGCCAACGCGCTGGCGCGCGTGCTGTTCTCAATGGGGCGGGAGGGCGTGCTGCCGTCGTCGCTGGGCCGCACGCACCGCCGCTTCGGAACCCCGCACGTGGCGATGGGGCTGGCGCTGCCGCTGCTGGTCGCGGTGCCCGTGGGCTGCCTGCTGGCCGGTGCCGGCGCGCGCACGGTGCTCACCGGCACGCTGACGGTGTCGGCGTTCGGCTACGTGCTGGCCTACCTGCTCGTCAGCGTGGCGGCGCCGCTCTTCCTGCGCCGGATCGGTGAGCTGACCCCGGCGCCGCTGGCCGGCGGGCTGGTGGCCGCCGTCCTGTGGCTGCTCGTGCTCGGGATGGCCCTGGTCGGCGCCTCCTGGGGTGGCGGGCGCGGGCTGTCGCTCGTGTTCGGCCTGGCGCTGCTGCCGGGGGTGGGGTGGGTGGCCTGGCTGAGACTGCGGCACCCGGGGCGGCTGGCGCGGGTCGGCGTCTACGACGAGGCGACGGCGGACCGCGTGCTGACGGGCTCCCCGGCGGCGTGATGGCGAGCGACCTAGGGCTCAGCGGTCGGCAGCCGAAGGCCGTCCAGAGCGCGCTCGCGGTGCTGGAGTGCGTCGCGGTCTCCGGCGCGGGGATCACGGCCAAGGAGGTCGCAGCGGCCCTGGGCATGCCGCCGGCCACGGCCTACCGGTTGCTCAACCTCCTGGTCGGCGAGGAGTACCTCGTGCGGATGCCCGACCTGCGCGGGTTCGCCCTCGGCCGCAAGGTCGCGGGCCTGGCGGCGGCGATCGCGCCGGTCCGGGTGCCGACCGCGGCCCGGGCGGCGGTGGCCGGGCTGCGCTCCTCGGTGCGCGCCGGGGTGCACCTGGTGGTCTACACGGCGACGTCGCTGCGCTGCGCCGACGTGGACCCGGACCTGCCGCTGGCCTCGGTCGCGATGGTCGAGCGGCACCTGCACGCCACGGCGGCCGGCCGGCTGCTGCTCGCCGCCCAGGTGGAGTGGCGGGAGCTGCTGCCGCCGTCCCGGCTGCTGGGGCTGACCGCCGCGACGGTGACCCGGGCCGACCTGCTGGACCGCTGCCTCGCCGACGTGCGGGCCTCGGGCTGGGCGGGGCAGGTGGGGGAGCTGCACGACGGCGTGGCCTGCCTGGCGGCGCCGGTGCGCTCGGCCGGCGGTGAGCTGGTGGCCGGTGTCGTGGTGACCAGCTCCCGCGGGCAGCTCCCTCGCGAGCACCTCGACGCCGCGCTGGGGTGCGCGGCGTCGCTGGCTCCGCTGCTGGCCTGAGCGACATCGGTCACGCCGGCGCTGCCCCGATCCGGTCTGGGACTGCCGATGAGGCAAGGGAGGCGGCGGACCCTTCGCTACTCCCGTCGCCGGGGGGATCGGAACGGCATGGCTCGACATCAGCGGATCGGCAGCGCCTTGGCAGTGCTGGGCGGCGCCCGGCAGGACCTCCTGGAGGCCTCGCCCGGTGCGCGCCCGAAGTTCGTCGCCCTCGGTGGCGTGCTGCTGAGCACCGGTGGGCTCGCCGTCCTGTCCGCCGCGTTCGCCGTGCACATGGCGATCGGCGTCTGGTGGCCGTTCGCGCTGCTGCTGGGCCTGGGCTGGGGCGCGGTCATCGTGAACCTGGACCGGATGCTCCTGGTCGGCATGGCGCACGACGCGTCGCTGAAGCGGAACGTGGCGCTGGCCGTGCCCCGCGTCGGGCTCGCGCTGATCCTGGGCGTCGTCATCGCGACGCCGCTGACGCTGCAGATCTTCCACAAGGAGATCGACACCGAGATCGTGACCATGCAGGCCGAGGCGGCCGACCAGTACCGCACGTCGCTGGCCTCCGACGCCCGGTTCGCCGGGCTGCCGGAGCTCGAGGAGAAGATCGCCACCGAGCGGTCGATCGTGGCCAGCGGTGGCCGCACCGACCCGCAGCTGGCCGTCGTCCAGGGCACCGTGGCGGCCAAGCAGGCCGCCTACGAGCAGGCGACGGCGACGGCGCGGGAGCTGGAGACCCGGGCGCAGTGCGAGCTCGACGGCACCTGCGGCACCGGCGAGGCCGGCACGGGCACGGCCTACCAGATGGCCCGCGCCAACGCCGACGCCCAGAGCGCGGCGGTCGCCGCCGCCAAGGCGGAGCTGGAGGCGGCGCTGGAGCAGGCCTCGGACGCGCAGCAGCGCAGCGCCGCCCAGGCCGTGGCCGCGCTCGAGGCCGACGAGGCGGAGTACGAGCGGCTGACGGCGGAGCAGGACCGGCTGCAGGCGTCGTTCGACTTGGCCAACGAGGGCTCGGGCGGCATCCTGCTGCGGCTGGAGGCCCTGGACCGGCTGAGCGACGAGAACGGCACGCTGTGGGCGGCGAAGACGATGCTGTCGCTGCTGTTCATGTGCATCGAGCTGCTGCCGGTGATCATGAAGCTGCTGCTCAACTTCGGCCCGCCGAGCGCCTACGACAAGCTCGCCGCGATCCGGGACGCCAGCGACGTCGCCGTCGAGGAGCTGCAGCAGGAGTCGCGGCGCGTCGTCGTCGAGGCCCAGGAGGAGCTGCTGGTCCTGGCGGAGAAGGAGCGGGTCGACCGGCAGAAGGAGGCCATCCTGGCCCGCCGCCGGGCCGCCCTGGCCGCGGCCGCAGCGCAGACCGTGGCGCCCGCCGAGGCCCCGGCGGAGACGGGGGTCGAGCGGCGTCCGGGCTGGGACACCGGCCCGATCATCGGGCTGGCGCGGGAGGCGGCGGCGCGGACCGTCCGCACGGTGCGCCGTCGACCGTCCGACCGGATGCCGGTCTGACGAGCGGGCCTGTACGTCCGCTGTGAGTTCGCGCCCACCGCGGCGTGAGCGGTCGCCGCTGTGGCATCGTCGGAGGCCAGCTGGACGGCTGAGGGGTGGAGCCGCCGGCTCGGTGCTGCGCTCCTCGGCGTCCCGGACCCCGAGCACCACGAAGGACGTACTGCGATGAGCCCCGAGAACACCACCCCCGTCGAGCCGACGCCGGCCCCCGAGCCGGCCGCCCCGGCCGCGGAGCCCGCCCGCCCTGCGCCCAACCGCGGCCCGCTGGTCGCCCTGCTGATCGCGGTGGTCGTCGCGGCGCTGGCCGTCGGCGGGCTGTTCTTCTACCGGGAGGCCCTGGAGGACCGGGACGCCGACACCGAGGCCGCCGTGTCGAAGATGGTGGCCGACCAGGGCGCCGCGGTGACCACGATCGAGTGCGACGGCGACACCTGCGCCGCGATCATCGGCGGGTCCGCCTACACCGTGCTGGTGCAGGAGGACGACAAGGGCGAGCAGCACTTCGGCGTCGTCCCCTACGCCGGCGACTGACCCTCCGGCGCCCGGTCCGAGACGCGAGTCACCCGGACCGGGCGCGCGGCCTCCCCGGGGGAACCGATAGACAGTCCCCATGACCGAGGTGACGACGGCGACCGGTGGGGGCTGGCTGGCCCGCGAGGAGATGGACGCGGCCCGCGAGCGGCTGCCCATCCTGTACGTGGACGTGGTGCCCGTCCGGGTGGACTCCCAGGGCGTCGTGACCGCGGTCGGTCTGCTGCTGCGGGCCGGTGAGGACGGGCAGATCAAGCGGGCCCTCGTCTCCGGCCGCGTGCTGTACCACGAGCGGGTGCGGGCAGCGCTGCTCCGCCACATGGAGAAGGACCTCGGCCCGCTCGCGCTGCCGCGAATCCCGCCCGCGCCGCAGCCGTTCACCGTCGCCGAGTACTTCCCGACGCCGGGGGTGACCCCGTTCCACGACCCGCGGCAGCACGCGGTGTCGCTGGCCTACGTCGTCCCGGTCGAGGGGGACTGCGCCCCGCAGCAGGACGCGCTGGAGCTGACCTGGTTCTCCCCGCTCGAGGTGCGCGACCCGGCGGTGCTGGGCGAGCTGATGAACGGGCAGGCGACGCTGCTGCTCCAGGCGCTGGCCCACCTGGGCGTCTGAGCCACCCCTTCCGAGGGAACCGGGCCGCCCGAACACTTCGGACGGTTCAGTTCCGCCTCGTGCCGGCCGAGGACCCCTCCATGCAGATCAGCCGGATGGCGCCCGAGCTGGCGACCCCGCGGCTGGTCGCCCGGACCGCCGGGCTGCTCACCGCCATGGGCGGGCTGGCCGCCGTCGCGCTGCTCCTGGGCACCCCGGGCGGGCTCGGCGAGGTGCCCGCCTGGGTCGTCGTCCTCGGCCCGACCACGTCCCTGGTCGGGCTGGCGGTCATGCGCTGGGGCAGCCGCGTCCGGCTGGGCTGGTTCCAGGCGCTGCTCGCCGTCGGCAGCGTGGGGATCGGCGTCTTCGCCTACCAGGCCCCGACCGCCGACGGCCTCGTCGCCGTCCTCGCGCTCAGCGCCTTCTCGTCGATGGCCGCCTTCCTGTTCTTCCCGCTGCTCTGGGCCCTCGGTTTCCTCGGCCAGGTGCTGGTCACCGTCGCCGTCGTCGTCCACCTGCGGGACGACGTCTCCACCGGGCCGGCCGTGGTCATCTGCGTGCTCGTGCTCGGCTCGGCCGGCGCGATGGGCGTGCTCGCGCGGCGGGCGGCCACCGCCGGCGAGGACGCGCTGACCGGGCTGGCGAACCGGCGCGGCTTCGACGAGGCGCTGGACTCCGCCGTGCACGCGGCGGTGCGCACCGGCGAGCCGCTGTCGGCGGCGCTGTTCGACCTCGACCACTTCAAGGCGGTCAACGACGCCAGGGGCCACGCCGCCGGCGACGAGATGCTGCGGGAGGTCGCCGCCTCGTGGGGCCGCCTCCTGCCGGCCCGGGCGCTGCTGGCGCGGCACGGCGGCGACGAGTTCTCCCTGCTGCTGCCCGGCCACGACGGCGGCCGGGCGCTGGCGGTCGCCGAGACCCTGCGGGCAGCGCTGCCGCACATCGCGACGTCGGTGGGCGTGGCGCAGCTGGCGCTCGGCGACGCGCCCTCGGACCTCATGCGCCGCGCCGACGCCGCGCTGTACCGGGTCAAGTCGTTCGGGCGCGGGCGCAGCGAGCTCGACGCCGGGGCGCACAGCCCGCTGGCCCGGGACCTCGCTGCCGCTCTCTCGGCCGGCCGATCCGGAGGGCTGGGGGTGCACCTGCAGCCGGTCGTGACCCCGGCCGACGGCGGCGTCGTCGGCGTGGAGGCGCTGGTGCGCTGGACCCACGCCGAGCGCGGTGTCGTCCCACCGGCGGAGTTCGTGCCGGTCGCGGAGCAGGAGGGCCTGGTCGGGGCGCTGGGGGCCTTCGTGTGGAGCGCCGCCTGCGAGGACGCCCGGACGCTGGCCGAGGCGACGGGGCGTCCGCTGTTCCTGAGCATCAACGTGTCCGGCATGGAGCTGGACGACCCGGGCTTCCCCGACCGCGTGCTGGCGACGCTCGCGACGACCGGCTGGCCGGCGGAGCGCACCGTCGTCGAGGTGACCGAGAGCCTGGTCGAGGCGGAGTCGGCCCGGTCGGTGCAGGCCCTGCACGTGCTCCGCGAGCACGGGCTGCGGGTGGCCATCGACGACTTCGGCACCGGCTACTCGGCGCTGGCGCGGCTGGACACGCTCCCGACGGACTTCCTGAAGCTGGACAACTCCTTCGTCGCCGCGATCACGACGTCGACCCGGCGGGCGCGGCTGCTGCGCAGCGTCATGGCGCTGGCCGACGCGCTGGACCTGGTGCTCATCGCCGAGGGCGTCGAGACGCCGGAGCAGGCGCAGGTGCTCGCCGGGCTGGGCTGCCCGCTGGCGCAGGGCTACCTGTACAGCCGGCCGCTGCCGGTGGCCGAGCTGGTGGCCCAGCTCTCCGCGGTCACGCAGCCCGCCGGCTGACCGGCCTCCCCGGGGCGGTCAGACCAGCTCGGGGACGCGCAGCTGGTGGAGGACCAGGTCGAACTCGGCGACCTCGGTGGCCGACATGTGCAGCATGCGGCGGAACTCGTCGCGGATGTACATGGCCCGCTGGCGGGTCGCCTCCATGGACCTGCGGTCGGCGTAGACGGCAGTGAGGGAGTTGTCGCCGGTCTGCCGGTCGAGGAGCAGGCTGAGGCTGCAGAAGCCGGGCATGTCGTCCATGCGCGGGATGAGGTCGGTGCGGAAGGCCTCGAGGACGCGGTCCATGTCGGCCGGGTCGACGCAGGACCAGGTGACGCGGGCGCAGGCGTCGTCCCCGGCGGGGTGCAGCCGGTGCACGGCCGCGATCTCCCACTCCCGGACCTCGGAGTCGCTCGCGCCGAACTGACGGGTGGCCCGCTCGCGCAGGGCGCGCACCCGCTCGCGGGTGCCGGCGACCGCCTCCTCGGACTCCCACGCCGTGGTGACGATGACGCGTCCGGAGGCGCGGTCGCAGAGCATCGACAGCCCGATGCACCCGTCCATGTCGCGCACGGCGGGCAGGACGCTGTCGCGGACGTCGGCGATCCCGTCGTCCATGCGGCTCGGGTCGGCCATGATCGTGGTGGTCCGGGCGTGCATGACGCCCTCCCTTCCGAGAGGACTGGCGGCGTCTCTCGCGACGCCCATGGTTCTCGGCTCCCGGCCGCTGTCAACGGGGTGCCGCGCGGCTCCGGCGTGGGGCCGGTCGACACGCCGCTCCTACGAGCGCGCGGCGTCGCCCTTGGCGCGGTGCTGCTCGCGCGACAGGATGCTCGCGGCGATCCCCGGCGCGTCCGCGAGGACCTGGCACTCCCAGACCCGGACGACCGTCCACCCGAGGGACTCCGCGAGGGCCGTCGAGCGCACGTCCCGCTCACGGTTGCGCCGCATCTTGGCCTCCCACAGCTCCGCGTTCGGGCCGGTGAAGGGGCGCTTCCGGCCGTGCTCGGGGCAGCCGTGCCAGTAGTCGCCGTCCACGAAGACGGCGACCCGCCGCCCGGGCAGCACGATGTCCGGGGTGCAGCCGTGGGCCAGCCGGCGCTGCAGCCGGAACCGTCCGCCGGCCGCGTGCAGCGCCTTGCGCAGCAGGACCTCGGGTGCGGTGTCGCGACGACGCCGCCCGGAGAGGTGCCGGCCGGCCGTCGTCGAGACCCACTTCTCCGCCATCGCGACCGATTGTCGTCCGGACCGGCCGCCGGCGTCAGCTCGCGGCGGTCAGCCCCGCGTAGGTCTCCCGGACCGACAGCGGGGTGCTGGGCTGGTTCAGCCGGGCGTGCACGTGCTCCGCGAACGCGTCGACCAGGCCCGGGTCGTCGGCCACCTGGCCGAAGAAGTCCTCGAACGTGCGGTACGTGATGGTCACCGGCACGTCCGCGATCGTGACCTGCTCGGTCAGCCCCGGGGCGTACGCAGCGGCCACGAAGACCACCTCGACGCTCCAGCTCTCCGGCACCGGGTCGATGTGCTGCCACTCGTCGCGCAGCCGCAGCGGCAGGACCTGGCGGAGGGTGTTGAGGTGGTGGTCCACGTAGACCTGGGTGAGCGTGCCGGCGTGCGCCTCGTAGGCCACGGCCGTGCGCCCGGCGACGTCCTGGAAGTCGACGTCGCCGAGCTTGCGGCGGCTGATGTTGCTGGCGTTCACGGAGTCGCCGAGACCGCGGGGGACGTGTGCCGTGCCTGCGTGGAGCAGTGCCGCGACGGCGTCCACGACCCGCTGCTCGATGATCCCGCGGGTCGCCGTGCCGCCCGCAGCGACCGCCCGGAAGACCTGCTGTGCCTCCGCGACGGAGGGGTGCTCCGGCAGCTGCACGTTCGCCGGGGTCAGCAGCCGGATCGTGCGCAGGAGCGCCTGGCGCACCAGCGCGGCCAGCTCCCGCTGCGAGGCGAACGGCATCGCGCTGAGCCGGCGCAGGATCGCCACCAGCATGACCGCCTGCGGCCCCTGGGGGCCCTTCGACGTCGCCCACGCCTCGTCCAGCTCGTACACGGACTTGAGGTTGTTGAGGATGGGGTCGTTCGACGGCTCCAGCACCCTGGGCCAGCGGTCCCGGACCCAGCGGGCTGCCTGGCCTCGCGGGGCGAACTCGTAGGCGTGGTTCAGCGAGTGGTCGTAGAAGGCCGCCGGGAAGCACAGGAAGTGCAGGATGATCAGGTACGGGACGAACCGCGAGCCGCCGTTCTGCGGCTCGACGAGCTCCCGGAAGTGGGTGCCGAGCCCACTGCCGTAGGCGAGCCGCGCGCCCTCCTGCTCGAGGAAGTCCAGCATCGCCGGGATGTCGGCGTCGGCGAACCTGGCCTCCTCCTGCGTCTGGTCCTCGATGTGCACCGCTCCGACCTCGATCAGCTCGAGCTGGCGCTCGAGGTCGAGAGCGCCCAGGACCGCGGCGACGGCGGGCCACGGCATCATGACGCGCGGGTCGCGGCTCATCAGCACCTGGGCGATCTGGGACGCCGACATGCGGCCGTCCTCTGCCAGCGAGGCGATCAGCCGGGCCTGGGACAGCAGGCTGGTCGCCGCGGTGGGGGAGAGCAGGTGCCGCTCCTGCAGCGACGTCCAGAGGTTCTCGTACCGAGCGGCCAGAGCAGCGCCCCGCTCGGGGTACCCGGCGGTCAGCGCCTCCCTGATCAGGCCCTTGAGGCGCGCCGAGATCCGCTGGGAGTCGCGCCAGTCGTCCAGCTCGTTGAGGACGTACACCGGGTGGTCGGCCTCGGGCAGGCCGGTTCCGACGAGGTGGCGGCGGACCGCGTCGGCGGCGTCCTCCTCCCGCGCGGGGTCGATCGGGAGGAGCAGGGAGCGGATGGCGCGGACGAGCTCGGGGGACGGCGCAGGCATGTCTAGTCCTTCGGTCAGGCAACCGGCCGACTTGAGGCCGACGCGCCCGTTCGGACCCTTGACGGTGCCAGGCCCGGGCGGCGTCCGCAGGTAGCCTGAGGAGGCCTGTCCGGCCGCCAGCGGCCGCGCCGCAGGAACCCCGGTGTCTCCCCGCACCAATCCGCCGACCAGCGCCGCAACGGTTCTGTCAGAGGCCCGTGCGACGGTCGGCGCAGCAGGCAGTTGGAACTATGCGAGTTGGAGACTTGATGAGCGACGGGCTCTCGTTCGTGTCCCTCTACAGCGGAGCCGGGGGCATGGACCTGGGGTTCGCCGAGGCCGGGTTCACCCCGGTGTGGGCGAACGACATCGACCCGTTCGCCGTCCGGACGTACAACAAGCAGTTCGAGAAGCTCGCCGAGCAGGCCGGTGGGGAGCGGCTGGCCGGCCACGTGGCGGTCGCCGGCGACGTCACGGGTGACGCCATGCGGCACGAGCTGCCCGGCGAGGGGGCCGCCACCGTCGTCATCGGTGGTCCGCCGTGCCAGGGCTTCAGCGTGGCGGGCCGGATGGACCCGAGCGACCCGCGCAGCCGGCACGTCTGGGAGTTCCTCGAGGTCGTCAAGCGGGTGCAGCCCGAGGCGTTCGTGATGGAGAACGTGAAGGCCCTGGCCGTCAACCGGCGCTGGTCCGAGCTGCTCATCCGCCTGCGCGAGGAGGCGCACCTCGCCGGCTACAGCACCGAGCTGCACCTGCTGAACGCGAGCCACTTCGGGGTTCCCCAGGCCCGGGAGCGCATGTTCCTCGTCGGGACCCGCAGCGGCAGCCCGCTGGACCTGAACCCGCCGACGCGCTCCCAGCCGCCGACGCTGCGCTCGGTGCTGGAGACCCTGCCGAACTACGGCGAGCCGGGCAACGACGCGTTCTGCACCGCGAGGGTGACGCCTGCGCGGATCCCAGTCCTCCGGCGCTCGCCGTTCGCCGGCATGCTCTTCAACGGCCAGGGCCGGCCGCTGAACCTCGACGCCCCGGCGCCCACGCTGCCGGCGTCCATGGGCGGCAACCGGACGCCGATCATCGACCAGGCCCAGCTCGACGACCCGGACGCGACGCCCTGGGTCGTCGAGTACCACCGGCACCTGATGGCCGGCGGCAAGCCGGTCGCCGAGATCCCGACGCGGCTGCGCCGGCTCACGGTGCAGGAGGCGGCCGCGATCCAGACCTTCCCGCGCGACATGCCGTGGCAGGGGACCCAGTCGGTGCAGTTCCGCCAGATCGGCAACGCGGTGCCCCCGATGCTCGCCTTCCACGTGGCGTCGGCCCTCAAGAAGGTGCTCGTGGGCGTGCCTGCTGACGTTCCGGTCGAGGACCTGGCGGCCGACGACCGCGGGGCCCTAGAGCTCGCCGGCGTGTAGTCCCCGGCGGTCTGCCTCCGTCGTCCCCTCGCTGATAGTGGTGCACGCATGTCGGACCTCGCCGCAGTCGCCTGCTACGGGCAGCCCCACCGCAACTCCGGCGCCCCCACGCGGCTGGACCTGGTCGGCGAACTCCTCGTCGGGGGCAGCGGGCTGTGGGTCTTCCACCGGCTGGACTTCGACGGCGAGCCGGTCCGGCTGCGCTCGCACGGGGACCTGGCCACCGAGGTCCGGGCCGGGTTCGCGCTGTCGGGGCTGTTCGAGCCCGCGAACGCGGCCGTCGGGTCGCTGCTCGGGGCGGGCTGGGCCGGCGCCGAGGTGGACGTCGACCCGGACGTGGTCCGGCGGCTGGCCGACCTCGTGGCGGACGTGCACGTCGGCGTCGTCCTCACCTCCCTCGGCGTCGGGGGCGCCGACGACGAGACGCAGTGGAAGGGGACCAACTGGTCGGTCACCGTCGCTGCCGGAACGCACCGGTTCGGCGCCACCCGGTGGGGCTGAGCGCGCCGGCGCGCCCCCGCTGACGCCCAGCGGGGAGCGCCCGGCGCGGGCCCAGCGGTCAGCGGGCGCCGAGCAGTTCCGCCTCGACGGCCACCGGGGGACCGAGGTCGAGGACCGCGGGGACGATCGCGTCGGCGTGCGCGGCCTCCATCTCGTGGGTGAGCCGGGTGAAGGCCTCGTCGTCCTCGACGTTGCCGTAGAACGCCGTCGGCGCGACGCCCAGATCGGCCGCGGTCAGGTCGCGGCTGTGCCAGCCGCAGGCGCAGCCCAGGACGATGCGCTCGATTCCCTGGTCCAGCCAGCAGCCGGCCTCGGCCCACTGGCCGGTAGCCGCGCGGCGGAGTGGGATGAGGTCCAGGTGGTGGGTGGTCGTGGTCATCAGGGCACCAACTCCGGGTCGAAGGAAGAGTCGTCATCGGGCCAGGCCACGGTGGCTGCGCCGGCGCGGTACCAGGCGCCGAGGAGGACGGCGGCGTCGACCTCGGCCTCGGGGTGGCGGTACATCCGCAGCGGGACCTCCCGGCGGCTGAGCATCGCCTCGTACGTGTCCGTGCACGTCGTGCAGCCCGAGCCCGCGGGGCAGGGCAGGTGCCCGTCCGGCTTCTCCGCCGCCAGGTACCAGTAGGCCAACCCGCGACCCGTCGTCGGGCGCTCCCGGAGGTGCGGGGGGAGCAGCAGGGCCAGGACCTCCGGCGGAAGGCCCATCACGTCGTCGGGCGTCAGGTCGCTCAGTTTCTTCACGTTCCTCCTCGGCGCTTTCCTTGTGCCGAGAATTGTCCGGAAGGGGTACGACAATTTCGGCGGACCGCGCTTTCGAGAGGTGCCCCGAACGGGTGATGGGCGGCCGAGAATGGCGGCGCGGAAAGCCTTCTCAGGCCGGGACGAGGTCCTGTGCCCCGGCGCGGGGCCGGGCCGACAGGGTGTGCGCGACCGCGGCGGCGACCACGATGGCCGCGCAGACGGCGGGGGCGGCCAGCGCGGTGGTCGGGCCGAGCCGGTCGGCGAGGAGGCCGGTCACCGCAGAGGTGACCGACTGGCCGACGACGACGGCCGAGCCGAGCATCGTCATGGTGGTCGCCGAGCGGCCGGTGGGGCTCAACTGCGCGGCGAGGCTGTAGAGGGTGACCAGCGTCGGGCCGATGCCGAGGCCGAGGATCGCCAGCGCGACGACGAGGCCGGTCACGCTCCGCGCTGCAGCGAAGGCGACCGCGGCGGCCAGCAGCAGCGAGCCGAAGACCAGCCAGCGGGCCCGCAGCGTGAACCGCTGGGGGAGTGCGGCGGAGCCCAGCGCGAGGACGGCGGAGCCGATGCCCATGACGCCGTAGAGCAGGCCCGCGCGGTCGCCGTCGCCGTCGGCGGCGAGGAAGCCGGTGAGGCTGGTGAGGGTGGCGCCGAAGAAGAAGCCGACACCGAGGGTGCCGACGACGACGGTCATCAGCGGGAAGCGGAGCAGCTCGCGGACGGGCGCGGGCTCCACCGGGGTGGAGTCGGTGCCCGGGTCGACCTGGCCGGTGTGGTGCAGGGCGAACGCGGTGACGAAGACGAACGTGAGTGCCGAGGCGCCGGCGATGGCGACCCACGGGGCGATGGCGCTGGCGAGCAGGCCGACGAGGAAAGGGCCGACGATGAAGACGGTCTCGTCGGCGGCGGACTCGTAGGCCATGGTGCCGCTGAGGGTCTTCTCACGGCGGTCGTCGGCGACGTGCCGCTTGATGATGGCGACCAGGCGGGTCCGCGACAGGGGCGCGACCTGCGGAGCGCTGGCGCCGATCAGCACCGAGAGCGCGAGGACGACGGCGTCGGCCGCGGAGCTGGACACGACGAGGATGAACGCGCCGAGCAAGGTGGCGTTGAGCAGCCCCACCGGGACGAGAACCTTGCGCTGCCCCCAGCGGTCGACGGCGGCACCGAGCAGCGGGCCGGCGAGCGCGGTGCCGAGGCCGGCGGCGGCGGAGTTCAGCCCGCCGAGGGTGACCGAGCCACGCTCGGCGACGACGAGCGTGAGGACGCCGACGACCATCATCGCGAAGGGGAGCCGGGCGATGAAGGCCAGCGGGAAGTAGGGGAGACCGGCGTGCTTCAGGAGCGGGTTGTCGGTCGAGCGCGTGTGGAACATGACCTCTGTACTTCTGCGAATCAGGCGTGCCGCCTTGATCCGCCGGCGAGCGCCGACAGCAGGTAGTTACACACGGAACGTTCAGGAACGGCGTCGATCTTATCGCGTATGGCCGCTGGACAGATTCTGACCGACGTGGCTGGTAGGTCAGGCGACTGCTGGTGCTGCCGGGTCACTTGGGGTGAGACAGGCGCGACCTAGGCCGAGCGGCAACCCCGGTGACCAGATGCGCGTGCATACGGTCCTGCCCGTGGCTGACGACGTGCAGTACGAGTACACCTCCGCGCAGGCGATCCGCGGCACCGAGGCCAAGGTGGTCGCGAAGTGGGCGAAGGACGGCTGGGAGGTCCACGGTCGGGACCCGGGCTTGCTGCGGACGGAGCTGACCTTTCGCCGCGTGAAGCCGGCGACCCTCGCCTCCCGGGCCCGGGCCGCCTTCGGCCGTCTGGAGCCGAAGGCGCAGCTGGGCCTGGTGGCCGGGGCGGGTGTGCTGGTCCTGTGCGTGATCGGCGGTGGCGTCGTTGCCGGAACGCAGGGTGGGGGCACTCCCACGCAGGCCGCGTCGGCGACGGATGTCGCAGCTGACGCTGCGCCGAGCGAGAAGTCGTCCGCCGCTGCTGTTCGGGCGCCGGCATCGACCACCCCGGCGGGTCCGACGACCGCGGCCCCGGCACCCGAGACCGTGGCTCCGGTACCCGTAGCGCCGACGCCGCAGACCACCGCACGCGTCGCACCCAAGCCGCAGACCCCCGCGCCCGTTGCGCCGAAGCCGCCGGCCCCGACGCCCGCCCCTGCGCCTGTGCCTGCGCCCGCGCCCGCTCCGCAGGCGGTGGCGCCGCCGGTGGCGAACCCCCCGGCGAGCACGTACTTCAAGAACTGCAGCGCCGCCAAGGCTGCGGGAGCCGCTCCGGTGCGGCTCGGGGACGCCGGCTACGGCCGACACCTGGACAGCGACGGCGACGGCGTCGGCTGCGAGAGCTGATCTCCTCGAGACGTTGGGTCCGGCTGTGCCCAGCGAGGGTGCAAGCGCTGGCGAAGCGAGCACGGTAGGGATGCCCGCTGTCTCGGCTGCGCTCAGAGCCGCGTCAGCGGAGGCGGAGGCGCCGTGGTCTGATGCCTGTCAGAGGGTGGCGGGCGGCGTCGGGGCCGGTCCGCCCAGCAGGAGAGGTGGGCTCGTGGCCGGATCCGGTGAAGTGCTGCTCGAGGTGGACGGCGGCGTCGCGATCGTGACGCTCAACGCGCCGGACCGGCGGAACGCGCTGACTCCGGGGATGGCCGACGAGCTCATCGCGACCTTCGACGAGGTGGACGCCAAGGCGGAGGTCGGTGCGCTGGTCATCCGCGGTGTCGGCAAGTCGTTCTGCGCGGGTGGGGACGTCGCGACGCTGACCTCGGCCGGCAAGGACCCGGCGGCGCCCGACGCCTACGAGGGCATGGGCAAGATCTACGACTCCTTCTACCGGCTGGGCCAGGTTCGCGTGCCCACGGTGGCCGCGGTGCGCGGTTCCGCCGTGGGCGCTGGCATGAACATGCTGCTGGCAGCGGACCTGCGGATCGTGTCAAAGGACGTGCGGCTGCTGGCCGGTTTCCTCAAGCGCGGCATGCACCCCGGCGGTGGGCACTTCGTGATCCTGTCGCGGCTGATTGGCCGTGAGGGCGCCGCCGCGATGGCGCTGTTCGGTGAGGAGATCAACGGCGACAAGGCCGTCGAGCTCGGCCTCGCCTGGGAAGCCCTGGACGACGCCGCGGTCGAGGACCGCGCGATTGAGCTGGCTCAGCGGGTGGCTGCTGACCCGGAACTGGCGCGGCTGGCGATCGGCAACTTCCGCAAGGAGGTCGTCAACGGGGCGATCCCCTGGGACGTGGCCATGCAGTCCGAGCGCCCCGCCCAGATGTGGTCGATGCGCCGCTCGGCCACCTGACCCGTTGCGGATGGGCACGGGTCGCACTGAGTGCTTCGCCCCGGGCTAATGAACCACCACCGCGCAGTGCGTCGATAAGGTCTTCGGTGGCCAGCGGATGTAGCGAATAGCCGCCTTGCCGGGGGACCCCCAGGACGTCTCGGATTGGAGTGCCCATGGCCGTCGTCAGATCCCTGGAGTGGGTCGGTGAGGGAGGCCGCGTCCACCCCACCGAGGTGGACTGTGAGGTCCGCGCTATCACCAATCACGAGGCGACCTATCTGCAGATCAGCTCTTTCGGCTCCGACGACAGGCAGGGAGAGAAGAAGGTCAGTCAGACCCTGCAGCTAGACCGGGAGTCGGCTCTGGCGTTGGTAAAGCACATTGAGGCCGTCTTCGGCCCGGCGTCGCGTTAGGCAAGCCGCCGCTCGATCGCCACGACGTCGCCCGCCACCGACCAAGGTGACTGCAGTCGGTTCCGAGGCGCGCGAACCGGCAGGTGTCGATGTGCCATCGGTCGGTCATGGCCCTTCATGACGTCCCGCTCTTTCCTTAGTGGCATCGCCAATCGTCAGAAGGAGAGACGTCTTGGTCCAGTCGTGAAGAGGGACCGCCCTCCCGCTAATAAGGTCGCGACGTCTGAATCTTGACCTGGAGGTTTCGTGTCCCGGCTAGCCCGCACGTCGCCGCAGTCGCTGTCCCGCCCGGCCCGCATCGCCGCTGCCGCGCTCGACCGCCGGTGGAAGCTGCCCGCCGCTACGTCAGCGGTGCGGGTGGCGCGCGATGTCGACGTCGCCATGCGGGACGGCGCCGTCCTCAAGGCCGACGTCTACCTCCCGGACGCCCCGGGTCCGCACCCCACGGTCCTCATGCGGTCGCCGTACGGCCGGGCCGGCGGGTTCGCCCTGAGCATGGCGGTGCCGTACGCGGCCCGCGGCTACGCGGTCGTGATGCAGAGCGTGCGCGGCACGTTCGGCTCCGGCGGTGAGTTCACGCCCGTCGTCAACGAGGCCGAGGACGCGCAGGACACCGTCGTCTGGCTGCGGGAGCAGCCGTGGTTCGACGGCCGGCTGGCCACCCTGGGCCCCAGCTACCTCGCCTACACGCAGTGGGCGCTGGCGCTCGACCCGCTGCCCGAGCTCAAGGCGATGGTCATGCACATCGGCCCGCACGACCTGGCCCAGGCCGGCATGGTCGACGGCGCCTTCCAGCTCACGAACCTCGCCATCTGGACCGAGCTGATCGCCCACCAGGAGCGGGTCAGCCCGTGGCGCGGCATCCTGCGCCTGCTCACCGCCGAGCGCCGGCTCGCCCCCTACCTCGGCGAGCTGCCGCTGCAGGGCCTGGCCGAGCGCTTCGGCGGCAACCCGGCGCCCTGGTTCGACGAGTGGCTGGCCCACCCCGACCTCACCGACCCGTACTGGGACCGGTACCGCGCGACCCCCGCCGTCCACTCCAGCACGGTTCCCACGCTGCTGATCGGCGGCTGGCAGGACTGGTTCGTCGAGCAGACGCTGGAGCAGTACGCCATCCTGCGTGACCGCGGGGTGGAGGTCGGGCTGACCGTCGGCCCGTGGGCGCACCTCACCATCGACCCGGCGGTCAGCACCATCGAGAGCCTCGCCTGGTTGAACGCCCACCTCCCCGTCAAGGGCGCCAACCCGGTGCCGCCGCGCGACAGCCGCGTCCGGGTGTTCGTCACCGGCGCCCGCACCTGGCGGAGGCTGCCCGACTGGCCGACGGCCACCACCGACCGCACCTGGTACCTGGCGGCCGGCGGCCGGCTCGACGACGAGGTCCCCGCGCCGGGTGAGACGACCTTCCACTACGACCCGATGGACCCGACGCCGTCCGTCGGCGGGCGGGTGCTCGCCGGCAGCGCCGGCCAGCGCGACAACCGCGAGCTGGAGGCGCGCGACGACGTCCGCACCTTCACCACCCCGGCGCTGCGGCAGCCGGTCGAGGTCCGCGGCGGCACGAAGGTGCGGCTGGTCGTCGAGTCCGACAACCCGTACGCCGACCTCTTCGTCCGGCTCTGCGACGTCGAGCCCAACGGGAAGTCCATCAACATCACCGACCGGCTCGTCCGACTCGACCCGGCTCCCGGTGAGGAGCCGACGGCGGGGGAGCGGGTGGTGGAGGCGACGCTGCACGACACCGCCCACCGGTTCCGCGCCGGCCACCGCATCCGGCTGCAGGTCTCCGGTGGCGCCCACCCGCGCTACGCCCGCAACCTCGGCACCGGCGAGCCGGTCGGCCAGGCGACCCACGGGGTCCCGGTCGCCCACCGCATCTGCCACGGCGGCGTCACACCCTCGGCGGTCACGCTGCCCACGGCCTGACCGAGGCGGCTTGTCGACAGGTCGACCAGGCGACAACTCGACCCATCCGCACCACTCGCACCACCGGTCCGAGCTGCCTCGCGCGCGTCCCTCGGAAAGCGGCATCGCTTCGTACCGTGGACACGTGGCCAAGCACTTCACCGACGAGACCGCCGAGTTCGCCATGCCCCGCATCGGGCGTCACGCCGCTCCCGACACCACCCCGGAGATGGAGCCGACCCAGCGCTTCGTCCCCGACTTCACGCCGGCGCGCCCGGGCCGTCCGGCGGTCCCCCCGCGGGACGCCCGCATCCGCTGACCGGAGCGCTGCTCAGCTCCGGGGGCGCACCCGCTCGAGGGCCTCGGTGAAGCTCGCGTTCCAGAGGCCCTGGTGCGGCCAGCGCTCGGCGACGTGATCCGTGGCCTCCTGGACCGACATCCCCTCGGTGCGCACCAGCCAGGCGCGCAGCACCAGCCCGGTGCGCGACGCCCCGCCGTGGCAGTGCACGAGCACCCGGTGCCCCTCGGCGAGCAGCGCCTCCATGTCGTCGAGGACGTCGGCCAGCACCTCGTCCAGGCCGGGGTTGTACTCGTTGTCCGCGATGTGGGCGATCCGGTGCACCGGGTGGGAGAACGGTGAGCCGAGCTTGCACAGCGAGAGGACGGCGAAGTCGTCGTCGCTCAGCCGTGCGCCGTCGAGGTTCGCCGCCCAGATCCTCGGCAGCACCTCGACCGGGCCGATCCGCGAGATGACGCCCGGGTCGTTCGGCACCCACGTCCTGCCGTCGAGCAGCGTCGCCATCTCCTGCAGCTCCGCCAGCCGCCACACCTGATCGCCGAACCCGGGCACCCGACCGTGCACCGCCGACGCCCAGCGCATCGGGATGCCGCCCATCCCGAACACCGCTCCGGCCAGGCCGCCGGCCACGCACGCCACCGTGTCGGTGTCGCCGCCGAGGTCGACCACCAGCCGCAGCACCTCGGCGAAGTCGCGGCCGTTCCGCAGCGCCCACACGGCCTGGCCGAGCGTCGGCCACACCGCGCCGTTCGACTCCGTCGCGTCCGCGGGTGTCCAGCCGGGTGCCAGGACCACGGCCCACCTGTCCCGGTGCTCCGGCGCCACCGCGTCCAGCGCGGAGGGGACCGCCGTCAGCGGGTCCC
>NZ_SPQP01000057.1 GCF_004571075.1 Blastococcus sp. TF02A-35
ACGGGCATTAGCGTGGGACAACGAGACCTCCGGGCGGTCGGTGAGGCGTCAGCACCCACACCTTCGCTCGGAGGTCTCCTCGTTGGATCAGCCCGCTACGCCGTCAACAACGCTCGTGGTCACTACACCTAGGGCCGCAGGACGCAGCAGGGCCCCTCCCGGCACGGGAGGGGCCCCTGCTGCGTTCCGGGGCGGCTCAGGCGATGGCGGTGTGCAGCCGCTGCGCGGCGGCGGTGGCGGCGAGGACGAGCTCCTCGTCGGGCGCCAGCCCGCAGGCCGCCAGCCACGTCGCCAGCATCCGGTGCCCGCCCTCGGTGAGCACCGACTCGGGGTGGAACTGGACGCCCTCGATCGGCAGCTCACGGTGCCGCAGGGCCATCACCAGGCCCGAGGGCGTGTGCCCGGTGACCTCCAGCTCGTCCGGGACGGTCGAGGGGTCCACGGCCAGCGAGTGGTACCGGGTGGCGGTGAAGGGCGAGGGGAGGCCGGCCAGGACGCCGTGGCCCTCGTGGACGACCTCGCTGGTCTTGCCGTGCAGCAGCTCGGGTGCGCGCACCACCACGGCCCCGAAGGCCTCGGCGATGGCCTGGTGGCCCAGGCACACGCCGAGCACGGGCGTGCCCTGCTCGGCGGCCGCCCGCACCATCGGGACGGTGACGCCGGCGTCGACGGGTGCGCCGGGGCCGGGCGAGAGCAGCACCCCCGCGACGTCGAGGTCGGCGAGCTCGTCCACGGTCACCGCGTCGTTGCGCCGCACGATGCAGCGGACGCCCAGCTCACCCAGGTACTGCACCAGGTTGTAGACGAAGCTGTCGAAGTTGTCGACGACGAGGACCGGTCGGTCGTCGGTGGTCATCGCGGCTCCTCCTCGTCGGTCGGCCCCGCGACGTCGTCCGCGCTCAGCCGGCGGACGCGTACTGCAGGGTGAGGCCGCCATCGTAGGCGGGGACGCTCACCTGGGGCCGCTCCCGTACCTCGAACGTGAGGCCGAACGCGTCCGCGGCCTGCCGGAGGACGGCGACCTGCGGGGAGGAGGAGAGCGCGCTGCGCACGGCGGAGGCGTCCACGACCGCCGTGACGACGAACGGCGGCGAGTACGTGCGGCCCTGGAGCAGCAGCGTGTTGCCGACGCAGCGCACGGCGCTGGTGGAGATCAGCCGCTGGTCCATCACCGCCACGCCGTCCGCCCCGGCGGCCCACACCGCGTTCACGACCGCCTGGACGTCGCTCTGGTGGATGACCACGTCGTCGGGCCGCGCGCCGGGAGGGAGGCTGCCGTCGGAGCGCTGGCGGGCGTCGTCGAGGGTGATGACGACGCCGGAGCCGGACACCGGGGTCAGCCCCGCGGCGGACGCGCCGGCCGCGCCCTGGGCGGTGGCCTCGGCGACGACCCCGTCGCGCGTGGCGGCCTCGTCGGTGAGCTCCTGGACCTGCCGCTGCAGGTCCGCCAGCTGGGCGGCCTGGCGGGCGACCGCGGCGTCCCGCTCCTCGATGAGCTCGGACAGCTGGGTGATCTCGCCGGCCCGGAGGTCGGTGCCCTGCGCGGTGCGCCCGGACGTGGCGAACAGCAGCCCGGCCGCGAGCGCCACCACCGGCACCAGCGCGCCCCAGGCCGAGGGACGGCGGAGGCGGGGCAGGGACCTCACCACGACCACCTCCTGACGGCGAGCTGACGGCACGGGCGGCCCTGTCGGGTGATGTGCCACTGTGCCCGTCCCCCCGAAGTTTAGGCTGGAGGCCAGTAGCGGGCGGGGAGGACGAGCCCGGCCCCCGGGAGGGAGTACGCGGTGCCCAAGTCCAAGGTGCGCAAGAAGTCGGTGTACACCCCGCCGGAGGACGCGCTCCGCGCGCGGGGCGCGCAGGCGAAGGTCCTGCAGCCCAGCCCCCGCTGGTACGCCCCGCTGATGGTCGCGCTGATGCTCGTCGGCCTGCTGTGGATCGTCGTCTACTACGTGGCCGGGGACCGCATCCCGTTCATGGTGTCGCTCCAGGCGTGGAACTTCGCCATCGGCTTCGGCGCGATGGTCGCCGGGCTGGTCATGTCGATGCGCTGGCGCTGAGCAGGTCACCCGTCCTCCCAGGACGGGCCGGGCAGGTGGCCCTCGTCCCTCCGGGGACGGGGGCCACCTGCTCTTCCGGGGCGTCTACCCAGGTCGGGGGCGGTACCGGACACCGCTGTGCACAGCGGTCACCGTCGTCCACAGGTCGACATGGCGCTCCACCCCCAGGGTTGTCCACCGAGTGTGGAGGGGTGACGAGCGGGAGAACGGCGCTGACCTGCGCTTTTGCCTTGCCTGGGACTCGTGTGACAGGACGTCCAACCGCGTAACTACAGCAGTGTGAGTCTGTCCCCAGCTGTGTACCCAGCTGTGGACGAGTCGACATGTGGGTGCGCCCGCGACGGTGACCGCCGACCGGGGATACCCGTCTGACCTGCGGATACACCCGTTCCCCGCAGGGTGTGGACGGACCGTCCGGTCACGCGGGCGCGACGGTGACCGGGCAGCGGTCCCCAGGGACGCCGACAGCCCCCGGCCGGGGTCGGCCGAGGGCTGTCGTGGTCGGGAGCGGGCTCCCGGTCAGGCGTCGAGCAGCTCCAGCACGGTGGCGTTCGCCATGCCGCCGCCCTCGCACATCGTCTGCAGGCCGTACCGGGTGCCGGTGGCCAGCATCTGGTGCACCAGCGTCGTCATGATCCGCGCCCCGGAGCCGCCCAGGGGGTGGCCCAGGGCGATGGCACCACCGAGGGGGTTGAGCCGGTCGGCGTCGGCGCCGATGTCGGCCAGCCAGGCCATGGGCACCGGGGCGAAGGCCTCGTTGACCTCGAAGATGCCGATGTCGTCCACCGACAGCCCGGAGCGGGCAAGCACCTTCTGGGTGGCCGGGATCGGTGCGGTGAGCATGATGATCGGGTCGTCGCCGGCCATGACCGTGGTGTGGATGCGCACCAGCGGCCGCAGCCCGAGCTCGCGGGCCTTCTCGCTGGTGGTGACCAGCAGGGCGGCGGAGCCGTCGGAGATCTGGCTGGCGTTGCCCGCGCTGATGACGCCGTCCTCCTTGAACGGGGTCTTCAGCGAGCCGAGCTTCTCCAGCGTGCCCCCGGGGCGGATGCCCTCGTCGGCGCTGACCACCGTGCCGTCGTCCAGCGTGACCGGGGCGATCTCCTCGTCGAAGGCGCCGTCGGCCTGGGCCTTGGCCGCCTTCTCGTGCGAGGCCAGGCTGAACTCGTCGAGCTGCGTCCGGGAGAAGCCCCAGCGCTGCGCGATCATCTCCGCGCCGATGCCCTGGTTGGGGTTCACCCCGTCGTAGCGCGCCATGAAGCGGGGACCGAGCGGCTTGCCCGCGGTGCCGTCGCCGCGGGCCGCGCCCATGGGCACCCGGCTCATCGACTCCACCCCGCCGGCGACGACGACGTCGGCCTGGCCGCTGATGACCGTCGCGGCCGCGAACGCGACCGCCTGCTGGGAGGAGCCGCACTGGCGGTCGATCGTCGTGCCGGGCACCGACTCCGGCCAGCCGGCGGCGAGCGCGGCGTTGCGGCCGATGTTGAAGGTCTGCTCCCCCACCTGGCTCACGCAGCCCCAGAAGACGTCCTCGACGACGCCCGGGTCGATGCCGGAGCGCTCGGCCAGCGCGCCCAGCACGTGCGCGGACAGGTCGACGGCGTGGACGCCCGAGAGCCCTCCCCCGCGCTTGCCCACCGGCGTACGGACGGCGGCACAGATGACGGCATCACGCATGGACCCACTCCTCGTCGACGAGCCGGCGTGGCCGGGCGGCCACCCCGTCGCGATCGTATGTGCCGCAGGCCACTGGCAGGCTGGGGGTCGTGCGCTGGTCTCCCCCGGTGGTGCTGCCCGTCGTCCTCGCGGCCGGTGGGCTGCTGCTGGGTGCGCTCGCGGCGACGCTCGAGGAGGCGCCCGGTCGCGTGCTGATCGGGGCCGCCGCCCTGCTCCTGGTGCTCCTCGCCGTCCGCGAGGCCGTCCTGCGCCCACGGCTGGCCGCCACCGACGACGGCCTGGAGGTGGCGACCCTCGGGGGGCGCCGGCTGCTGCCCTGGGCGGCGGTCCGGGTCCGCGTGCGGACGGCCCGCCGGTGGGGCACGACGGTGCGCACCCTGGAACTGGACACCGCCACCGGGCCCGACGACGAGGGGCTGCTCGTCGTCCTCGGTCGCTGGGACCTCGGTGCCGACCCCGTGGACGTGGCCTGGGCGCTGGAGCGCCGCACGGACGGCCGCTAGAAGGCGACAGGGGCGAGCGGGGGCACCGTCAGGGCCAGGACCACGAGGACGACGCCCAGCCCGGCCAGGGCGGCCGCCTGCGTGGCCGGCCGGCGGCGGGTGAGCACCAGGACGGCGGTCACGGCCGCACCGGCGACGAGCCCACCGAGATGCCCCAGGAGCGACACCCCGGGCAGGAAGCTGATGAACACGTTGATCGCCAGCAGCACCGCGAGGCCGCGGACGTCCTGCCGGCGCATCACCATGAGCACCCCGAGCGCGCCCAGCAGGCCGTAGATCGCCGTGGAAGCGCCTGCCACGGCACGCAGCGGCTCCCCGAGGAGCTGGATCGCCGTCGAGCCGCCGAGGGCCGACACGACGTAGAGGCCCAGGAACCGCCAGCGGCCCAGCTGCCGCTCCAGCTCGGAGCCGAAGACGAGCAGGGACAGCATGTTCAGGGCCAGGTGGACCAGCCCGATGTGCAGGAAGGCGGCCGTGATGAGCCGCCAGGGCTCCCCGAGCCCCACCAGCAGCGGCACCTGGGCCAGGTCGGCGAAGACCGGCGACCGGTGGTTGTCCAGCGGCGGGTTGCCGGCCAGGCCCGCGGAGACGGCGGTCACGAGGAACATGGCCACGTTCGCCGCGATCAGCGACAGCGTCACGGTGCCCCAGCGGGCGGCGGCGCTGCGCAGCCCCGTGGTCCGCCGGGGGGCGCGGATCGACGCGGCGCCCTCGCGGACGCAGGCGGGGCACTGGAACCCCACGGAGGCGGGGACCATGCACTCCGGGCAGATCGGCCGGCCGCAGCGGGTGCAGGAGATCCCCGTGGGCCGGTCCGGGTGCCGGTAGCAGGTGGGTGGCGGGGGTGCCGGCTGCTCGCCGGCACCCCCGCCCACGGGACCGGTGCTCAGCTGCGCTGCACCTCGACGGACTCGATCACCACGTCCTGCACGGGACGGTCGCCCCGGCCGGTCTGCACGGCGGCGATGCGGTCCACGACGTCGCGGCCGGCCTGGTCGGAGACCTCACCGAAGATGGTGTGCTTGCCGGTCAGCCAGGTGGTGGGGGCCACGGTGATGAAGAACTGCGAGCCGTTGGTGCCCGGGCCGGCGTTGGCCATGGCGAGCAGGTAGGGCTTGGTGAAGGCCAGGTCGGGGTGGATCTCGTCGCCGAACTGGTAGCCGGGGCCACCGATGCCCTGACCGAGCGGGTCACCGCCCTGGATCATGAAGCCGGAGATGACCCGGTGGAAGACCGTGCCGTCGTAGAGCTTGTCGGTGGTCTTCTCGCGGGTGGCGGGGTGCGTCCACTCGCGGAGGCCCTCGGCCAGGTCCGCGAAGTTGGCGACCGTCTTCGGCGCGTGGTCGGGGAACAGGTCCACGGTGATGTCGCCGTGGTTGGTGTGCAGGACCGCGCGGCGGGCGGGAGTCGATTCAGTCACGGCTCCACTCTCCCACCGCCGCCGCGAGGGCGGCGCGCGCACCCCGTCGGCCGGTGCTCCACGTGGAACATCGCGCGCGCGGGCCTACCGCCGCCCGGTGGCCGGGCCTAGCGTCCGGCCATGTTCCTGAGCGAGCCGCCCGAGTCGCCCGACACCCGGCGCCTCTACGAGGACGACCGTCGGGAGACGGGATTCGTCATGAACGGCTCCCGGCTGTGGGCGCACGCGGCCGCGCTGCACGACGACCTGTTCGCGCTGCTCCGCCGGACCGCCGAGGCGGCCGGCCTGAGCATGCGGGAGCGCGGGGTGCTGGTGACCGCCTGCGCGGCCACGCTGGGGGACGCCTACTGCAGCCTGGCGTGGGGGACCCGGCTCGGCCGCGAGGCCGGCGGGGAGCTGGCGGCCGCGGTGCTCTCGGGCACCGATGCCGGGCTCGACGACCGGGAGCGGGCGCTGGCCCGGTGGGCGCGCCTGGTGGCGGCGGACCCGAACGGCACGGGTCCCGAGGACCTGCAGGCGCTGCGGGACAGCGGCTTCGACGAGCCGCAGATCCTGGCCATCACCGCCTACACGGCCCTGCGGCTGGCGTTCAGCTCGGTGAACGACGCGCTCGGGGTGCGTCCGGAGCCGGAGCTGCTCGCCGGGGCGCCGGAGCCGGTGCGCGCGGTGGTCACCTGGGGACGGGTCCCGGAGGGGACCTGAGGGTGGAGACGAGGGGAATCGAACCCCTAACCCCCGCCTTGCAAAATCGACCGAGGGGTGGTTTGGCGCGGTGGGCTGTGACTGAAAGCGACGTCTGACCAGCGTATTTGTCGTTGGGCCCTGTCGGGCAATGTTGGCCGTTTCTGGGCGTTTTGCGGACCATCTGCGGACTGTGTGCGGACTGCGGGACGCGGCTTCCGCTGCGTCGGAGGCTGCGCTGGGGGCGGCACCCGCCCCATCCCCGCGGGAGTCTCTCCGACTGCGCCCGCCGCCGGAAGGGCGCTTGCGCGTCCCTTCGGGATGGGCCTTCGGCCCACCCTTCCCCCGGCGCCGCACAGTCGGAGGAGGGCGGGTTATGGGAAGCGGGGTGGATCCTCGGTTGACCGCCCGCGCGTGTCTCGCGCGGTGGCGACCGGCGTTACCGATCAGTTGTCGGCGGTGGCGGGTCCTCCGACCATGATCGGTAGAGCTGGTGGATGCCCTCGGACTCGGTCAGCACGGTGCGCCACTGGGGGTTCTGCGGCTCTGCTCCCATCTCGATGCACCACTGCACCGCCGACTCGAGGGTCTGTCGCGGCGTGACGAAGTGCCCTTCGGAGCGGACGGTGTACAGGTGGAGATGCGGGAAGGTGGCGTGGCTCTTGCCGGCCGGGTGCCAGTGCATCGCCCACAGCTTCGCGTTGTCCGGCGTGCGGAACTCATACAGGTAGGCCGACGTCGTCACCCGCCAGCGCCCCTGCTCGACGTCGTACTTCTCGGGATCGGTCGGGATGATCCGGTAGTGCATGGACGCCAGGAACCGGCAGCCGGCCGCGTCACCACGTAGGACAAGCCCGTCTCCGCCATTGAGCCGCCAGACGTGCGTCTTGTCCGTCGCCGCGCGCCCGCCAGGCGAGACGACGACCTTGCCGGTGCCGAGGCAGGCCAACGCTCGTTCGAGAGGGGCCAGAAACGCCTCGACCGCTTGATACGGCGAAGCTCCCGGCACGAGACGTCAGCGTACGAGGGGCAGAGCCATGAGCACGTCGAGCAGCCCGGGGTGGTCATCGGGATCGACGTCGTCGAACTTGCCCTCATCGAGGGCGGCGAGGAACTCCTCGCCGCTCACGTCCATCGCGGCGTGGGCGATTCGGTCGAAGGCCGCGCGGGCCTCCTCGGGGGTGAGCTCACTGACCTCGACAGACGCGCTGCTCTCTGCGATCGACATGGTCACCCCTCCTTTATCCACACAACTGTCCACAAGACGTCCACACCCATCTGTCTACAGCGTGCCACCGACTGAAACCCCGCGGCGAGCCGGGGCGCATGCGCCGTCACACGATCGGGGCGGAGGGTCGTCAACGGGCGTCAAGCGCGCCGCCCCTGCCGCCCGGCGCCATGCCTCGTCTCCTTGTCACTCTTCAGCTACGCGGAAGCCTCCTCCCGGCGTAGCCGCGCTTCGCGGTGAAAGTTCACTGGGCTGTTGTCGAGCACGCGGTTGACGATCGTGGCGAAAAAGACCTCGGGCGACAGGTTCGTCGGTACAGCATCGTGACGGAGCTCAACATGCGGGAGGGTGCGGAGCCGTCGATCCAGCTCATCCTCGGGCAGCGGAAGCGGCAGCGGCTCCTCCTCGGCCGAGGCATCTTCCTGCACGCCGGCTGCGACCAGAGGGTCGTCATCGTCCTCGTCGCCACCCGGCGGTAGCGGCAACTCATCCGACCAGTCGGGGATTACGAGGCAGACGGCGTCGTAGGCGTCGTCCTCGCGGCCGAGCTTCCCGAGCAGGTCGATGATCCAAGCGGCAATATCGGCGAACTGTGGCGTCAGCGCCGTCGAGCGCAGGCTGTACAGAAAACCAAGCGCCGCTTGCGGGTGCCGGCTCCGCAAGTTCTTGGCGTCGCCGTAACTCTCTTCGACACGGTTAGCGGCGTTCTTGCCGAACGACGAGTCCATCCGCTTGGTCGAGATCATGATCTCGGGACCGGTGTTCCAAGCGGACATGACGACGTCGACCTGCTTGACGTAGTTCTTGCCCAGAATATTGGCGTTTGCGCCGGTCTCGTTGCTGTACGTCTTGCCCGACTGCAGCATGGCATCGAGGACGCGCAGCTGTTCACGAGTCGCTTCCCGCCGTAGCGCCACCAGCGTCGAGGGCATAATCCGCGGAGGACTGGCACGGGGCCACACCAGATCAGGCTCGAAGCCGGCGCGGCGCAGCTCGTAGGCCGTCCAGACGTCAAGGGCTAACGCCGGCACCCCGGACTGCGAGGCCGCTTGCAGCAGTAGCGGCACGCCCAGCAGCTGCTGGAGGACGTCGTAGTCAGGGTTGTAGCGGAGGAGTCCGCCTTCGGGCTCGCGGTTCCATGGGTTGCTGTAGTCCTGTAGCTCCCCGCCGGTCGCCCGCTCAACGATCCGGTCGAACAGGGTCCAGGCCTCGGCTTTCAGACTGCGCTCGCCTGCCATCAGCGACGCCGCAACTTGCTGTTGCCCACGCTTCCGCCGGGTGTGCCGCCATCACCGGTGATGGACACGCGGAGCACCACCTCTCGCGACGCGACGGGCGGTCAGCTCCTCATGTCCTTGGCGCAGCGCCTTCACCTCAGCCTCTGGTAGCCCGAGTTCACCGATGAGAAGCACCTCATCGACCGCGCGGGCCGCCGACACAACCTGACCGCTGGCCAGGAGGCGGACCAGCTGCGGCCGAAGTCTCCGTAGGGCCGTCTCGGCGGTTTTGGTCAGGGCGGGCGACGGCACGGGCAAGAGATCGGCTTCCTTGGGTTCCAGCTTGAGCATCCCGCCGCCGTAGGCGCGGCCGACCATCTCTGCGCCGAGCAGCGTCATGGAGTTCAAGGACGCCATCGGCAGCAGATCGCTACCGAGCGCCCGGTGCTCCGGCTTCAGGTAGACGCCGTGCACCGAGTTGAGATGGTGCGCCCGGGCCTTGTTGGCGGACAGCCGCGGCGTATCGGCGTTCATGTAGGTCAGTAGCAGATCGGCCGGCTTCACCAGCGGCGTGCGCCACCACGGCTTTCGCACCCGGCACTTGTAGGCCTGATCGACCTCCCGAGCTTTGCCTTCTTCGATGTATGCCCACGCAGCCGCAGACGGCTCGCCAGCCGGTCGGAACAACCAGACTGCTGCGCCAGCGTCTCCCAACCCACTGAGCGCGGCAGTGGTGAGGCTCAGGCCCCGTAGGTGCCGCGAGCCAGGGGGCGATAGCCGCAGTAGGTCTGACTCGGAGAGGCCCAGTTGGGCGGCGCGGGCCGGGCTCATGGTGAAGTACTTGTTGTTGCCCGTGACCATGCCGAGCGTGGTGTCGCCCCAGGTCTCCAGCAGCATGAAGGATTGACTCGCCAGCAGCCCGGAATATGCGCCGAGCGTCTCGCTGGTCAGCAGGCTGGCAGTCCACTTGCCGGCGGGCGGGATGGGCCGCCACAGCCGTGGGGTCGTGGTGTTCGCCAGGTCGTCGGCGTTCTTCGCCTGGTACAGCCGGAAATGGTCGGTGGGCCCGCTGGCGTAACCGTCGGCCAGCAGCAGGACGACCTCTTCCAGGACCCCGGGGAAGACTCGCTCGTCGAAGGCGACCAGATCAACCTGCTCGAAGTTCTGCAGCAGGAAGGAGCGCACGCCGGCGGCGTAGTTAACCGTCAAGAGCTCGGCCGGCAGCACCAAGCCGAGGCGGCCGCCCGGCTTCAAGAACTGTGCCGCATGCACCGTGAAGGCGGCCCATGACGACGCCAGGCCAGTTAGAGACACGCCACCTCGAAGCGCTGCCGCACGGGATCGCGCCCGACTCTCGCCGGAAAAGTCCTGGTACCGGACGTAAGGCGGGTTTCCGATCACCGCGTCGTACTGCCGGCCCGGTTTGACCTCGAAGAAGTCCCCGACGGTGACGGTTGCCTCGACGCCGGCCGCAGTCAGCAGGTCCCGCGCCGCTTGAGCTGAGTCCGCGTGCAGTTCGACGCCGTCGAGGTGAGGGAGCAAGGTCTGTCCGGTACTGGTGGCTTCCAGGGCGGCCAGGCGATCGACCGCGGCGAGCAGAAATGCAGCCTCACCGCACGAGGGCTCGAGGACGCGGTCTTCGACGGAGCGGACCGCCCAGTCAGTGATGTAGCGCGCGAGCGGTTCCGGGGTGAAGAAGGCACCGCGAGCCTTCCGAAGGGCCGTCGTGTCAAGTTCTGCAGAGGCCGATCGGAGCACCACGCGTGCAGTCTTACCTATGGGGGTCACAAAATCAGCGACCCGGCAAGAACGTCCAGGTCAGCGGGGTGGCGGGACAACCTCACCGGCAACACGCGCGGCGGGAAGGTCCCAACTGAGATGGACGGGCGAGCTGACGAGCTTCATCGGTCAGAAGTGGCATCCGCCTTCGCCCGAACTGTTCGGTCGCCAAGCCCGCTCACGTCGATCCAGTTGGAGGAAACTGCTACGGCAACATCCGGTCGGTTCATCCCCAGGGCGCCGGCGTTCCGCAGGGGCTCTCCGACCGGTACGGGCGTGGCCTCTGGTCAGGACGGCGAGCTCACGGCGTGGGGGTTCCCGGGCGCGGATGGTGGCGTGGTGAGAAGCCGAGGTCGCCACACTTGGCGGCTCCACTCGTGTACCAGCCGACGGTGCTGGTCTGCGTGCTCGGCGGTGAGCACCTCCGCGGCGGTCATCAAGGGGTGCTATGGCGAGGGCGCCAGCCAGTGGAGGGATGGGCGACCACCGCTTGTGCAGGATTGGGCCTTCGGCCGGGTCGGTCCGGACGAACCGATTGTCGGCCGGGTACGGCCGGTCCATCCCGAGACCGAGCGGCCCACAGCAGGAATGCTCTGAAGCGCAAACACCAAGGCAAGCAGCGGCCAGAGGGTCCGACGA
The DNA here is from genome assembly GCF_004571075.1 of Blastococcus sp. TF02A-35. Classification (GTDB taxonomy): domain Bacteria; phylum Actinomycetota; class Actinomycetes; order Mycobacteriales; family Geodermatophilaceae; genus Blastococcus. The sequence goes on from NZ_SPQP01000057.1 coordinate 11,208, forward strand.
TGAGACCGCTCCCACGTGCGACAAGTGTCCGTCTTCTGGGCGCCGCTCAAGGGGAAGAGTGACAGTCGCAGCAGTAGTTGCGGACTAGTAGCTGACGTAGTTGCCGGTGGGCTCAGCGTCGTAGACGCCGATGACTCGCTCATCGATTGAGGGAACGTTCTCCTCGCCGCGCCCTGGAAGCGCCGCCAAGCTGACGAAGAGGTCACCCTCTCGCCGCGAGCGAGGCAGGCGAAGGACGTACCCGCGGCGGGCCAGGTTGCTCAAGCGGTTGCCCGCCGCCGTCAACTCCAGAGACGTCTCGGATGCGAACCTGTTCACGGTGACGTGGCCACCTAGGAAGTCGAGGACCTCCAGGCTCGCCTTCTCCGTCGGAGTCAGCCGGCCAGCAGGATGCGCATGTTTGACCTCGGCTGCTGATGGCGTCACGTACATCGGGAGATCCTCAGTTTCGGAGACCATGCGGACGATGCGCGCCACGCTTTCCTGAGTTGTCGCAACGACCAGCACCACGTCGCCGAACCGCCCAGCCCGGATTTCCCTGGCCAGCGGTGTGAGCATCTCCAGCAGTGTCTGCACTTCGAACCGCGCAGACCCGAGCTCGAGTACGAGAACCGTCGGCTGCCTACTCCCTAGTTGAGTCGCCGCCACATGCCGGACCGAGCTGGGCACGCTCGGCAGGTCAATGAGCCCTCCGGTGGCCACCGTGTAGACGACCAACCTCGGAAGTGTCAGTCCCTCCTGGTAGGCACCAGGGGACTGCGCCCCGCCATGCACGGAAGGAGGTCCGGCTGGGGCGTCGGAGTCACCCACAGGCCACCACGACTGCGCGAGCCTATGGGGTTGCTCAGTGTTCACCGGCCGCCACGTCATACCTGTGCAGCTTGCCACGCGGACGTTCGTCCGGTACGGCTAGTCATCCCATCGGGTCCCACTGGATTTAGTGGAACCCGTGTGAGAAGCTTGCGTTGCCGCGGGGACGACGCCGGCGCAGGCACCTACAACACCGACCCAAAGGAGATGGTCACCTTGACCAAGCCCGACCAGTCCGATCGAGGCAAGCCCCCCGCCGACAAGGGCGACTCTCTCGTCGTGGTCGTGGTGAACGGTGCAGCCACCGTCGTCACCTTCCGCGGCAACCCGACCCTGCTCGAGATCGCCGGCCGAGCCCTCGAGCAGACCCAGAACTCCGGTCAGCCGATCGAGAACTGGGAGCTGCGCGCCCCCGACGGCACACCGCTGACCGATCTGTCCGTCCACATCAAGAAGCTCGAGCTCGCCGACGACGCCCAGCTGTTCCTCAACCTGCGCGCCGGCATCGGCGGCTGACCTTGACCATGGGCGCGGTACATCCGCAGGTCACACGTGTGAAGTACGACCGAGAGATCGCCAACCTCTCCCGAGACGCGGCCCGGCACCGGTCCCTCGGCATCTTCCTGCTGGCGGCCGAGTACCCCACGGTGCTGGTCGGCTTCGCGTCCCCGAAGCTCAAGCCAGCGGCGTTCATCTTCGCCATGCACGTGGACTACAGCGACTACGACCTGCAGGCCCCGTCCGTCCGCTTCGTCGACCCCTTCACCTCCGTGCCCTACAAGGCGTCGGAAGTGCCCACGAAGATGATGCGCGCAGTAGGGCCGCCCCGGCCGGCCGCGGTGCCGTTCCCTTCGGAGCTTGCCGGCCAGGCACCCTTCCCCAGCAACCCGGGGCAGCCGCCGGGCTCCCCGCCGCCCGACACCCCGCATGCTCCGCCCATGGGCGCCTTCATGATCGTCGAGCATCAGCCCCTGCTCCAGGACTACGGCCCGGATGACATTCCGTTCCTCTGCCTACCCGGCGTCCGCGAATACCACGACCACCCGGGGCATTCCGGCGACCCCTGGGAGCTACACCGAACAACCGGCGCCGGATCACTGGCGCGACTGGTCCACGTGGTGCACAAGTACGCCGTAGAGCCACTCGGAGGCTGGAGCGTCCAGCTGACTCCACAGATCTCGCTCGGCTACGGGGAGCCCCCACTGTGAGCCCGTTGCTGCTGACCGACGTCGACCGGTTCATCATCCCGACCGCCGTGATCGACCGCACCGACACTGCGCTCCGCGAGGCCGGACGTCGAGGCGCCGAAAAGTTCGTCCTCTGGACCGGACATGTCGTCGGGCGCGTCTTCACCGCCGCAACTGCCTACGTGCCCGATCAGGTGCCGCATCGACTGCCGGACGGCGTCTGCGTGACCGTCGACGGCGATGCACTGCACGGGCTGAACAAGTGGCTCTACGAGCACCAGCAGACCCTCGCCGTGCAGGTGCACAGCCATCCAACACGGGCCTACCACTCCGACACCGACGACACCTATCCGATCGTGACGCAGCGCGGCGGGCTGAGTCTGGTCGTTCCGAATTTCGCGGCAGCCGGCATCCGAGGCTCTGGCACCGCCCTCTACCGCCTGTCTGGCTCCGGATGGCACCGGCAGCGGGGCTGGACCGCCCGCAGACTGCTCGTGCTCGATGGCGAAGCACCGCGAAACGGAGCGGCGATCTGATGGCTCTGGCTCCCTACTACGACAAGGCCGCTATCGCCGCGGCGCAGGTGGTTGCAGGATTCGACCCGGCCACGTTCCAGCGATCGCTGGAGGGAACATCCGTAGGGCTGTCCTTCGCCGACCAAGCGGCGACATCACGCGAAGGCGGAGCTCTTCTCGACCTCACGGTTCGCCTGCTGGCCCGCCTCTATCCCACCCTCGCACTGCGCCCGTCCGGTCCGGCAGCCAGCAAGCTCGCCGAAGAACTGAGCGCTCTCGCTCGCGCGATCAATCCGCGGCTGGACCTGGCCGACCACGCCAACGTAGGCATCGCCGTGGGAATCGATGCGACACCATGGACCCAGACCGTCTATGCCGGCAGTGACGCCTGGCAAGGTCGGGTCAGCGTTACCGGTCCCTGCCCGGTCGGCGACAGCCCCATCCCGTTCGGCGCTGGAGCGGCGGCCTGCCTCGCCGCATCCGAGATCTTTCGGCTCCTGCTCGACCCCACCGCCCCGACTCCCGGCGACGGGCATCTGTCGTGCCTGGATGGAGTCGCGCCCATCCTCGAAGCCGATCTCCCCAACGAGGAATGGTGCCTGCCATCCCGGACGGTCCTCGTCGGAGCCGGCGCCATCGGTCAAGCAGCCACCTGGGCGCTCGCCCGCAGCCCGCTGACCGGCACCCTGCACATCGCCGACCATGAGCCCATCGACGCCGGCAACCTGCAGCGCTACGTCCTCAGCACGACCGCCGACATCGGAAATCCGAAAGCCACCTTCGCCGCCCGGCACATCAACGCCGCGGCAGCAGAAGACACGAATCGGCTGACCGCCATCCCGCACGACACCGACTGGGTCGGCGCGCGCGCAGACGCCGGCACAGAGTGGGAGGCAGCCCTCACCGCCGTCGACTCCGCGGCCGCACGCCGAGCGGTTCAGGCATCCCTGCCCCGGTGGGCCGCAAACGCCTGGACTCAGCCCGGCGACCTCGGCACAAGCGACCACAACTTCCTCCGCGGAGCCTGCATCGCCTGCCTCTACCTCCCCGCCGGCCGCAGCCGCAATGAAGATGAACTCGTGGCCGAGGTGCTCGGAGTTCCAGACCTCGTCCACGAGATCCGAACACTCCTATACCAAGGCACGCCACCGCCCCCCGACCTTCTCGCGACTATCGCCGCCCGACTGGGAGTGGACCCGGCAACGGTGACCCAGTTCGACCCGCGCAGCATCCGGGACCTCTACGTCCGCGGCATCTGTGGAGGTGCGGTCCTCCCCCTGCGGTCCGGCGCGGTACCTGCCGAGGTCCACGTTCCATTGGCCCACCAGTCCGCCCTAGCGGGCGTGCTCCTAGCAGCGAGACTGGCGCGGCACGCAGCCGGCATCGTCCTGCCTGGCACGGAGGTCACACGGCTCGACGTCCGCAGCCACCCACCGGCCCGGCCCAGCCAACCTGCCGCCAAGGACCCGCGCGGACTGTGCCTCTGCCAGGACAAGGACTACCTGTCCGTCTTCTCTCAACAGTGGTTCTCGGCGGACTAATAGCCCCCCAGTCCGCCGACGATCAGGGACGGCCTTGGCCTACTGGCTCGATCCGGGGGCCGCCCGCGGGCCAGTCCACGGGCCGTGCCGGGTCTCCCCCCGCCTTCGCGCTCTGTCCGCAGTCGACCCGGCCGTCTAGCGCCGACAATCACCAACGATCCCGGCGTCCCGCAAGTGGAACCGGCTACGGCGACGCTCGGCCCGATCTCAGAAGCGCGGCGCCGGTATCCCACAGGGGATCCGCCACCGCGACTGGCCCCACTGGACGGGTTAGCGAAAACAGGCCCGATCCCCACCACCCGCCACAACGCCGTCTGACCCGTTAGCGGAGCTTAGGTGCGTGAGGCCACCGCTGCGACACCCCGCGTCGTCAGATGTGGTTCGACCAGGTCGAAGCCGCCGTCGAGGTCCTCGGCCTGGTCGCTGGCTGCCAAGTAGCCGTCCCAGAGCAGTCGCTTCAGCTCGATCTTGACCGCGCGGGGGGTGGTGGCCTCGACGGCGGCTGCGGCAGCATCGCTGGACAGCACGCCGGCAAAGCCTTCGTCCGCTTCTAAACTCTGCACGTGTCGCAGTAGCGCGACGGCCAGGGGGCTGAGGCCTTGCTCCTGTAGCAGTAGGAGCGACGGCTCTGCCGCCGGTGTGGCGCCAGGTGGGCGGACGAGCACAACTTCGTCAGCGTCGACGTCGTCGCGGACGGCTACCTGCGGGAGGTCGGCGTCTTCGGGGGTGGTCAATCGCATGGCTGCCTGGGCCTGAGCGAGGGCAATGCCGACCGGCTGGGCGCTGGCGATCGCGGCATAGAAGCGCCGGGCGAACACGATGGCCGCGGTGTCGTCGATCGTGTCGGCCATCGCGATCACCACCGGGATAGCCGGTAGCAGCAGATCCGCGCCGTGAAGCGTCTCGCATGAGTTGAGAACCAGGACTTGCGGAGGCGTGCTGGTTGCGGCCAAGACTTGGGCGAGAAGGTCAAACTCGACGGGATGGTCCTGCGGATCGTCAAGGTCGCCGTTGTCGAAGACGATTCCGCCGGTCCAGCCGTGGCCGGAGAAGTGCACCAGGTGGGGGCGAACGTCGTTCAGCGCGTCGATGAGGTCTTCGGCGGTAGCAGCCGGGCGGTGCTCCACGGTGACGAGGTCGCGGTATTTCGCGCCGCGCAGTGTCTGCTGCACCTCTCGGACCTCACGGTCCAGGCGCAAGTAACGGGAGATCGTGGTGATCGAACCGTCGGGTCCTACCGTGGTGCTGTCTTCGGCCTCGGGATTCGCGGTCACGTACAGGACGCGTAGCGGTTCCGGCTCTGGCGCGCGGACTTCCACATAGCGGACGGTGGGCCGTGACAGCCGGGCGACCTCCCGGGCATGGGCCTTCTCGTCGCGGCGGCGCCGCTGCTCGTCCCGGTCCGCGGCCTGACGCTCGCTGCGCTCGGCGGCGGTAAGGCTGCGATGCTTGTCCATTTGTGCCTTGCTGTTCGTGGCGAGCTTCGTCTTGATCTCCCCGATCTTCTTCTCGGCCGCGACCAGCTTCTTGTCCTGCTCCCCCGCCGAGCGCAGCGCCGTCCGACGGGTGCTTTCGGACCTGGTCCGCTCGGCGTCCTGCCGCTTCGTTGTTGCGGTCGCCCGCGCCTTCGCTGCTGCCTCCTCTTGCCGGGCCAGGTCGCGGCGCAGGCCCGCCTCTGTCGCCTCCAGCCGTGCAATGTCGCTGCGCAGGGTGTCCGACCGTGCCACGTGACCTCCTCGATCGATTCCGGGCCAGCATGACTGGCAGCTCCGACAGTCTGCGGTCGGACCGAAGTAGGCCGAAGTAGGCCTATGAGTTCGTCGGGTGCCGGCCGGACGGCTCCGCGGCACGGGATAATGAGGGGCGGGGCCACGCTGATGGACCCGCGGCGGATCGCCCTGGGCAGCTGCCGGGCCGCGGGACCACACCCGTATGGGAACCCCAGTCGGGAACACCGCAGGACAGAGCGAGTGGCCCTTGGCCGCCGTCCCGTAAGACCCGCCCGGTGAACCTTCCCGCATGGGGAGGACAACCGGGACGCCCTGCGAGCCGGCTGCACCCTCGTCATCCGGCTGGCGCTCGACGTCCGCGCCACCGGGTTGCGGGAGGCCGGTGACGCGAGCCGGGGCACCCCGGAGCTGGTTGTCATCCACGCCTGCAGTTCGGAGGAAATACGACCTGCTCTCAATCGATAATCGCCGCAAGCAAACCCCACGACATGACGCCCACGGCGTCTTTGCGTCCGTCGCTTCAGCCTCTCCCGGGCAAGCTGAGCTCTTCACTAAGCAACGGCACGCATGCTACCAATAGAGGTAGTTCGGGCCCTGCTTTGCGGGGCCCATCGCCGTTTCTAGGGGTGACCTGTTGGTAATTGTTGGGTGGCGCTGGAAATGCACGGTGGAATGAAGGTGTACGCCGGGTCGGCGGCGGCCGCCCGCGCGTATCTGGAGGCCGACCGCGGCCGGGCAGACGACTATTACCTGACCGAGGGCACCGGCCTCGCCCGCCGCTTCGTGGCCCACGACGGAGGGGTGGCCGAGCGTGCGCCGCTGGCGGGCGAGGGCTACGAGGCCTGGGTGGCCGGCCGCGACCCGGACACCGGCAACCCACGGGGGCGGCTGCGCACCGACGAGCGGGCGGTGCGCTTCGTCGAAGTGGTAGTCAACGGCC
>NZ_SPQP01000058.1 GCF_004571075.1 Blastococcus sp. TF02A-35
CAGGCGTCCTACGAGTTCGAGCCCTCGGCCGAGGGCCTGCTCGACGCGCTGCTGCCGAAGTACATCACCACGCGCATCTACGCGGCGATGCTCGAGTCGGCGGCGTCGGAGTCCGCGTCGCGCCGCCCCCGCCCGAGGCGCTGCTGCGCGCCTTCGGGCCGCCGGCGCCGGGCCGTGGCGGACTGCAGGAGCCGCCCTCGGGGCGCCCGGGCGGCCGGCGCACCTCCAGCGGGCCGTGGTGGAAGGCCGACGCCCGCAGCGACCCCTGGCGCGACCCCGCGTCGCCTGCCGGGCTGGGCGCACCCGCGGTCTACGACGAGGACGAGCAGCCCGGTCCCGTCGTCGTCGACGCCAAGGGGCGGCGCAAGCTCCGGCTGCGCGACGTCTCGGTCCGGCTGACCACCCTCGCCGTCCTGGCCCTGCTCCTCGTGGGCATCGTCGCCGGCGGTGTCGGCTGGTACCTGACGCGCACCGCCGACGAGACGCCGCTGTACACGCCGGGCACCACCCTCGCGCAGGTCGACCCGGGCGCCCCGCGCGAGCAGGGGTCGGTGGCCGAGATCGCCGCGGCGGTCACCCCGGCCGTCGTCTCGATCGAGGTCCGGGTCGGCCAGGCCGGGGCCACCGGCTCCGGGGTCGTCATCGACGGCGCCAACGGCTACATCGTCACGAACAACCACGTCATCTCCGGCGCCGACGACGTCGAGGGTGCCGAGATCCGCGCCGTCTTCTCCGACGGCAGCGGCTCGGCCGCGCGCATCGTCGGGCGCGACCCGGCCAGCGACATCGCCGTCATCAAGGTGGAGAAGCCGGGCCTGGTCACCGCCGAGCTGGGCCGCTCCGACGACGTCGTCGTCGGCGACCCGGTGGTCGCGATCGGCTCGCCTCTCGGGCTGGCCGGCACGGTGACCAGCGGCATCGTCAGCGCGCTCGACCGGCCGGTGCGGCTCAGCGGCGAGGGCACCGACACCAACGCCGTCATCAGCGCCGTGCAGACCGACGCCCCGATCAACCCGGGCAACTCCGGCGGTGCGCTGGTGGACGGCTCCGGGGCGCTGATCGGCATCAACACCGCGATCGCCTCGACCGGCGCCGGCGGCTCGATCGGCCTGGGCTTCGCGATCCCGGTCGACACGGTCGTGCGGATCACCGAGCAGCTGATCGCGACCGGCTCCGCCGAGCACGCGACCCTGGGCGTCAACGCGCGGTCGGTGACCGACGGCACCCGCGACGGCGCCCTGGTGCTGAACGTCGAGCCGGGCAGCGCCGCGGCCCGGGCCGGCATCCGCGACGAGGACATCATCATCGCCGTCGACGGCACGCCGGTCGGCAGCTCCGAGGAGCTGGTGGTCGCCGTCGACGCCCGCGCGCCCGGCGACGAGGTCACGATCGAGTTCGTCCGCGGTGGGGGCGAGTCCCAGACGGTCCGGGCCACCCTCGACCCCGCCTGATTCGCTGGGCGTTCACCCGGGGCTTCTACGCTGGGCGTCCACGGAGGAGGGAGCGCGGCATGTTCGACTCGATCGGCTGGGGCGAGATCGTCGTCCTGGCGCTCGCCGCGCTGTTCATCTTCGGTCCCGACCGGCTGCCGCACCTGGCCAAGGACGCCGCCGCAGGGCTCAAGCGGGTCCGCGCCGCGATCACCGGCGTCCGCGAGCAGATGCACGACTCCATGGGCGACGACTTCGCCGAGCTGCGGGACCTGGACCTGCGGAAGTACCACCCCCGCACGTTCATCCGCGACCAGCTGATGGGCGACGACGGCCCCACCGTCCACCGCGGCAGCGCGACCGGCACCGCCGGGCTCGCGGCCGCCGCCGGGACGGTCACCGCGCGCGAGGCGGCCCGCCCCCGCGACCGCAGCACCCCGCCGCCGTTCGACGTCGACGCCACCTGACCCCGGACGCACGAGAGGCCGGCTCCCCGGCGGGGAACCGGCCTCTCGTGACGTCCGGGCTACTTGCGGACGGGAGTGAGCCCCAGCGACATGCCCTGCAGGCCGCGCTGGCGGCTGGCCAGCCCGTCGGCGATCTTCTCCAGCGCCTTGGCGGCCGGGGTCTCCGGGTCGGCCAGCACGATCGGGGCACCGGCGTCGCCGGCCTCCCGCAGGCGGGTGTCCAGCGGCACCTGGCCGAGCAGCGGCACCCGGGCACCGAGGGTGCGGGTCAGCGCGTCGGAGACCGTCTGGCCGCCACCGGAGCCGAAGACCTCCATGCGCGTGCCGTCGGGCAGCTCCATCCAGCTCATGTTCTCGATGACGCCGATGACCTGCTGGTGGGTCTGCGTGGCGATCGCGCCGGCCCGCTCGGCCACCTCGGCGGCGGCCAGCTGCGGGGTGGTGACGACGAGGATCTCGGCGTTCGGCAGCAGCTGCGCGATCGAGATGGCGACGTCGCCGGTGCCCGGGGGGAGGTCCAGCAGCAGGACGTCGAGGTCGCCCCACCACACGTCGGCCAGGAACTGCTGCAGCGCGCGGTGCAGCATCGGGCCACGCCACACGACCGGGGTGTTGCCCGGGGTGAACATGCCGATCGAGATGACCTTCACGCCCATCGACTGCGGCGGCATGATCATGTTGTCGACCTGGGTGGGCTTGTCGTCCACGCCCAGCATCCGCGGCACCGAGTGGCCGTAGATGTCGGCGTCCACGACGCCGACCGAGAGGCCGCGCTTGGCCAGCGCCGCCGCGAGGTTCACCGTGACGCTGGACTTGCCCACGCCGCCCTTGCCGGAGGCGACGGCGTAGACGCGGGTCAGCGAGCCGGGCTGGGCGAAGGGGATGACCGGGTCGGCGGCATCGGTGCCGCGCACGGTCTTGCGCAGCTCCGCCCGCTGCTCGTCGTTCATGACGTCGAGGCCGACCTGGACGCCGGTGACGCCGGGGACGTTGCCGACCGCCTGGGTGACCCGGTTGGTGATCGTCTCGCGCATCGGGCAGCCCGCGACGGTCAGGTAGACCTCGACGCGGACGGTGCCGTCGGGGCCGATCTGGACGTCCTTGACCATGCCCAGCTCGGTGAGCGGGCGGTTGATCTCCGGGTCCTGGACGGTGGCCAGTGCGGCGGTGATGGCGTCGAGCGCCGGCGCGCCGGTCAGCTGGTCGGACATGGTTGCGGCTGTCTCCTTCGACGGGGGACCCCGGTCGGCGGTCACGCGGCGTGGAGCGGCGACCTGCGCGATCGGGTCGCCTGCCACTGTACGGCGGGCGGCGACGCGCGCCGTCCGCCGGAGGGTGATCTGGCGCGCACGGGCAGGTCATAGGGTCGGAGGCGTGCCCGTCGACCGCGCCCGCACCGTCCGGGACTCCATGGGTCTCGGGCTCGCCGTCGGGCTGTACGGCGTGGCGTTCGGCGCCTCGGCCGACGCGGCCGGCCTGGACGCGTGGCAGGCGATGGTGCTCTCGGCGCTGATGTTCACCGGCGCCTCCCAGTTCGCCATGGTCGGCGTGCTGGGCGCCGGGGGGAGCCCGGCCGCCGCGGTCGGCAGTGCCCTGCTCCTCGGCACCCGGAACACCGTCTACGGCGTCCGGATGGCGCCGCTGCTCGCGCCGCGCGGCGCGCTGCGGCGGGCCGGTGCCGCGCACTGGGTGATCGACGAGACGACGGCGATGGCCGTGGCCGCACCCGACCGGGAGACCGGGCGGCTGGCGTTCTGGGTCACCGGCGCCAGCATCTACCTGGGCTGGAACGTGATGACCCTCGTCGGCGTGCTCGGCGCCTCCGGGCTGGGCGGTACGGCGTCCGCCGCGCTCGACTCGGTGGTCCCCGCCGCCTTCCTCGCCCTGCTGTGGCCGCGGCTGCGGCGGGGGTTCGCCGAGCACACCGTCCAGCGGCGGGTGGCCGTCGGTGGCGCGGTGGTGGCCCTGGCGCTGACCCCGTTCGTGCCGGCGGGCGTGCAGGTGATCGCCGCCGCGGTGGCCGTGGCGCTGGCCGGACGCCCACGGCGGCAGGTGGCGGCGTGAGCGCCGTCTGGACCGCCGTCGTCGTCGGCTCGGTCGGCTGCTACCTGCTCAAGCTGGCGGGGCTGTCGGTGCCCGCGGCGTGGGTGGAGCAGCCGTGGGTGGCCCGCGTCGTGGACTTCGTGCCGGCCGCGCTGCTCGCCGCGCTGGTCGCGGTGCAGGGGCTGACGAGCGGGAACGAGCTGGTGGTCGACGGCCGGCTGGCCGGCCTCGCGGTGGCGGCCCTGGCCCTCGCCCTCCGGGCGCCGTTCATCGTCGTGCTGGTCCTCGCCGGGGCCGCCGGGGCCGGGGTGCACCTGGTCACCACCTGACCACGCGCGCGCGCCGACCCGCTAGCTTGTTGCAACCGATTTGCAACAAGCGCTGCCCGGCGGCGCCCGACGTCAGGAGGTCCGGTGCCCCGGTCCGTCCGTGCCCCTTCCGCCCGACGGGCCGCGGCCCTGGTCGCCGTCGCCCTGCTGGCCGGTGCCTGCACGGCGCCGGGGAGCGGCGGCGAGGAGGCGGGGGAGGACGCCCGGCGGCTGGTGCTGGCCGACGCCTACGAGCCCGAGCCGCTCAACCCGGTGGCCGGGCACGGGGAGACCGGCTACTCCAAGGTCTACGACGGCCTGGTCCGCCTGGCCGGCGGCCCCGGCATGCCGGAGCTGGAGCCGGCACTGGCCGAGGAGGTGCCCCAGCCGGACGCCGACGCGCGTACCTGGACGGTGCTGCTGCGCGACGACGTGACCTTCTCCGACGGCACGAGCTTCGGCCCCGAGGACGTCGTCGCCACCTACCGGGCCGTGCTGGACCCGGCGTCGGCGTCCCCGATCGCGGGCAACTTCGCGATGGTCGAGTCGGTCCGGCCGGTCGGCGAGCGGACCGTCGTCTTCCGGCTCGCCTACCCCTACGCCGCCTTCCCGGTGAAGCTGCTGCTCGGCATCGCGCCGTCCGAGGCGCTGGCCACGCCGGGCCCCGCGGAGGAGTCCGAGCTCAACACCCGTCCGGTCGGCACCGGCCCGTTCGTGCTCGCCGAGCGGCGCGGGGACCGCAGCGTCTACCGCGCCAACCCCGACCACTGGGACGGCGCCCCGGAGGTCGAGGAGCTCGTCGTCGAGCACGTCCCCGACGACAACACCCGCGCCCAGCGCATGGCGGCGGGCGAGTTCGACGGGACGACGCTGCCGCCGCTGCTCGCCGGGACCTTCGCCGACCGCGAGGGGATGACCGTGGTCGGCCACGAGAGCGCCGACTACCGCTCGGTCTCGCTGCCGGCCGGCAGCCCGGTCACCGGTGACCCCGCCGTCCGCAGGGCGCTGAACCACGCCGTCGACCGGGACGCGATGGTGCGGTCGATCCTCGGTGGGCGGGGGGAGCCGGCCTTCACACCGGTGCCCGAGGTGTTCGGCGAGCACCACGACCCCGGGGCCGTCTTCGCGCACGACCCGGACCGGGCGCGCCGGCTGCTCGACGAGGACGGCTGGGTGCCCGGCCCCGACGGCGTGCGGGTGCGGGAGGGCGTGCGGGCGGAGTTCACGCTCATGTACTTCCCCGAGGAGACGCTGCGCCGCGACCTCGCCCAGGCGTTCGCCTCCGACGCGCTGGCCGTCGGCGTCGAGGTGGACCTCGAGGCGGTGGACCGGCCGCAGTTCCGCCCCCGGATCCCCGTGGACGCCGGTCTGCTCGGCGGCGGGGACGTCCCCTACGACCCCGACACCCAGCTCTACAACGGGCTGCACTCCGTCTACACCCGCGAGGGCGTCGGCGGACCGTTCGACAACCCCTCCGACCACGTCGACCCCGCCGTGGACGCAGCCCTGGACGCCGGCCGCCGGAGCCTTGACCCGCAGGAGCGGGTGGCCGCCTACCGCACGGTGCAGCAGCGGTTCGTCGCCGACCCGCCGGCGGTGATGCTGGCCTTCCTCGAGCACGTCTACGTCATGCGGGACGCCGGCTGGGCCGGGCAGGAGCCGGTGCTCGAGCCGCACTCGCACGGGGTGAGCTGGGGCCCGTGGTGGAACCTGCGGGAGTGGCGGTGGGAGGGCTGACGGCCACCCGGCCGGTGGCGGCACCGGCCGGGACGCCGCGCCCGCGCCCGGGACCGGTCGCGCACGCCCCCCGCCGGCGGGCGGCCCGGCGGATGGCGGCCCGGCGGCTGCTGCTCGCCCTCCCGGTGCTGCTCGGCGTCTCGGTTGCGGTCTTCGCGGCGGCCGCGGCCTCGCCGTTCGACCCGCTGGCCGGCTACCTCGGCGACCGCTACCTCACCGCCGGCCAGGAGGTCCAGGACCGGATCGCCGGGGAGCTGGGCACCGACCGGGCGTGGTGGGTGCAGTACGGCTGGTGGCTGGGGGAGCTGCTCACCGGTGACCTGGGCACCTCCCGGTCCTACGCGCAGCCGGTCGCGCAGGTGGTGGCCGAGCGGCTGCCCTGGACCCTGCTGCTCGTAGGTGTCGCGCTGGCCCTCGCCGTCGTCCTGGCGCTGCTGCTGGGCACCTGGTCGGCCCACCGGCGCGGCGGCTGGGTCGACCGGCTGGTGACGCCGGTGTGCCTGCTCGTCCAGGCGGTGCCGCCGTTCGTCGTCGCGCTCGGCGCGGTCTCGGTGTTCGGCCTGGCGCTGGGCTGGCTGCCGGTCGCCGGCCTGACCGACGCCGGGGCGGAGCTCTCGGCCGGCCAGGTCGCCCGCCACCTGGTGCTCCCGGCGGCCGTCCTGGCGGTGTCGCAGCTGCCCTGGCTGCTGCTCAACGTCCGCGAGTCGCTGCTGCGGGCCCTGGCCGAGGACCACGTCGTCGCCGCCCGCGCCCGGGGCCTCTCCGAGCGCACGGTGGTGCTCCGGCACGCCCTGCCCACGGCGCTGCTGCCGTTCGTCACCCTCGTCGGCGCGCGGCTGCCCGAGCTTGTGGTCGGCGCGGTGCTGGTCGAGGAGGTCTTCAGCTGGCCGGGCCTGGCCCAGGCGGTCGTCACCTCCGCCGTCGAGGTGGACTTCCCGCTGCTGGCGTTCCTCACCCTGCTGACCACCGCGGCCGTGCTGCTCGGCTCGCTGCTCGCCGACGTCGCCTACGTGCTGCTCGACCCGCGGGTGTCCGCGGATGGCTGAGCGCCGCGGGCGGCTGGTCGCCGGGGTGGTGCTGCTCGCGCTGCTCGTCGGCTACGCCGTCGTCGTCCCCTGGGCGGCCGGGGTGGACGACCGGGTCACCGACTTCGCCGCCGCCCGGCAGGGCCCCTCGCCCGCGCACCCCTTCGGCACCGACTCCGCCGGGCGCGACCTGTTCGTGCGGACCGCCGCCGGCCTGCGGGTCTCGCTGCTGGTCGCGGTGGTCTGCGCCGTGCTCTCCACCGTGCTGGGCGCGCTGGTCGGCGCCCTGTCGGCGGCGGCCGGCGGCTGGGCGGACCGGCTGGTCATGCGGCTGGTCGACGGCGTCAACGCGGTCCCGCACCTGCTGCTGGGCATCGTGCTCGTCGCGCTGTACCGCGGCAGCCTGGTGGCGATCATCGCCTCGATCGCGCTCACGCACTGGACCCAGGTCGCGCGGATCGTGCGGGCGGAGGTGCTGTCGCTGCGCGACCGGGAGCACGTCGACGCCGCGGTCCTGGCCGGCGCCGGCCGGTGGTGGGTCACCCGCCGCCACCTGCTGCCGGCCGTCCTGCCGCAGGCGCTGGTGGCCGCGACCCTGCTGCTCCCGCACGCGGTGTGGCACGAGTCGACCCTGAGCTTCCTCGGCCTGGGCCTGCCGCCGCACCGGGCCAGCCTCGGCACGCTGCTGGAGGAGGCGCGCAGCTCGCTGCTGCTCGGCGGCTGGTGGACGCTGGTCTTCCCGGCGCTCGGGCTGGTGCTCGCCACCCTGGCCGTCGCGGCGGTGGGCTCTGCGCTGCGGGACCGGGCCGCGCTGCCCCGGCGGGCGGTGGTGGAGCTGTGAGCACGGCGCTCGCCGTCTCGGGCCTGACGGTGCGTTTCGAGCTGCCCCGCCGGGGGAGCCGGGTGCACGCGGCCACCGACGTCTCCTTCGACCTGCGCAGGGGGCGGGTGCTCGCGCTGGTCGGGGAGAGCGGGTGCGGCAAGTCGGTGCTGGCGTCGGCGCTGCTGCGCCTGCTGCCGGGGAACGCGACGGTCACCGGCCGGGCGCTGCTGGGGGAGCTGGACCTGCTCGCCGCCCCAGGCCGGGTGCTCCGCGGTGAGGTCAGGGGACGGCGGGTCGCGCTGGTGCCGCAGTCGGCGGCGACGGCGCTGACCCCGGTGCGCACCGCACGCGCGCAGCTCGAGGAGACCGTGCGGGAGCTGGTGCCCGGCGCGGACCCCCGGGGCCGGGCCGACGAGCTGGCGCACCGCGTGGGGCTGCAGCCTGGCGACCTGGACCGCTACCCGCACCAGCTCTCCGGCGGGATGGCGCAGCGCGTCGTCGTCGCGCTCGCGCTGGCCGGCGACCCGGAGGTGGTGCTCGCCGACGAGCCCACCGCCGGGTTGGACCGGCCGCTGGTGGACCGCACCCTCGGCCTGCTGCGGGAGGTGGCCGACGGCGGGCGCGCGGTCCTGCTGATCACCCACGACCTCGGCGCGCTGCTGCGCACGCCGGCTGCGGCCGACGACCTCGCCGTCATGTACGCCGGCCGGCTGCTGGAGACCGGCCCGGCCCGCGAGGTGCTGGCCGCCCCGGCGCACGACTACACCCGCGACCTGCTGGGCGCGCTGCCCTCCGGCGGGCTGGTGCCCGTCCCGGGTGCCCCGCCGTCGCTCACCGACCTGCCCGACGGCTGCGCGTACCACCGGCGCCGTCCCGACGCCGGGCCGTGCGACGGCGGGGACGTCGTCCACCGCTCGGGGGACCGCGCCACCCGCTGCCGTCCGGCCGGGGCCGGGCCGTGCTGACCCTCGACGGCGTGACGGCCGGCTGGACGGCGGAGGTCCCCGTGCTCACCGGTGTGCGGCTGCGGGTGGCTCCCGGCGAGGTCGTGGGGCTGACCGGGCCCAGCGGCGGCGGGAAGTCGACGCTGGCCCGGGTGGCGGCGCTGCTGCTGGCGCCGCAGGCCGGCCGGGTGGCCGTCGACGACGTGCCGGTGACCGGGGTGCGGTACGCCGTGCCCCCGGCGCTGCGGGGCTCGGTCGGCATGGTCTTCCAGTCGCCCCGGCGCTCGGTGGACCCCCGCCTGCGGCTGGCCGACGTGATTGCCGAGCCGCTGCGCGTGCCGGGCACGGCGACCGCGGGCCGGCGCCGGGCAGGGGCCCGGGACGCCCGGGTGGCGGAGCTGGCCGACCGGGTGGGGCTCACCGGTGACCTGCTGCGCCGCCGGCCGCAGGAGGTGAGCGACGGCCAGCTGCAGCGCGCCTGCCTGGCCCGGGCGCTGGCCCAGCGGCCGCGGTACCTGGTGTGCGACGAGATGACCGCGATGCTGGACGCCTCCACCGCGGCGGCCCTGGTGTCGCTGGTCCGCGCCGAGGCGCACGCGGGCCGCCTGGGCGTGCTGGCCGTCAGCCACGACGACGACCTGCTGGCGGCCTGGGCGGACCGGGTCGCCGACGTGCGGGCCTGGTCGGCGCGCCCGCAGCCGCAGGTCCCGGTGCCCGGGGACGATCGGCGGTCGTGACGACGCTGCTCCGGGGTCCCGAGACGGTCCGGGCAGCTGCGGCCGCGCTCGCCGGTGTGCTCGCCGGGGTGGCAGCCAAGGCGGCCGACGAGTCCGGGTGGCAGTGGGCCGCCGACCTGGGCACGTACCCGGCGGCGTGGGTGCTGGCCGTCGCGCTGCTCGGTCGCTGTGCGCGTCGCCCGGGGTGGCGGCCCTCCGGGGTGCGGTCTTCTTCGCCGCGATGACGCTGGCCTACTACTCCTACGCCGCCTGGGCCCTGGGCTTCGGCTGGAACCGGCTGCTGCCGGTCTGGCTGCTGCTCTCGGCGACGACGGTGGCCGCGACCGCCGCCGGGGTGTGGTGGGCGACCCGCCGCGCGGGCCCGCTCCCCGGCGCGGCCATGGCGCTCGGCGCCGGCATCGTGCTGGCCGGCGGGCAGTTCCTGTCGCTGTGGTGGGCGCCGGCCGACGGCGCGCCGCCGCTCCACCCCGTGCAGGGCGCCGTCGACGGCGTCGTCGCCCTGGCGCTCGTCCTGGGTCTGCCGCGCCACCTGCCCACCCGGCTGTGGGGGGCGGCCCTCCTGGCCCCCATGACCTGGGTGGCGCTGCGGCTCTTCGACACCTTCGGCGGGCTGATCGGCTGACCGCGGCTAGGCCGACGGCGCCGCGCTGCGCAGCTCGGCGTCCTCGCGCTCCCGCTTCTTGCGCTTCTTGTCGCGCTTGTCGCCGTCCTCGCCCTCGTCGCTGGACATCCGGTTGAGCTCGCCGCGGATGAAGTCACGGGTGGCCAGCTCGCCGATCGCCACGCGCAGGGCGGCGAGCTCGCGGGTCACGTACTCGGTGTCGGCTCGGGTCTGCGCGGCCCGGTTCCGGTCCTCCTCGGCCTGCACGCGGTCCCGGTCGGCCTGACGGTTCTGCGCCAGGAGGATCAGCGGTGCGGCGTAGGCGGCCTGGGTGGAGAACGCCAGGTTGAGCAGGATGAACGGGTAGGGGTCCCACCGGAGCTGGACGGCGAAGACGTTCAGGCAGATCCAGACGACCACGATGATCGTCTGGACGGCGAGGAACCGGCCGGTGCCGAGGAACCGCGCGATGCCCTCGGCGAACTGGCCCACGGCGTCCGGGTTGAGCCGGAGGAAGCCACCGAGCCTGCGGGTGCTGCCGCGGGGGACGTCGAGGCGCTGGGGGGTGTCAGCCACGACGCGACCGCTCCCGCCAGTCGTCGGGGAGCAGGTGGTCCAGGACGTCGTCCACGCTCACGGCGCCGACGAGCCGGCCCTTGTCGTCGACGACGGGCGCGGCGACCAGGTTGTAGGTCGCGAAGTAGTGCGTGACCTCGGCCAGCGGGGTCTCCGGCCGCAGCGGCTCGAGGTCGTCCAGCACACCGCTGACCAGCGTCGACGGCGGCTCGCGCAGCAGCCGCTGGATGTGGGCGAGCCCGAGGTAGCGGCCGGTGGGGGTGGCCGACGGCGGGCGGCAGACGTAGACCTGGCTGGCCAGCGACGGGGTGATCTCCGGCTGGCGGACCCGGGCCAGCGCCTCGGCGATGGTCGCGTCGGGGGCGAGGATCACCGGCTCGCTGGTCATCATGCCGCCGGCGGTGTCCTCGGAGTACTTGAGCAGCTGCCGCACCGGCTCGGCCTCGTCGGGCTCCATGAGCTCCAGCAGCCGGTTGCGGTCGACGTTCGACAGCTCCGACAGCAGGTCCGCCGCGTCGTCGGGGTCCATCTCCTCGAGGACGTCGGCGGCCCGGCTGTCCTCGAGGGTGCCCAGGATGGTGATCTGCTCGGCCTCGGGCAGCTCGCCCAGGACGTCGGCGAGCCGCTCGTCGTCCATGGCCTCGGCGACCTCGTGCCGGCGCTTGATCGGCAGCTCCTGGAGGGCGTGCGCCATGTCGGCGGCGTTGAGCTCGCGGTAGGTGGCGATCAGCGTCTCGGCGCCCTGGCCGGTCTGCGGGAGGGCCAGCCCGGTGACCTCGTCCCACGCGACCTGGTGCAGCTGACCGCGGCGGCCGATGCGCCCCGGCTCCTGGACGGCGAGCCGGGAGAGCACCCAGTCGCCGGTCCGGGTCTGCTCCATCCCGGCGTCGACGACGTGCGCCGGCCGGCCGGACTCGTTGATCGTCACCTGCCGGTCGAGCAGCTCGCCGAGGACGAGCGTCTCCCCGGCCCGCTGCTCGAAGCGCTTCAGGTTCAGCGTGCCCGAGGCCAGCATCACCGCGCCCGGGTCGATCGCGGTCACCCGGCCCATGGGCACGAAGATCCGGCGGCGGGCCACGACCTCGACGACGACGCCGAGCACCCGGGGGGCCGCGGTGCCCACGCGCAGCGCGATCACGACGTCGCGGACCTTGCCCACGCGGTCGCCGTTCGGGTCGAAGACGGTGAGCCCCGCCAGGCGGGACACGTAGGCCCTGGTCACGGTGCTCACGGACCCTCCTCGCCGGCGCTCGTCGGCCCCTCGACCGGGGTGCGGTGTCCTGCGGCGACCACCTCTCCGGGTCACCGAGGGCTGAGGTTACCGTCGCCACCGTGGCCGCCCCGGAAACGCTGGACTACGAGATCGTGGACGTGTTCGCCCCGCGGGCGTTCGCCGGCAACCCGCTGGCCGTCGTCTTCGACGCCGACCACCTGAGCACCGAGCAGTGCCAGGCCCTGGCGAACGAGTTCCACCTCTCGGAGACGTCGTTCCTCTGCGCGCCGCGCGAGCCGGGCGCCGACTACCGGGTGCGCATCTTCACGACGTCGGACGAGCTGCCGTTCGCCGGCCACCCGAGCGTCGGCGCGGCGCACACGCTGGTGCGCACCGGCCGGCTGCCCGCCGGCACGCTGCGGCAGGAGTGCGGCGCCGGCGTCCTCGACGTGGTGGTGGACGGCGACGGCGCGACGCTGACCGGGGGCCGGCCGACGCTGGCCGACGGCCCGGCGGCGGAGGAGCTGGCGCGTGCCATGGGGCTGACCGCCGCCGACACCACCGGCGTGCCGGTCGCGCTCGCCGGCTGCGGCCTGCCGTTCTCCTACCTCTCGGTCTCCCCGGACGCCGTCGACCGCGCGGTGCCGGACAAGGCCGCGCTGGCCGTGCTGGGGGTGGGGGAGGGCGTCTCGGTGCTGTCCTGGGACGCCGCGACCGCCACCGCCTACGCGCGCGTCTTCGCCCAGGCCGACGCCTGGGAGGACCCGGCCACCGGCTCGGCCGCGCTGGGCACCGGGGTGTGGCTCGTGGAGAGCGGCCTGCTCGGCGGCGAGGGCACGTCGGGCTACACGGTCCGGCAGGGCGAGGCGATGGGCCGCCCGTCGGTGCTCGAGTGCACGGTCACGGCCGCCGGTGGGCGGGCGGTCTCCGCGACGGTCCGGGGCGCGGTCGTCCCGGTGGCCTCCGGGCGCATCCGGGTCCCCTCCTGAACGCCACCGCGGCGTCGGCCTGGGCGCTGCACCGCCCCGGCGCCCGGGACGTCGGGCTGCTGTCGCTCGCCGTCGTCGGGGTCTCGCTGTCCGCGCCGCTGACCGCGATGGTCACCGCGCCGATGCTGGCGCTGGCCTTCTGGCGCAACGCCGCGGGCGCCGCCGCCCTGCTGCCGGTCCTCCTGACCCGCGAGCGGTCGACGCTGGCCGGCCTGCGCCCGCGGGACCTCGCCAGCTCCGTCGTCGCCGGGCTGTTCCTCGCCGCCCACTTCGCCTCGTGGCTGCCGAGCCTGTCGATGACCTCGGTCGCGGCCTCCGTCGCGCTGGTGACCACGACCCCGATCTGGACCGCGCTGGCCGCCCGCGTCTCCGGCGTGCAGCTCCCGGCCGCGGTCTGGTGGGGCCTGCTGCTCGCCTTCGCCGGCGTGGTCCTGATCGTCGGGGTGGACGTCACGGTGAGCGCGGAGGCCCTGCTCGGTGACGGCCTGGCGCTGCTGGGGGCGATCTGCGCCGGGGGCTACGTGCTGGCCGGCGCCCGGGCCCGGCAGCGGCTGGCGACGTCGGCGTACGCGGTGGTCTGCTACTCGGTGTGCGCGGTGGTCGTCGCCGTCTCCGCCCTGGTGGCCGACGTGCCGCTGGCCGGCTTCGAGGCCCGCGACTGGTGGCTGGTCGCCGGCATCACGGTCTCGGCCCAGCTGTTCGGGCACACGCTGCTCAACCTGGTCCTGTCCTCGGTCGGCCCGACGGTCGTGAGCCTCGCCGTCCTGCTGGAGGTGCCGGGCGCGCTGCTGTTCGCGCTCGTCCTGCTGGGCCAGGTCCCGCCCCTGCTGGCCCTGCCCGGGGTCGTCCTGGTGGTCGCGGGGGTGGCGCTGGTGGTGCGGGCCAGCCGTCCCACGACCTTGGTCGAGCCCGGCACCTGAGCCCGCCGGGGCCACAATGGCCATTTCGGCCCCTGCTGAGGAGTTGATCACTCCGCGGGGCGACCGGCGAGGGCCATCGCTACTCTCCGGTAACCGACTTTCCCGAGAAGCAGCGGAGGCACCGTGGCCGAGCTCCGATCCCGTCGTTCCAACCTCGCCGTCCCGGGCAGCAACCCCCGGTTCCTGGAGAAGGCCAAGGGCCTCCCGGCCGACCAGGTCTTCCTCGACCTGGAGGACGCCTGCGCGCCGCTGGCCAAGCCCGGCGCCCGCAAGAACATCGTCGCGGCGCTGAACGAGGGCGGCTGGGGCGAGAAGATCCGCACCGTCCGCGTCAACGACTGGACGACGGAGTGGACGTTCCAGGACGTGCTCGAGGTGGTCGGCGGCGCCGGCGCCAACCTCGACTGCATCATGCTGCCGAAGGTCCAGGACGCCGCGCAGGTCAAGGCGCTGGACATGCTGCTGACCCAGATCGAGAAGGCCAACGGCCTCGAGGTCGGCCGGATCGGCATCGAGGCGCAGATCGAGACCGCGCAGGGCCTGATCAACGTCAACGACATCGCGTTCGCCAGCGACCGCATCGAGACGATCATCTTCGGCCCCGCCGACTTCATGGCCAGCATCAACATGAAGTCGCTGGTCGTCGGCGCGCTGCACCCGGACTACCCGGGCGACCCGTTCCACTACATCCTCATGCAGATCCTCATGGCCGCCCGCGCCCGTGGCGTGCAGGCCATCGACGGCCCCTTCCTGCAGGTGCGCGACGTGCCCGCCTTCGAGGAGGTCGCCAAGCGCTCGGCGATGCTGGGCTTCGACGGCAAGTGGGTGCTGCACCCGGGCCAGATCGACGCCGCCAACGAGATCTACGCGCCGTCGCAGGAGGACTACGACCACGCCGAGCTGATCCTCGACGCCTACGACTGGGCGACGTCGGAGGCCGGCGGCAAGAAGGGCTCGGCCATGCTCGGCGACGAGATGATCGACGAGGCCAGCCGCAAGATGGCCCTGGTCATCGCCGGCAAGGGGCGTGCCGCCGGCCTGGCCCGGACGTCGTCCTTCACGCCGCCCGAGAGCTGACCCAGCACGACCCGACGGCGGTCCCGGAGCGATCCGGGGCCGCCGTCCGTCGTCTCCGGGCGGTGCCGCCCGCCTGTGGACAACCGCCTGGAGCCCGGCGGTCCTCCCGTTAGCGTTCCCGCCCGTCGAGGACGACGGGAGGACGGTGGGATGGCGGATCTGGCGTACAGCCTCGGGCTGCTGAGCAACCTGGGTGTCGAGCTGGTCGCGCTGGCGGCCGACCTGGAGGGGACCAGCCGTTCGACGAGCTGGGACCCGGTCGAGGTCGGGCACCGCACCGTCGCGGCAGCGCTCGAGGACTTCGCGGAAAGCTGGGCCGACCGTCGGGAGCTCCTCACCCGGGCGCTGGAGGACGTGGGCGGCCTGGCGAGGGCCGGCGCCGAGACGTTCCAGCGGGTGGACGAGGGGCTCGCCGGTGAGGTGCGCGACGTGACGGCGGGACGGTGAGCGCCCGGTCCGGCCGGTGGGAGCTGCTCGACCGCTGCGTGGACCCGGTCCCCGGCGACCCGGACGAGGTGCGGCGGCTGGCGGACGGCTTCGAGTCCACGGCCGAGGAGGTCGGCGACCTCACCCGCACGCTGCGCCGGCTGTCCGAGCTGGACGGCTGGCAGGGGCAGGCCGCGGAGACCTTCGCGGAGAAGGCCGAGGACCTGGCCGACGACCTCGGCGGGGCCGAGCGCCGCTACCGCGAGCTGGCCGCTGCCGTGCGGGGGTGGGTGGCGCCCCTGACCGCGGCGCGGGCGGAGAGCGCCGGCGCCCTGGCCGACGCGGTCGCCGCCGAGGAGGACCGGCGCCGGTGCGCGGACGACGTCCTCGCCGGCGTCGGCGACCCCACTCCCGCCCAGGTCGCCGCCCAGGACCAGCGGGAGGCCGACCACGCTGCCGCGCTGGCGCGCCTGCAGGCGGCCGGCCGGAGGCTGGAGGAGGCGCTCACTGCGCTCGAGGAGGCGGGGGACCGGACGGCGGCGGCGATCCGCGCGGCGTCCGAGCACGGTGCCGACCACGCGTGGGACGACCTCAAGGGCGCGGTCCGCGGCGCCGCCGACCTGCTGGACGCCGTCGCGACGGTGCTCGGCTACGTGGCCATGGCGCTCGCCGCGGTCACCCTCGTGGTGGTCCTGGTGGCCACCGCCCCGGCCTGGCTGGTCGCTCTGGGCCTGGTGGCCTCCGTCGCCCTGCTGGGCCTGCACGTGGCGCTGGCCGTGTCGGAGTCGGGCGCCGCCACCTGGACCGACGTGGGCCTGGACCTCCTCGGCATCGCGACGGCGGGGCTGGGCGGCGCCCTGGCGAGAGGGGTGGGTGCGGCGCTGCCCGCGCTGCGCGGGTCGGTGGCGCAGGCGGTGGGGCGGAACGCCCGGGCCTCCCGGCAGGCGGTGGAGGAGGGCATGGCCGACCACGTGCGGGCCGGCAGCGCCTCGGCGATCCAGGACCCGGGCAACCCGCTGAGGGTGTGGGGCGAGCAGTACCTGGACGCCGCGGCGGCCCGGGTGGCGGCCGAGGGTGCCGAGGCCACGGCGCGCGTCCAGGCCGGCGCCGTCACCGATGTCCCGTGGGGCCAGCGGCTCGGCATGCTGGACCGCGGGCTCGCGCAGGACCTCCTGGAGCTGCAGCGGCTGGCCGCCGAGGCCACGGCCGTCGGCTCGCCCCTGGCGGACGACGCCCTGCGCCTGGCCGAGGGGGCCCGGGTGGCCGGCGCCCTGCAGTCGGCGAGCACGTCGGTCGCCGTCCTCGACGGCGCCGACCAGCTGGCCGGCGACCTCGGTGGGCCGGACGGCCTGGTGTGGAAGGCCGACTTCCACCAGGCGCAGCAGAACCAGCTCTGGCGGGTGACGGGGGAGTGACCGCTGCAGCGCGGGGTGGGCTGCGGGTCTCGGTCGCCGGGTCGGGCAGGTGGCTCGCCCTCCCGCTCGTGGGTGACGTCGGCGCCGAGGCCGCGCGGGTCGCCGGCCACGCCCGCGCCGTGGCGCGGTGGGCGGCCGCGGCGGCGCGGG
>NZ_SPQP01000059.1 GCF_004571075.1 Blastococcus sp. TF02A-35
GATCTCCGCCGCGCCGCGGCCGAGCGGCAGGCGGCGGAGGCGGCCGAGGCGCGCGACGCCGCGCTGGCCCGGGTCGACCAGCTCTCCGGGGCCGACGCGGGCGGCTAGCCCCTGGTCAGCCCATCGTCTTCTGCCCGTCCAGGGACTCCCGCAGGATGTCGGCGTGGCCGGCGTGCTGGGCGGTCTCGGCCACGATGTGCAGGAACACCCGGCGGGCCGAGCGGTGCGCACCCGGCTCGAACCACGGCGCCTCCGGCAGCGGGTGCGACGCGTCGAGGTCGGGCAGGGTCCGCACCAGGTCGTCGGTGCGGCGGGCGACCTCCTCGTAGTGCGCGAGGATGCTGGCGAGGGTCTCCTCCGGCCCCATGCGGAACTCGTCGGCCCAGGCCTGGAAGCCCGCCTCGTCGGTCGGGGTCGCCATCGCCGCGGGACCCTCGACGACGAACCGCGCCCACCCCGCCTCGGTGTGCGCGACGTGCTTGACCAGCCCGCCGAGGGTCAGCTCGCTGGCGGTGGGGCGCTGTCGCGCCTGGTCGTCGGTGAGGCCCTGGA
This sequence comes from Blastococcus sp. TF02A-35, assembly GCF_004571075.1. Lineage (GTDB taxonomy): Bacteria > Actinomycetota > Actinomycetes > Mycobacteriales > Geodermatophilaceae > Blastococcus. Next base: position 553 of record NZ_SPQP01000059.1, read on the forward strand.
CGGTGAACCGCAGGAAGTGGCGGTGGGCGGCCAGGGTCTCGAGCAGGTCGGTGCGCTCGGTGGTGAGGGTGCGGGTCGCGGTCATGGTCGGGCCTTCCGGTCGTCGGTGGTGTGCTCACCGACGACGCTAGGGAGCAAAGGTGTCAGTTCCTGTCCGCATTTGATGAGAACCTGCGGAGGTGGCCGACACCGGGAACCGCACGCTCCGCCTGCTCTCGCTGATGCAGAGCCGGCGCCACTGGGCCGGCGGCGAGCTGGCCGACCGCCTCGGGGTGTCGCTGCGCACCCTGCGGCGGGACGTCGACCGGCTGCGGGAGCTCGGCTACCCGGTGGAGGCCCGGCCCGGCCTCGACGGCGGCTACCGCCTGGCGCCGGGGGCTCTTCCCCCGCTGGTGCTCGACGACGACGAGGCGGTCGCGCTCACGGTCGGCCTGCAGGCGGCGGCGCAGACCGCGGTCGCCGGCATGGCCGAGTCGTCGGTTCGGGCCCTGGCCAAGGTCGTCCAGGTGCTCCCGGCCCGGCTGCGGCGCCGCGCCGACGCGCTCCGGGCGGTGACGACGACGGCGGCCTGGAGCGGGGGAGAGACCGTCGACCCGGCCGCGCTGGTCACCGTCGCCCAGGCCTGCCGGGACACCGAGCGGCTGCGCTTCGGCTACACGCCCGCCGGCGGCGACCCCGGCGACCGGCTGGTGGAGCCGTTCCGGCTGATCGCCCTGGGCCGTCGCTGGTACCTCGTGGCCTACGACCTCGACCGCGGCGCGTGGCGGACCTTCCGCGTCGACCGGCTGACCGGGCCCGGCAGCACCGGCGCCCGGTTCGCCCCGCGCCCGTTGCCCGGCGGGGACGCCGAGGCCTTCGTGCGGGAGGGCGTCGGGGTCCGCTCGTCGACGGTGGCCGTCGAGGTCCGGGTCGAGGCCGACGCCGACGAGGTGCGGCGCAGCATCGGGCAGTGGATGACCGTCGAGCCCGACGGCCCCGGCCGCTGCACCGTGCGCACCGTCTCCGACGACCTGACCTGGCCCGCGTTCGCCATCGGCCGGCTCGACGCCGAGTTCACCGTGGTTGCCCCGCCCGGGCTGCGCGAGCTGGTCGGCGCCTGGGGCGAGCGGTTCGGGCGAGCGGCTGCGCGGAGCACCCCGCCGTCCTAGCGTGACCGCATGGCGGAGAAGCGCGCACGGGTCGCAATCGTCACCGGGTCGGAGTCGGGCATCGGGCGGGCGACCGCCGTGGCGCTCGCCGAGCAGGGCTGCGACATCGGCGTCACCTGGTACCGCGACCGGGAGGCCGGTGAGGCGACCGCCGCGGAGGTGCGGGCGCTGGGCCGGCGTGCCGAGGTCCGCCACCTCGACCTGACGCAGCTCCCAGGCGCGGCCGACGTCGTCGACGAGCTGGCCGAGGCGCTCGGTGGCGTCGACGTCCTGGTGAACGACGCCGGGACCGGCCACACGACCCCGCTGCTCGAGCTGGGCTTCGACACCTGGCGGGAGGTCCTGGCCACCGACCTCGACGGCGCGTTCCTGTGCCTGCAGCGGGCCGCGCGGCGGATGGTCGCGGCCGGGAGCGGCGGGCGGATCGTGAACATCACCAGCGTGCACGAGCACGCGCCCCGCGTGGGCGCCGCCGGCTACTGCGCGGCCAAGGGCGGGCTGGGGCTGCTCACCCAGGTGGCGGCGCTGGAGCTGGCCGAGCACGGCATCACGGTCAACGCCGTAGCGCCGGGGGAGATCTCCACCGCCATGACCGGCCAGGAGGACGAGGACCCCACGGTCGGCCACGAGCGGCCCGGGATCCCGCTGCGCAGGCCGGGGGACGCCCGCGAGGTCGCCGCCGTCGTCGCCTTCCTGGCGTCACCGGCCGCCGGGTACGTGACCGGGGCGTCGTGGCCGGTGGACGGCGGCATGCTGCGGATGGGGCCGATGGCCGGCTCGCACCTGGACGCCGACGGGTGGCGACGGGGCTGACCGGCCTCAGGCGGTCCGGCCGCTGCGCTTGCGCCGGTAGAGCTGCTCGTCGGCGCGGGCCAGCACCTCCGGCAGCGAGTCGCCGGGCCGGGCGGTGGCGACCCCGCAGGTCCAGGTGAACGGGTGGGTGGCGGCCAGCTGCGCCAGAAGCTCGGTAGCGGCCGCCTCGTCGGTGGCGGGCAGGCACAGCACGAACTCGTCGCCCCCGTAGCGGCCGAGCAGGTCGGCGTGGCGCAGCCGCCGGCTCCAGCCGGCGGTGAGCGCGCGCAGGAGGTCGTCGCCCGCGCTGTGACCCTCCCGGTCGTTGACCTCCTTGAAGTCGTCGAGGTCCAGCAGCGCGAAGCTCAGCGGCTCACCGCTTCGCACGGCCCGGGCGAGGTGGCGGGAGGCCTGCTCCTCCCACGCCCGCCGGTTGGCGACGCCGGTCAGCGGGTCGGTGCCGGCCGCCGTCCGGAGCTGCCCGGCCAGCCGGACCTGCACCTCGACCAGGACCACGGTCGCCGCGACCAGCACGACCCACGGCGTCAGGAAGCCCGACGGCTCGGCGGCCCAGGCGCCGGCGCTGCCGGAGAGCAGGGCGAGGCCGGCGTGCGCCCGCGCCGCGGGCGGTGGCAGGAAGTGCGCCGCGTACAGCCCGACGGCGATCAGCGCCGGCCCCAGGCCGACGATGCCGACCGCGGTGGCGGAGCGCCAGGCCAGCACCCCCACCAGGACCGAGGCCAGGGCGACCGCGGCGTGCAGCTCCCACGTGCGCGCGTCGCGGGCCGGCCACCACAGCCCCGCGCCGACGCCCAGGCCGAGGGCGCCGAGGAGCCACAGCAGCGCGACGGGCGTGTCCCGGTCCATCGGCAGGGCGGCGCCGACGCAGCACAGCGCGCCGCTGACCGCGTACAGCATCGCCAGGAGCCTCGTGGCCGTTCGGTGCCCAGTCCGCACGCCGTTCCCCTTCCCCGTGGGTGCCCATCCTGCTGGTCAGCCTGGCGTTCGGTGCGGCACCCCCCGGTGGATGCCCCTCGATGGGGTGCGTGCGCGGACGGGGACTCGTACCGTTCCGGTGCGGCCGGCTGGCGGCTGCCCCCGGACCCCGGGGCCGACGGACGCGCCGGAGGCGGCACCTCCTGCACGGGAGCGCGCATGGAGCCCACTGCCCGTCGGCCCGCGGCCGAGGTGGGCGCCACCGTGGGGGTGGAGGAGGAGTTCCACCTCGTCGACCCCGCCACGTTCGCGCTCGCGCCGAGCCCGGGCCTGGCGGCCGCGGCGGTGCGGCACGAGTTCGGCGAGCGGGTGCACGCCGAGATCACCACCACCCAGCTGGAGACGGCGACCGGCGTCTGCCGCTCGCTGGCCGACCTCCGGGCCGGTCTGGCGGTCACCCGGGCCGAGGCGCGCGCCGCCGCCGCGGAGTCCGGCGTCACGCTGCTCGCCGCCTCGACCCACCCGTCGGCCGGCTGGCGCGACCAGGTCATCACCCCCGCGCCCCGGTACGAGGAGATGGTGCGCCGCTGGGGCGGGCTCGCCGTGCGGCAGGACATCGCCGGCTGCCACGTGCACGTGGGCGTCCCGGACCTGGAGACGGCGGTCGCCGTGCTGGACCGCGCCCGTCCGTACCTGCCGCTGCTGCTGGCCATGACCGGCAGCTCGCCCTTCCACGACGGCGCCGACACCGGCTACGAGAGCTACCGGACCCTGTGGTGGGGCCGGTGGCCGCACACGGGCATCCCGGAGCCGCTCGGCACGGCAGCGGCCTACCGGCAGGTGGTCGACGGGCTGGTCACCGCGGGCGTGGTCGGGGACGCCTCGCACCTGTACTGGGACGTGCGGCCCTCGTCGCACCTGCCCACCGTCGAGTTCCGGCTGGCCGACGTCTGCACCGACCTGGACGACGTCGTCCTGCACGCCGCCCTCGTGCGGTCGCTGGTGCGGGTCCTCGCCGCCCGCGCGGCCCGCGACGAGCCCGTCCCGCCGTCCCGGCCGGAGCTGCTCCGGGCGGCGCGCTGGCGGGCCGCCCGCGACGGCATCGGCGGCCGGCTGTTCGACCCGCTGGCCGGGGAGCTCGTCGACGCCCGGGCGGCGGTCGACGGGCTGCTCGCCGAGCTCTCCGACGACCTGGCCGACCGGGGCGAGGAGGACGAGGTGCGCGCGCTGGTGCAGCAGCTGTTCGCCCGGGGTACGTCGGCCACGAGGCAGCGGGCGGTGTGGCGGCGGACCGGGGACCTCCGCGCCGTGGCCGAGGCGGTCGTACGGGAGGGCAGTGGTGGCTGAGGGGCATGCCGGTGGGCGCCTCGGTGCCCGCCCCGCAGCTCGCGCGCCAGGCACCCCGTGGCCGGCGGGCGTGCACGAGCTGGACCTCGGCGGTGGGGCCGAGGTGCTGCTGGCGGTGCCGCCGGGGGAGCCGGTCGCCCGCCCGCTCCTGGTCTTCTTCCACGGCGCCGGGGGGCACCCGCGGCAGAGCCTGTCGGCGGTCGGCGCGCAGGCCGCCGCGCGCGGCGTGGTGGTGCTGGCACCGCGCTCGGGTGCGGCCACGTGGGACCTGGTCGCCGGCCGCGTCGGGCGGGACGTCGCGGTGCTCGACGCCGCCCTGGCCCAGGCCGCCGACCGCGTCGCGGTGTCGCGGTGCGCGGTCGGCGGGTTCTCCGACGGCGCCTCCTACGCGCTGTCGCTCGGGCCGGCCAACGGCGACCTGTTCGACTCGGTGGTCGCCTTCTCGCCCGGGTTCGCCGCCCCGCCCGCCCGGGTGGGCCGCCCCCGGGTGTGGGTCACCCACGGCACGGGGGACCAGGTGCTGCCGGTGGACCGGTGCGGACGCCGGGTGTCGGAGGGCCTCGCCGCCAGCGGCTACGAGGTGACCTACGAGGAGTTCGACGGCGGCCACGTCGTCCGGCCCGAGGGCGTCGCCGCGGCCCTGGGGTGGTGGCTGGCCGGCGGGTAGGTCCCGGCGGCCTCCCGGCCGGGCGGCGCGCAGCTGCCCGGCCGGTGAGGCCTCAGGCGGAGTCGCGCTGGGTGATGTCCTCGCCGGTGGCCGCGAGGTCCTTCGGGCCGCCGGTCTTGGAGATCTCCCACCCGGTGCCGAGCTGCTCGAGCGCCAGCCGGCCGTAGACCTGCTGCTGGGTGGCCACCCGCTCGGAGCGGCCGCGCCCCAGGAAGCTGACCATCCAGTGCAGGACCGTGGTGAGGCGGCTCTTGAACCCGACGATGTACATCAGGTGCACGACGAGCCACAGCAGCCAGGCGATGAAGCCCTCGAACTTGAGCTTGCCGATGTCGGCGACGGCGGAGAACCGCGAGATGGTCGCCATCGAGCCCTTGTCGAAGTAGCTGAAGGGCTTCTCCTGCGGGGACCGGCCGCTCGCCCGCCGCTTGATCGTCTCTGCGGCGTAGCGCCCGCCCTGGATCGCGACCTGGGCGACACCGGGCAGCTTGTTCAGCGCCATCATGTCGCCGACGACGTGGATCTCCGGGTGGCCCGGGAGCGTGAGGTCCGGCTGCACCGAGATGCGACCCGCGCGGTCGACCTCGGCGCCGGTCTGCTCACCGAGCATCCGGCCCAGCCCGCTGGCCTGCACGCCGGCGGCCCAGATCTTGGTGGCGGCCTGGATCCGGCGGACCTGGCCGTCGCTGTCCTTCACCTCGAGGCCGTCGGCGTCCACGTTGGTCACCATCGCGCCGAGCTGCACCTCCACGCCGATGCGGTTGAGCTGGCGGCGGGCCCGGTCGCCGAGCTTCTGCCCGAACGAGGGGAGGACGGCGGGGGCGGCGTCGAGCAGGATGATCCGCGCGCTGCCGGGGTTGATCCGGCGGAAGTCGCGGCGCAGGGTCCGGCGGGCGAGCTCGGCGATCTGCCCGGCCATCTCCACACCGGTGGGGCCGGCGCCGACGACGACGAAGGTGAGCAGCCGGTCGATCTCGGCCTGGTCCTCGGCCAGCTCGGCGAGCTCGAAGGCGCCGAAGATCCGGCCGCGCAGCTCGAGGGCGTCGTCGATGCTCTTCATGCCGGGGGCGAACTCGGCGAACTGGTCGTTGCCGAAGTACGACTGGCCGGCCCCGGCGGCGACGATCAGCTCGTCGTAGGGGAACACCGAGCGGCGGCCGAGGATCTCCGAGGTGACCGTGCGGGCCTCGACGTCGATGTGGGTGACCTCGCCGAGCACCACGCGGGCGTTCTTCTGCCGGCGCAGGATCTCGCGGGTGGCGGGGGCGATCTCGCCCTCGGAGAGGATGCCGGTGGCCACCTGGTAGAGCAGCGGCTGGAACAGGTGCTGGGCGGTCTTGCCGATCAGCGTGATGTCCACCGGGGCCTTGGCCATGGCCTTGGTGGCGAAGAGCCCACCGAACCCGCTGCCGATCACGACGACGCGCGGCCGGCCGCCGGTCGGGTTGCTCCGGACGTCTGCGTGCGCTGGTGATGTCGTCATGATGATTCATCCTCCCACTCGGGTGCGGGTCCATCCGGTGCACCCCGGCGAGATGCAGCTCACACCGCGTGCCGCGTCGGGTCGCGGGGGCGCCGCGGGGCCGGTAGACCCGTCGGGGTGCCCTCTCCGGTCTCCCTCGTGCTGGTTCCCGGTCTGGGCCTGGATGAACGTTCCTCGCGCCGGTTGAGGGAGAAAGTGCCCGGCTCCGTGGTGCTCCTCCCGGGCATGGGGCGGCCGGAACCGGTCCCGTCGCTGCCCGACCTGGCCGAGCGGCTGCGGGCAGCGCTGCCCCGGGGGCCGGTCGTCCTGGTCGGGCACTCGCAGAGCTGCCAGGTGGTGGCCGCGCTCGCGCACGACCCGCGGGTCGAGGGGCTGGTGCTGTGCGGCCCGACCACCGACCCGCGGATGCGGCCGCTGCGGGTCCTCGCGTGGCGGTGGCTGCGGACCGCGCTGGCCGAGCCGTGGTGGCAGGTGCCGCTGGTCCTCCGCCAGTGGTGGCGCACCGGCCCGCGGGCGATGGCGGCGCTGTGGCGGTCGACGGCACCGGACCGCCTCGACCTGCGGGTGGCCGCGTCGCCGGTGCCGGTCGTCGTCCTCCGGGGTGCCCGGGACGCGCTCTGCCCGGCCGACTGGGCCGGGCGGGTGGCGGGCGCGGCACCGCGCGGGCAGCTCGTCGAGCTGCCCGGCGCGGCGCACATGACCGTCCAGACCCACCCGGACCAGGTCGCCGCGGTCGTGGGCGACTACTGGCCGTCGGTGCGGCCGCGGACCTCGGCGTAGCGCTCCCGCACGTGGGTCGCCGGCGCGGCGTCGAACTCCTGGAGGCCCGGCTGCGCCCACTCGGGCGCGGCGTCGGCGCCGGAGACCACCCAGGCCGCCTGCCGGGCCGCCCCGTCGGCGACGTACTCGCCCGGCGGGGGCACCAGCACCGGGCGGCCGAAGATCCCCGGCGCCAGCTGCTGGACGGCGGGGGAGCGGGCCGCGCCGCCGATGAGCAGCACCCGCTCCACCGTGACGCCCTGCGCGACGACGGCCTCGATCCCGTCGGCCAGCCCGCAGAGCAGGCCCTCGATCGCGGCCCGGGCCCAGTGCGCGGGCGTGGAGGACCGCAGTGTCAGCCCGTGCACCGAGCCGGTGGCCTTTGGGAGGTTCGGGGTGCGCTCGCCCTCGAGGTAGGGCACCAGCACCAGCCCGTCGGCGCCCGAGGGGGCCGAGAGCGCGAGGTCGGACAGCGTCGCGTGGTCCACGCCGAGCAGCGCGGCGGCGGCGTCGAGCACCCGGGCGGCGTTCATCGTGGCGACCAGCGGGAGGTGGTTGCCGGTGGCGTCGGCGAACCCGGCGACGGTGCCGGTCACGTCGGCGACGGCGGTGGGGGTCACGGCGGAGACGACGCCGGAGGTGCCGATCGAGACGACGACGTCGCCGGGCCGGGCGGCCAGGCCCAGGGCCGCGGCGGCGTTGTCGCCGGTGCCCGGGCCGAGGACGGCCCGCCCACCGGCCAGCGTGCCCACCCGCTCGGCGGGGCCGGCCACCCGCGGGACCGCCGGGCGGCGGCCGCGCATGGCGCGCTCCAGCAGGTCCAGGCGGTACTCGCCGGTGCGGGCCGACCAGTAGGCGGTCCCGCTGGCGTCGCCGCGGTCGGTGACCAGGGTGCCCAGGTCGCGGTCGGCCGACAGGCGCCAGGTCAGCCAGTCGTGCGGCAGGCAGACGGCGGCGGTGCGGTCGGCGTTGGCCGGCTCGGCGTCGGCCAGCCAGCGCAGCTTCGTGGCGGTGAACGACGCGACCGGCACCAGGCCCACGGCGTCGGCCCACGCGCGCCGGCCCGCCTCCTCGTCGCCGTCGCCCAGCTCGCGGATCAGCTCCGCGGCGGCCGGCGCGGACCGGACGTCGTTCCACAGCAGCGCGTCGCGGACGACCTCGCCCTCGGCGTCCAGGCACACCATCCCGTGCTGCTGGCCGCCGACGGCGAGCGCCTCGACGTCGTCCAGGCCACCGGCCTCGGCGGCGGCGGTGCGGAAGGCGTCCTCCCAGGCCTGCGGGGAGACCTCGGTGCCCGGCGGGTGCGGGGCGCGGCCGGAGCGCACGAGCTCACCGGTCTCGGCGTCGCGCACCACGACCTTGCAGGCCTGGGTCGAGGTGTCGACGCCCGCGACGAGGGTCATCGGGGGGATCCGGGGGCGGCCGGACGGCGTCGCGGCGGGCACAGGGTGGTCATGGGTCCGGGACCTTAGGCGGCCCGCGTCCACCCCGCGAGAGCGGCTCGGCTTGACCACCCACACGCGCACCCCTAATTTGTTTGCCGATCCGACTAAATGCCGAGGGGGTGCACGTGACCCAGGAACCGCCGCAGTACGACGGCTCGTCCGAGCGCCGGGCCCCCGCCGACCAGGCGACGGTGCGCCGCAACAACCTCGGTCTGGTCCTGCGCCACCTGCGCGACCACGGTCCCCGGTCCCGCGCCCGCATCGCCCAGGAGACCGGCCTGAACAAGGCCACCGTCTCCAGCCTGGTCGCCGAGCTGGCCGAGCGGCGGCTGGTCAGCACCGGCGAGGTGGACCGCGCCGGCTCCGTCGGCCGGCCCGGGCTGATCGTGCACCTCGACGGCCGGTGCGTCTGCGGCATCGGCGTCGAGCTCAACGTCGACTACGTCGCCGTCCTGGTCCTGGACCTCCGCGGCGAGGTGCTGTTCGAGCACCGGCTGGCCCTGGACATCCCCACGCTCAGCGCCGAGGAGACGCTCGACGCCGTCGCCGCCTCGGTGACCGAGGCGGTCGCCGCGGCGGCCCGGCTCGGCGCCCGCCCGGCCGGGGTGACCGTGGCCGTCGCCGGCCTGGTCCGCAGCGTCGACGGCGTGGTCACCCTCGCGCCGAACATCGGCTGGCGCGACGTCGCGGTCCTGGACGGGCTGCGCGAGCGGCTCGACGTCGACTTCCCGATCCGCGTGGAGAACGACGCCAACCTGTCGGCCATCGCCGAGTGGGCCATGGGCGCCGAGGCGCGGACGCCGGACCTGGTCTACCTGACCGGTGAGGTGGGCGTCGGCGGTGGCGTGATCGTCGCCGGCCGGCTGCTGCGCGGTGCCGGGGGCCTGTCCGGCGAGGTCGGGCACACGTCGCTGGGCGACCCCGACGTCGTCTGCGGCTGCGGTCGCCGGGGCTGCTGGGAGACGGTCGTCGGCCTCGCGGCGCTGCTGCGCGCCGCCGCCGACCCCGGCGACCCGGTGCGCGACCCGGGCCGCGACCTGGAGACCCGGCTGGCGGAGGTGGCCCGGCGGGCCGAGGCCGGCGACCGGCGGACGCTGGCCGCGCTGCACCAGGTCGGCACCTCCCTCGGAACCGGCGCCGCGGTCCTCATCAACGTCTTCAACCCGCGCGTGGTGCTGCTGGGCGGCTACTTCGCCGTCCTCGGCGAGTACCTGATGGAGCCGCTGCTGGCCGAGCTCGGGTCCCGGGTCCTGGGCCCGGGGATGGCCGGCGCCCGGGTCGTGCTGTCCACCCTCGGCTTCACCGCCGCGGTCCGGGGCGGGGCGCACGTCGCCCTCGAGTCGGTGTTCGACGACCCGACCCTGGTCGCCGAGCCGGAGCTCGCGCCGGTGGCCACGCGATGACCGCTCCCGCCCGGCTCCGGGTCGCGATGGTCGGCCACGCGTTCATGGGCGCGGCCCACTCGCACGCCTGGCGCACCGCACCCCGCTTCTTCGAGCTGCCGGTCGAGCCGGAGCTCGCGGTGCTCGTCGGTCGCGACCCAGCGCGGGTCGCCGACGCCGCGGCCCGGCTGGGCTGGGCCGGCACCGAGACCGACTGGCGGCGGCTGGTCGAGCGCGACGACGTCGACCTGGTCGACATCTGCACTCCCGGTGACACGCACGCCGAGATCGCGGTCGCGGCCCTGGGAGCGGGCAAGCACGTGCTGTGCGAGAAGCCGCTGGCCAACAGCGTCGCCGAGGCCGAGGCGATGGCCGAGGCGGCGGAACGGGCCGCGGCCCGGGGCGTGCGGGCGATGGTCGGCTACTCCTACCGCCGGGTGCCGGCGGTCGCCCTGGCCCGCCGCATGGTGGCCGAGGGGCGCGTCGGCCGCATCCGGCACGTGCGCGTCCAGTACCTGCAGGACTGGCTGACCGACCCGGCGACGCCGATGAGCTGGCGGCTGCGGCGCGAGCAGGCCGGTTCCGGTGCGCTGGGCGACATCGGCGCGCACGCCGTCGACCTGGCGCAGTTCGTGACGGGGGAGCGGCTGACCGGGGTGAGCGCGCTGGCCGAGACCTTCGTGCCCGAGCGGCCGCTGCCCGGCGGCGGGACCGACCGGGTCACCGTCGACGACGCCGTCGCCTTCCTCGGCCGCCTCGACGGCGGGGCGCTGGCCACCTTCGAGGCGACCCGCTTCGCCACCGGCCGGCGCAACGCCATCCGGCTGGAGGTCAACGGGGTCGACGGCAGCCTGGCCTTCGACTTCGAGGACATGAACGTCCTGCAGTTCTTCGACGGCACCGAGCCGTCGGAGGCCGCCGGATTCCGCCGGGTCCTCGTGACCGACCCGGGACACCCGTACACCGGCGCCTGGTGGCCTCCCGGCCACGGGCTCGGCTACGACCACACGTTCGTCCACCAGGTCGCCGACCTGGTGTCCACGCTCGCCGCCGGTGAGCAGCCGTCGCCGTCGTTCGCGGAGGGGCTCGCGATCCAGCGGGTCCTCGACGCCGTCGAACGCAGCGCCGGAAACCGATCGATCTGGACGGAGATCCCCGCATGACCGACCGCTACACGCCCTCCAAGGACGACAAGTTCAGCTTCGGCCTCTGGACGGTGGGCTGGCAGGGCGTCGACGTCTTCGGTGGGGCCGTGCGCCCGCCGCTGGACCCGGTGGAGTCGGTGCACAAGCTCGCCGAGCTGGGCGCCGCCGCCGTCACCTTCCACGACGACGACCTCGTGCCCGACGACGCCACCCGCGAGGCCACCCTCGAGCGGTTCAAGAAGGCGCTGTCCGAGACCGGCATCGGTGTCGAGATGGCCACGACCAACCTCTTCGGCGCCCCGGTCTTCAAGGACGGCGGCTTCACCGCCAACGACCGCGCCGTCCGGCGGTACGCGATCGCCAAGGTGCTGCGCAACATCGACCTGGCCGCCGAGCTGGGCGCCAAGACCTACGTGCTGTGGGGCGGCCGCGAGGGCGCGGAGTCCGGTGGCAGCAAGGACGTCTCCGCGGCGCTCGACCGCTACAAGGAGGGCCTGGACGTCCTCTGCGCCTACGTGCGCGAGAAGGGCTACGACATCCGCTTCGCGCTGGAGCCGAAGCCCAACGAGCCGCGCGGCGACATCCTGCTGCCGACGATCGGCCACGCGATCGCCTTCATCAACGAGCTCGAGGAGCCGACCCGCGTCGGCCTCAACCCCGAGGTCGGGCACGAGGAGATGGCCGGGCTGAACTTCGCCCAGGGCATCGCCCAGGCCCTGTGGCACGACAAGCTCTTCCACGTCGACCTCAACGGCCAGCACGGCCCGCGCTTCGACCAGGACCTGCGCTTCGGCGCGGGCAACCTGCGGGGTGCCTTCTGGACCGTCGACACCCTGCTGGGTGCCGGCTCGGGCAAGGCCTACGACGGCTACCTGCACTTCGACTACAAGCCGCCGCGGACCGAGGACATGGACGGCGTCTGGGAGACCGCCCGCGCCTGCATGCGCAACTACCTGATCCTCAAGGAGAAGGCGCTGGCGTTCCGGGCCGACCCGGAGGTCGCCGAGGCGCTGGAGGCCGCGCGCGTGGCCGAGCTCGCCGTCCCGACCCTGGCCGAGGGCGAGTCCCTCGACGCGCTGCGCAACGAGGCCCACGACCCCGAGACCCTCGGTGCCCGTGGCCTGCAGTTCGAGCGGCTCGACCAGCTGGCGATGGAGCACCTGCTCGGCGTCCGCTGACCTGCACCGGAGCGGGCGGGCGGGGTCACGGCCCGCCCGCTCCGGTCAGGCTCGTCGCGGGGAGGCGACGACGGCCAGCACGGCGAGGACGACGACCGCGGCGGCCTCGACCCAGAACGTCTCCCACCACAGGGGTGCAGCGGTCGTCTCCACGAAGCCGAACAGCCCCACGGTGGTCGAGAGCACCAGCGCCGCCAGGCTGCCCGCGGCGACCAGGGCGCCGGCGGTGGCCACCCACGGCAGCAGCCCCCGGACGGGGAGCAGGAGCAGTCCCGCGACCAGGAAGCCCGCGACGGCGTTGGCCAGGAACCCCGCCCCGATGACCTCGATGCCGCGGTAGCCGTCCCGCCACAGGTCGGCGTGGATCCAGGCCATGGCGCCGAGCAGCGCCGCGCCGGTCAGGCGCAGCAGCCACCGACCGGCCATCAGGTGACCCGGACGGTCAGTTCCATGCCCATCGCGCGGTGGCTGCCGATGGAGCAGTAGAAGACGTACTCGCCCGGCTCGAGGTCGACGGTGACGGTGGCGGACCCGCCCGGGCCGATGGTGTCCGAGGCGGCGACGTCCTCGCCGTCCCGCTCCACCACCAGGTCGTGCGTGGCGCTGCCGTCGTTGACGACCTCGATCTCGTAGCTGCCCGCGGTGAGCTCCTCCTCCTCGAGGGAGATGCTGAAGTCGTCCTCGGTCGCGGTGATGGACCGGACGGCGCTCTCCGGTCCGGCAGCGGCAGAGGTCGACGCGGGGGCCGGCCCCTCGCTCGGGCCTCGTGCGGCGTCCGGGGCGCCCATGCCGCCGCTGCAGGCGGACAGCCCCGCCAGCCCGGTCGCGAGCAGCGCGGTGGCGGCGAGGCGGCGCAGGTGGCCGCCGGGTCGGTGGGATGTGCGGGTCATGGGGCACTCCTCGGTTCGGCGGGCCCACCCGGCCGGTCGCACGCGGGGCCCCGCTCGTCCCGCCGCAGGCTCTCCGCCAGAGAGGGACGTCAGGCGTTCGTCCCCGGAGGCCGGGTCGGATGGGTCACCCGGGTGCACCAGTCGACGACGGTCCGGACCACCTCGGCGTCGACAGGGGAGCGGAGCTCCTTCCTGTAGGCGCTGAGGGAGGCGGGGCCGGGCTGGCGGCGCAGGGTGTGGGTCACGTCGGGCACCAGCCGGGTCTCGGCCGGTCCGCGCACGCAGGAGGCCAGGACGTCGAGGTCCTCCGGCTTCACCTGCAGGTCCTTGCCCCCCGTCACGGCGAGGACCGGGACGGCGACCCGGCGGAGGTCCTCCCGCGGGTCGTGCGCCATGAACTCCCGCGTCCACCGGGCGTTGACCCGGGCGCCGCCGATGCGGGCGACGTCGGTGGTGGTCGCGGCGATCCGGCGGTGGTTGGCCGCGACCTTCGCCTCGAGGTCGACGCGCAGGAGCCGCAGCAGCCCCCGCACCGGGCCGGGCAGGGTCGGGGCGATCTGCCGGGCCTGCCAGCGCAGCAGCTCCTCGCCCGGGGTGGCGCTCATGGCCAGCAGCACCAGGCCGGCCACGGGCGCGCCCGCGGCGGCGAGCGCCGCCGCCAGGATGGCGCCCTCGCTGTGCCCGGCCAGGACGATGCGGTCCGGGTCGATCCCCGGCCGGGCCCGGAGCGCCTCGAGCGCCCGGCCGAGGTCGGCGGTGTTGTCGTGCAGCCCGGCGGTGCGCCAGTCGCCCGGGCTGCCACCGACCCCGCGCTTGTCGTAGCGCAGGGATGCGATCCCGGCGCCGGCGAGCGCGTGGGCCAGCTGCCGCGCGACGTCGAACCGGGCGCGGGGGTGGTTGCTGTTCCGGTCGACCGGCCCCGAGCCGGAGGCGAGGAGGACCGCCGGAACGAGGGGTGCCGCGTCGGGAAGGGTCAGGGTGCCGGCCAGCGGGTGCGGGCCCGGCACCTGGAACGGGGTCTCGCGCACGTCAGCGGGCCAGCGCCGAGGCGAGGCGGTCGGCGTCGTCGGCACCGACGAGGAGGCTGTCGTAGCGCTGGCCGGTGAGCCGGACCCGCAGGGCCGGCTGGCCGCGGCGCACGGAGACCAGGCTGCGCTCGCCCGGCCGGCGCCAGGTGCCGACCTTCCGCCGCCGGGGCAGCGCCAGCCCGGGCGCGCGCAGGCCGCGGGTGGCGGCCAGCCCGTCGGCCACCACGGCGACGTCGGTGATCGAGTCGCGGGGCACCGCGACGTCGCGGAGCAGGCCGGCGATCTTCTCGCCGCGGGTGAGGCGCACGGACAGGGAGCCGGGGGTCAGTTGCACGGAGGCCATGGCGCCAATATTCTCATCATCAAGAACGTTGTCAAGAATGAGAATGGTGAGTCCGTGAGCACGGTGGACCTGCTCCTGCACCCGATCCGGCTGCGGGTCGTCCAGGCGTTCCTCGGCGACCGGGTGCTCACCACCGGGGAGCTGCGCGGGGAGCTGGCCGACGTGCCCGTGGCGTCGCTGTACCGGCACGTGGGCACCCTGGTCCAGGCCGGCGTGCTGGTCGTCGCCGGGGAGCAGAAGGTGCGCGGCGCGGTCGAGCGCAGCTACCGGCTGGTCGCCGAGGCGGCGAGCGTCTCGGCCGAGGACCTCGCGGCGATGACCCCCGAGGACCACCGTCGGGCGTTCACCACCTTCGTCGCCGCGCTGCTGGCCGACTTCGACCGCTACCTGGACCAGGAGACGGTCGACCTGGCCCGCGACGGTGTGGGCTACCGGCAGATCGGGCTGTGGCTCGACGACGCCGAGTTCACCGAGCTCGTGACCGACCTCCGTGCGGTGCTGCTGGACCGGGCGGGCAACCGGCCGGGGAGCGGCCGGCGCCGCCGGTTGGTCAACGTCGTGCACCTGCCGGGGCAGGAGCCCCCGGCCGGGCTCAGCTGAGCCGGTCGCGGGCCTTGGCGGCCTTCTTG
The DNA here is from genome assembly GCF_004571075.1 of Blastococcus sp. TF02A-35. Classification (GTDB taxonomy): domain Bacteria; phylum Actinomycetota; class Actinomycetes; order Mycobacteriales; family Geodermatophilaceae; genus Blastococcus. Next base: position 15,725 of record NZ_SPQP01000059.1, read on the forward strand.
TTCGCCTTCGCCAGCACCTTCGCGGCCTTGCGGATGCGGCGCGGCTCCCGGTCGACGGTGCCGCGCACCAGCAGGCCGATGCCGATGCCGAGCAGCCAGCTGTCCTTGGCGATGGCCAGCCCCTGCTCGGTGGGGGCGAGGCTGCCTTCCTTCCGCATGCCCGGCGTCTTCAGGTAGAGGCCGAGGAGCCCGCCGGAGAAGGCGGTCAGGGCCGCGCCGGCGACCGCGGTCGGGACGAACGGCGTGAGCAGGGCCGCGCCGACGACGATCTCGGCGGTGGCCAGGCCGGTGGCGAACTGCTGCGGCGGCACCTTGGCCAGGAACGGGTAGGTGCCGGCGGCGAAGCCGTGCATGCCGGCGGCCGCCTGCTCGTCGGCCCCGCGCTTGCCGAGGCCGCTGTTGAGGATGAAGGCGCCGGCGGAGATCCGGGGCGCGATCTCGGACAGGGTGATGGGCAGTCCCACGGGGACACCTCTCTCGTCGACGGGTCTGGTGAAGTGCTCAACCAGCGATCGCCGGACAGGTGCCCCCGCGGGGAAGCGCCCAACCGTCAGCGGCCGCCGCGGCGCGAGCGCGCGCTGAACGAGGCCGCCGACGAGGTGCCGGCGCGGGCGGCCAGCTCGGCGCGGGTGCGCGCCGAGATC
>NZ_SPQP01000005.1 GCF_004571075.1 Blastococcus sp. TF02A-35
GCGACGTGGCGCTGCCGCTCGGGGTCGCGCAGGGCGACCCAGCCGGCATCAAAGGGAACGATCCGACCCAGCCGGTGCAGCACCTCCGCAGCGCGTTCCGCCACCGCGTCTCGCGACACGGCCACCGCGGCGACCGCTGTGGCCCCGGCCGTCGTGCCGGCCGGGACCGCGCCCGACGCGGCCGGGCTCACCGTCCTCGCGCAGGCGTCCGCCGTCCCCGGCGGGACCACGACGACCTCCGCCCCGGCGCCGGGCGCCCCGGCGGGCACCGCGGACGGCGCCGCGCCGGTCCTGCCCACGACCGTCCTCCCGCCGGCCCGGGCCGGCGCGGGTGACACCGGCGCCGGCCCGGGCGGTGAGGGCGCGAGCCGCGGTGAGACCGCCTCCGTGCCGTCCGCCGGGACCGACCCCGCCGCCGGCGCGGACACGTTCGTGGCGCCCACCACCGGCAGCGCCCCGGCCGCCACCGTCGCCCCGGCCGCCTCGGTCGCCGCGACCGAGGGCGCGACCGGCGCGGACGCGACCCTGCCCGTCTCGGGCCAGGTCGCCCGCCAGGTGGCCGTCCTCAGCGCCTCGGGCAACGGCGTGCACACGATGACCCTGGTCCTGAACCCCGAGAACCTCGGGCCGGTCGAGGTCCAGGTGACCGTCGCCCAGGGCAGCCTCGACCTGCACCTGCGCGGCGCCCACGAGCAGGGCCGCCTGGCCCTGCTCGACGCCCTGCCCGAGCTGCGCCGGGACCTGGAGTCGGCCGGGCTGAGCCCGTCCCGCGTCGAGGTCGACGCGGACGCGGGCGGCTCCTGGCTGGCCAAGCACGCTGCCGAGCAGCAGGCCCACCAGCAGAGCCAGCAGCACGGCTCCGGCGGCCGCGGCGCCGAGAACCAGGCCGGCGAACGGTCACGGTCCTGGGGTCTGCCTGCCGATAGCGGAGAAGGACGTCCCCAGCCGTCCCAGCGATCCACGTCGTCCGGCGTGGACGTGCGCGTCTGAGAAGGAGGCCGACGACCGATGCCGGACGCAGTGACCGGGACCGTCCCGAACGGTGCCACCTACACCGCGAAGAGCAGCGTGGACCGCGGCGACCAGATGGGGAAGGACACCTTCCTCAAGCTGCTGGTCGCCCAGATGAAGTACCAGGACCCCAGCAACCCGGCCGACACGAACCAGATGATGTCGCAGACCGCGACCTTCACCCAGGTCGAGAAGCTGCAGGAGCTCGCCAAGCAGAACGCCTCGATGCTCGCGCTGCAGCGGTCCAGCACCGCCGGGGCGATGGTCGGCCAGACCGTCACCTACACCGACGAGGCCGGCGCGGCGAAGACCGGCGTCGTCTCCTCGGTCCGCCTCGGGACCGACACGGCCGACAGCGTGGCCACCGTCGACGGGGTGAAGGTGCCCATCGGCCGGATCACCGAGATCGGCAAGACGACCACCAGCTGACCACCCGCTGACCCCGCGCCGACCCGCGCCCCCGACCAGCGACCCCCATCCGGAGGGACTCCCCCCATGCTCCGCTCGATGTTCTCCGCCATCTCCGGCCTGCGCGCCCACCAGACGAAGATGGACGTCACCAGCAACAACATCGCCAACGTCAACACCGTCGGCTTCAAGAGCAGCCAGACCGTCTTCCAGGACACGCTGTCCCAGGTGCTGCGCGGCGGCGGCCAGCCCGCCGCGGACCGTGGTGGCACGAACCCCGCCCAGGTCGGCCTCGGCGTCAAGCTCGCCGGCGTCACCACGAACTGGACCCAGGGCGCCACCCAGTCCACCGGCCGGTCGACGGACTTCATGATCGAGGGCGACGGCTTCTTCGTGGTCCAGGGCCCCGGCGGTGAGCAGCTGTTCACCCGCGCCGGCTCGTTCGACTTCGACGCCAACGGCAACCTGGTCACCCCGGACGGCTCCATCCTGCAGGGCTGGATGGCCGACGACGGCGTCGTCAACGCCAACGGCCCGGTCGGGCCGCTGCGCGTGCCCTACGGCCAGATGGTGAACCCCACCTCCACCGCCGCGGGCTCGGTCATCGGCAACCTGCCCTCGAACGCCCCCGCCACGGCGGCCGGCGACCCGGCGTCGTTCCAGCTCGGCGCGGACATGTACGACAGCCAGGGCGTCCTGCAGAAGGTCACCTACAACTTCGTCAAGACCGGCGACAACAGCTGGGACTTCAGCGTCGTCCACTCCGACGGCACCCCGCTGCTGGCCCCCACGCCGGTCACCTTCGACGACGCCGGCGAGATCACGCCGACCACCTCGGAGTTCACCTTCACCCCGCCGATCGGCACCTACCCCAGCTGGGGCAACGACGTCACCATCGACCTCTCGGGCATGACCCAGTACGGCGGCGCCAACACCCTCTCGGCCCCGAAGCCGAACGGCTACGCGCTGGGCTCGCTGCAGTCGTTCACCCTCGGCAACGACGGCACGATCATGGGCATCTACTCCAACGGCCTGCGCCAGCCGCTGGGCCAGCTGGCCCTCGCCTCCTTCAACAACCCCAGCGGCCTGGAGAAGGCCGGCAACTCGACCTTCCGCGTCGGGGACAACTCCGGCGTCGCGATGGTCGGCCTGGCTGGCCAGGGCGGGCGCGGTGTGCTGAACGCCGGCGCGCTCGAGATGTCGAACGTGGACCTGAGCGAGGAGTTCACCGGCCTGATCGTCGCCCAGCGCGGCTTCCAGGCGAACAGCCGCGTGATCACCGCCTCCGACGAGATCCTCCAGGACCTGGTCAACCTCAAGCGGTAACGCACGGTCCCACCGGACGGCCCGGCCACCCGTGAGGGGTGACCGGGCCGTTCGTCACACACCCCTCAGACGCCCCCGGCCAGGGCCTTTCGGCTCAAGGAAGCCCTGCCGCGGGCCGATGACAACAGTGCCGTTCCTGCCCGTCCGCCGGGCCCCACCGAGCAAGAGGACCCACCCGTGATCCGAGTGACGCGCCTGAACGGCGACCAGTTCGCGCTCAACCCCGACCTCATCGAGAAGGTCGAGGGCCACCCCGACACGGTCGCGTTCCTCGTCGACGGCACGAAGTACCTGCTGCGGGAGAGCGTGGACGAGGTTCTCCAGGAGATCCGCGAGTACCGCGCCGGCATCCTCGCGATCTCCTACGAGATGGACCGCGGGACCTACCGCTCCGTCCTCGCCGAGCAGGGGTCCGCCGACTCCTCGGTGGTGCCCTTCCCGATCCGAGAGGAGCGCTGACCCGTGGACCCCGCCACCCTGATCGGGTTCGCCATCTCGCTCATCGCCCTGGTCGTCTTCATGATCCTCGAGGGCGCGGACCCGACGTCGCTGATCTTCCTCCCGGCGATCGTCCTGGTGGTCATCGCCACCTTCGGCGCGGCGGCGGCGAGCCAGACCCTGGACGACCTGAAGAAGGTCGGCGGCTGGTTCAAGATGGCCGTGATGCCGGCCAAGGTGCCGCCGCCGACCGACCAGATCCAGACGCTGGTGTCGCTGGCGGAGAAGGCCCGCAAGGAGGGCCTGCTCGCCCTCGAGGCCCAGGTCAAGAACATCGAGGACGAGTTCCTGCGCCGCGGCCTGCAGATGGGCATCGACGGCACCGACCCCGAGGAGCTGCGCGCCGTCCTCGAGAGCGAGATCGCGGCCAAGAAGGCCGAGGACAAGGTCGCCGCCAAGTTCATGAACAACATGGGCGGCTACGCGCCGACCATCGGCATCCTGGGCTGCATCGTCGGCCTGATGAACGTCATGGGGAACCTGTCCAACCCGGAGCTCCTCGGCCCGATGGTCTCCGCGGCCTTCATCGCCACCCTGTGGGGCGTCATGGCGGCCAACTTCTGGTTCCTGCCCATGGGCGCGAAGATCCTGCGGGTCAGCGAGCTGCAGGCCGCGCAGATGGAGCTGCTCGTCGAGGGCATCACCGAGATCCAGGCCGGCACCAGCCCGCGTGCCGTCCGGCTCAAGCTGACCTCTCTCGTGCCGCCGGGCGCCATCGCCAAGGAGGCGGCGTGACCGCCGGGGGCTCGGCGTGAGCAGCGGTCACGGCCGTCGCCGCAAGAAGCACGAGGAGCACGAGGAGCACGAGAACCACGAGCGGTGGCTGGTGTCGGGCTTCGACATGATGACGCTGCTCTTCGTGCTGTTCGTCGTCCTCTACGCGATGAGCAAGGTCGACGAGGACAAGTTCGCCGCCCTGGCCAAGGGCATGGCCGAGGCCTTCGGTGGGCCGGTCGTCGTGCAGCCGGGCCCCACCCCGGAGGGCTCGGTGCTCGACGGCCTCCCCGGCGTCATCGACATCGCCTCGGCGATCCCCCCGGACCCGACGGTGGAGCAGGCCGAGATCGACAAGGCCGCCGCCGCCGCGGCCGCCCAGCGGGCGGAGAACGTCGCCGCCGAGGCCCAGGAGGCCTACGACGAGCTCGCCGCCGCCCGCGAGAAGATCGAGGCCGCGCTCGCGGCAGCGGGGTACTCCGGCGCCGCGCAGTACGAGATCGACGAACGCGGCCTGGTGGTGCACATCGTGGCCGACCAGGTCCTCTTCGACGCCGAGGAGGCCGTGCTGCGGCCCGAGGGCCGCGAGATCCTCGCCGCCGTCGCCCCGGCGCTGGTCGAGCTGCCCAACGGCATCGGGGTGGAGGGCCACGCGAACCACCTGCCCGTCACCCGCGGCGGCCCCTGGCCCTCGAACTGGGAGCTGTCCGCCGTGCGTGCGACCACCGTCGTCCGCTACCTCGCCGGCGAAGGCGTGCCGCAGCCGCGGCTCACCGCCGTCGGCTACTCCTCGACGCGGCCACTGGTGCCCGAGTCGGCCCCCAACGCACTCACCGTCAACCGACGGGTCGACGTCGTCGTCCTGTCCGACGCCTCCGCCGAGGCGAACGCGCTGCTGCCGGACCTCGCGGCCGCACACCAGGGAGGGACCCCATGAGCAAGAAGGACAAGAACGCCCCGGCCGAGGGCGAGGAGACCGAGGCGAAGGGGGGGAAGAAGAAGCTCTTCATCATCCTGGCCGTCGTCCTGCTCGCCGGCGCCGGTGCCGCCTACTTTTTCCTCTTCGCCGGCTCCGGCGAGGCCGACGCCGCCCCGGCGCCGGAGCACGGCGGCTACACCGCCCTGGAGCCGGTCGCGGTCAACCTGGCCGGTGGCGGCTACCTGAAGATCGGCGTCACCCTGGAGTACACCACCGCGGCCGCCGCAGGTGGGCACGGCGCCTCCGGTGTCGACGGTGCCAAGGCCTACGACAAGATCATCTCCACCTTCTCCCAGGCGCAGCCCGCCGACGTCATCGGCGCCCGCGAGGCCCTCAAGGAGGCCCTGGAGGAGAAGATCATCGAGGCCTACACCGACGAGGAGGGCGTCCAGATGGTGATGGGCATCTACTACACCGAGTACGTCACGCAGTAGCTCAGCCGCACGACCACGCAGGGGTGCCCTCCGCTCACGGAGGGCACCCCTGACGTGCATCAGGTGTCCCACCCGTCACCCGCTCCCCTGCCGGCACGGGGCTCCGGCGGCGCCCGGTCAGGGTGGCCCCGGGGCCCGCCGATGAAGCGTTCTGTGACCACCCCCGAGACCGGACCGGCCCCGGCCGCCGCGCCGGCCCCGGACGCGGCTCCCGAGACCGCGCCGCCCGCGGCCCCCGAGGCCCAGCAGGCCGCGGCCCCGGCCGCTCCCCCGGCTTCCGCACCCCCGGCCGGCGCCGCCGGCGGCCGCAGCCGCCGTGGTGCGCCCCGCACCTACGACTTCCGCCGCCCGACGAAGCTCTCCCGCGAGCACGTCCGGGTCATGCAGATCGCCCAGGAGTCGTTCGCCCGCCAGGCGACGACGATCCTGACCACGTTCCTGCGCGCCGGCGCCCGGCTCGAGCTGGTCGGCATCGAGCAGTTCTCCTACGACGACTACATCGGGACGCTCGACAACCCCAGCTTCATCTCCACGTTCACGATGGAGCCGCTGGCCGGCAAGGGCCTGCTGGCCTTCCCGCTGGACATCGCCATGTCGATGGTCGACCACATGCTGGGCGGCTCGGGCAACACCGCGCAGCCCAACCGGCCGATGACGGCGATGGAGACCACCATCACCAACCACCTCCTCGAGCGGCTGTTCGAGGAGTTCGCCCGCTCGCTGAGCACCATCACCGAGATCCAGCCGGTGCTCGTGGGCCGCGAGTACAACCCGCAGCTCGCCCAGGCCGCCGCCGGGTCCGACACCGTCATGGTCGCGCGGTTCGAGATGGCGGTCGGCTCCCGCGAGGGCGAGTGCACGGTGGTGCTGCCGTTCTCCTCGTTCGCGCAGTCGCTCAACAACGCCGCGTCCCCGCAGCTGTCGGAGCAGGCGCTGCGCAAGCGCCAGCGGGCCCGTGAGGCCCTCACCGACCGGCTGAACCTCGTGCCGGTCGACGTGAGCGTGCGCTTCGCGCCGCTGACCGTCTCCTCGAACGACCTGCTCTCCCTCGCCGTCGACGACGTGCTGCTGCTCCGCCACCCGCGGGACAGCCCGCTGGAGGTCACCACCAACGACGTGACGTTCGCCTACGCGATCGCCAGCAACCACCGGCGCCGACTGGCCGCCTCCATCGTCCCCACCCCGCACGCTCCGCACGCCGCGAAGGACTCAGCATGACCGCGCCCCGCACCGACTCGCAGGACTCCCAGACCGTCACGGCGGTCGTCGCCGCCGCAGCCCGGGCCGCGGCCGCACTGGTCCCCTCGACCTCCGCGCTCGTCCCCGGCAGCCCCGTGAACGACCCGGACGCCGTCCCGCTGCCGCCGACCGCCGCCATCGCGGTCACCGCCGGCCTGTCCGGTGAGGTCTCCGGCGACGTGGTGCTGGTGATCTCCGGCGAGGTCGTCGACGCGCTGGAGAACTCCCCCGTCGGCCAGATGGACGTCTCCGCCGCGCTGCGCCCGGCCCTCGAGGCCGCCGCCGCGGCCCTCGGCCGGGTCCGGGTCGCCTCCGAGCGCACCGAGGAGCCGGTCGCGGCGCTCGACGGCCTCCGGGACAAGGGCATGTTCGTCGCCATCCCGCTCATGGGCGACGGCGAGCACCAGGCCACCTTTGCGCTGCAGGTCACCCTGCCGGCCACCCGCGAGCAGCGGGGCAGCCTCGAGCTCCTCCGCCACGTGGCCATGGAGGTCACCGTGGAGATCGGCCGCACCCGCATGACCGTGCAGGAGCTCCTCTCGCTGCACCCCGGCGAGGTCGTCGAGCTCGACCGTGCCGCCAGCGCGCCGGCCGACCTGCTGGTCAACGGCACGCTGATCGCCCGCGGCGAGGTCGTCGTCGTCGACGAGGACTTCGGCCTGCGGATCAGCGAGATCGTGACCGACGCCGCCGAGCTGGGCCAGGCGTCATGACCTGGATGGTCATCCGGCTCGTCCTGACCCTGGCGCTGATCGCCGGTGTCCTCTGGTACGCCGCGAAGTATGCGAAGAAGCGCGGCATCGGCCAGGGCAACGGCCTGATCGAGGTCGTCGCGCGCCAGCGGATGGGGCGCACGAGCTCGGTCAACGTCGTGCGCATCGCCGACGTCGTGCTGGTCATCGGCGCGACCGAGGAGCAGGTCACCCTGCTCGCGGAGGTCGACGGCGACGCCGTGGACGCCGCGCTCGGCGAGCGCCGCCCGGCCCGCGTGCGCGACGAGGAGGAGCACGACGACGTCGAGGACACCCGGGCGCTCGCCCCGGCCCGCGTCGCCCGCTCCTCCGAGGGCGTGCTGGCCGGCTCGGTGCTCGACCGCAACGGCTGGGGCTCGCTGGTCGACGACCTGCGCGAGCGGACGGTGCGCAGGTCATGACGGCCTCCGTGCGCCCGCTGCCGCGCGGAGCCGGCACGCGGCGCCGCGCCGCCCTGGTCCTGCTCCTGGCGCTGCTGGCCACGCTGGCGACCGTCCTCCTGGCCGGCCCCGCGTCGGCCGCCCCGACCGCGCCCACGGCCCCGACGGCGCCCACCGCGCCCGCGGTGGACGGGAACGTCGACATCTCGATCGGCAACGGCTCGCCGTCGAGCTCCATCACGCTGATCCTGGCGATCACGGTGCTGTCCGTGGCGCCCTCGGTGCTGCTGCTGGCCACCTCGTTCACCAAGATCATCGTGGTGCTGGGCCTCACCCGGAACGCGCTCGGCATGGCCACCTCGCCGCCGAACCAGGTGCTCACCGGCATCGCCCTGTTCCTCACGCTGTTCGTGATGGGCCCGGTCTTCTCCGACATCAACGACGTCGCGGTCCAGCCCTACATGGAGGGCGGCATGACGGTGTCGCAGGCCTACGAGGCCGGCGTCGTCCCGCTGCGGGAGTTCCTCCTGGACAACACCCGCGAGGACGAGCTCAAGCTGATGATCGGGCTGTCCGGCGAGGAGGCCCCGGCCGACGCGACGCAGGTCAGCATGACCACGCTCATCCCGGCGTTCGTCCTCTCGGAGCTGAAGAGCGCCTTCATCATCGGGCTGGTCATCTTCATCCCGTTCCTGGTGCTCGACATGCTCGTCGGTGCCGCCCTGATGGCGCTGGGCATGATGATGGTCCCGCCGACCATCGTGTCGCTGCCCTTCAAGCTGCTGCTCTTCGTCGTCGTCGACGGCTGGGCGCTGATCACCACCGCCTTGGTGGGTTCCTACGGGGGTGGGGGCTGACATGAGCGACGCCGACGTCACCGACATCGCGGCGCAGACCATGATGGTCGCCGCGAAGGTCGCCGCCCCCATCCTGGTCACCGCCCTGCTCGTGGGCTTCCTGATCTCGCTGTTCCAGGCGGCGACCCAGATCCAGGAGGCGACGCTCTCCTTCGTCCCCAAGATGATCGCCGTCGCGATCGCCCTGCTGGTGACCGGGAACTGGGTCCTCGCGGAGCTGGTCAGCTTCACCCACGCCCTGTTCGAGCAGCTCCCGGCACTCCTCGACCGGACGTAGCCCGCCATGGACCTGTCGGTCCCGGCTGTCACGCTCGCGGCCCTCCTCCTCGGGACGGCGCGTGCCGCCGGATTCGTGCTGATGGCGCCGCCGTTCAACTCGCGGGTCATCCCCGCACCGGTCAAGGGCGCGCTCGCCCTGGCCCTGTCGGTGCTGCTGTCGACGCAGATCGCGACGACCCTCCCGGCTCCCACCGCCGGCTTCCTGCTGGTCACCGCGGTGACGGAGGTCGTGATCGGCGCGGCCCTGGGCTTCGTCGTCCAGGTGCTGTTCACCGCCGTGCAGATGGCCGGCGACGTGCTCGACCTCGCCGGCGGCTTCTCCATGCAGCCGGGCTACGACCCGCTGTCCATGACCCAGAACAGCTCGCTGGGCAAGCTGCACTACCTGCTGGCCAGCACCCTGCTGTTCAGCAGCGGCGGGCACCTGCTCATGGTCAAGGGGTTCGCCACGTCCTACGAGGGGCTCCCCCTGGGTGGCGACGTGCCCACCGAGGAGATCGCCTCGGTGCTCATCACCGCGTTCTCCATGATGTTCCTCGCCGCGGTCCAGATCGCCGGCCCGATGGTCGCCGTGCTGCTCCTGGCCGACGTCGCCCTCGCGCTGCTGAGCCGGGCCGCGCCCTCGCTCAACGTCTTCACCATGGGCCCGCCGGCCAAGATCCTGCTGACCCTGACGATGCTCGGGCTGACCTTCCCGCTGCTGCCCCCCGCGCTCGACGCGCTGCTCGAGCACGGTGCCCGCGCCATGGTCTCGCTGCGGAGCGGGTGAGCCGTGGCCAAGGACGGACCGGGTGGTGAGAAGACAGAGAAGCCCACTCCCCAGCGCCTGAAGAAGGCGCGCAAGGACGGGCAGATCCCGCGGACCCAGGAGCTCGGCACCTGGCTGGGCGTCGCCGCGGCGAGCGCGCTGCTGCCGATGCTGGTGCAGAACGCGTTCGAGGCGGTCCAGCAGCTCTTCGTGCACGTCGGCACGGTGGTCAACCACCCCGAGATCGAGACCGTGACCGCACTGCTGGGCCAGGCGTTCATGACGTTCCTCTGGACGCTCATGCCCACCGCGCTCGTGCTGATGGTCGTCGGCGTGGCGTCCGCGGCCGCCCAGGGCGGTGTGCACCCGACCGGCAAGCCGATGAAGCCGACCCTGAAGAAGCTGAACCCCTTCCCGGGCATGAAGCGCATGTTCGGCACCCAGGGCCTGTGGGAGACCAGCAAGGCGCTCATCAAGACCGTCGCCCTCGGGGCCGTCGTCATCATCACCAGCGACCGGGCGCAGTCGCTGGTGTCCGCGTCCGGGGCGCTGCCGCTCTCGGCGGTGGCGGCCACCTTCGCCGACTCCGCCATCCTGATGTTCCGCGTCGTCGCCGTCACCGGCCTGGTGCTGGCCGTCGCCGACTACATCGTCGTCCGCAAGAAGATGATGAAGCAGCTCAAGATGAGCAAGTACGAGATCACCCAGGAGCACAAGCAGGCCGAGGGCGACCCGTACATGAAGGCGCACCGACGCGGCGTGCAGATGCAGATGTCCCGCAACCGGATGATGGCCGAGGTCGCCGAGGCCGACGTGCTGCTGGTGAACCCGACCCACGTCGCCGTCGCCCTCAAGTACGAGGCCGCGAAGGGCGCCCCGCGCGTCGTCGCGAAGGGCGCCGGCGAGGTGGCGGCGAAGCTCCGCGAGCGGGCGGCCGAGGCGCGCGTCCCGCTGGTCCAGGACATCCCGCTCGCCCGTGCGCTGCACGCCTCCTGCGAGCTCGGCCAGGAGGTCCCGCCGCAGCTGTTCAACGCCGTCGCGCGGGTGCTCGCCTTCGTCATGCACCTCGGCGCGCGCGGGGTGAAGGGCGGCTTCCACCGCCCCGGGTTCGAGGCACCCGACACCGAGGGCCTGCCCAAGGCCGGACGACGCCGGACCCCGACCGCGGCCTGAGCGAGGACGCCGTCCCGCCGCGGTACCACCCCCTCCTCGGCCTGCCGATGAGGGAAGGGTGAGTCAGCGTCCGTCGTCAGCGCCCGGAGCGGGCCGGTGAAGGGGCTCGGCAAGGCCGCCGTCCCGATCGGCGTCGTCGCCATCGTCCTCATGCTGGTCGTGCCGATGCCGGCCGCCCTGATGGACATGCTGATCGGCCTGAACCTGGCCATCGCGCTGCTGGTCCTGCTCGTCGCGATGCAGATCAAGCGGCCGCTGGACTTCGCGGTGTTCCCCTCGCTGCTGCTCATCGCCACGCTGTTCCGGCTGGCCCTGAACGTCTCCTCGACCCGGCTGGTGCTCACCGACGGCTACGCCGGCAAGGTGATCGAGGCCTTCGGGCACATCGTCATCGGCGGCTCGCTGATCGTCGGCATGGTCATCTTCCTGATCCTGACCATCGTGCAGTTCGTGGTCATCACCAACGGTGCGGGGCGCGTGGCCGAGGTCGGCGCCCGCTTCACCCTCGACGCCATGCCCGGCAAGCAGATGGCGATCGACGCCGACCTGAACGCCGGCCTGATCAACGAGGCGCAGGCCCGCAAGCGCCGGCACGAGGTCACCGCCGAGGCCGACTTCTACGGCTCGATGGACGGTGCGTCGAAGTTCGTGAAGGGCGACGCCATCGCCGGCATCGTCGTCACGCTGGTCAACCTCATCGGTGGCTTCGCGATCGGCGTCATGCAGCGCGGGATGGCTCCCGCCGAGGCGGTCTCGACCTTCTCGCTGCTGACCGTCGGCGACGGCCTGGTCTCGATGATCCCCGCCCTGCTGATGTCCACGGCGACCGGCATCATCGTGACCCGGTCGGCCACCGAGGGCGACATGGGCACCGACCTGCTCGACCAGCTGGGCCGGTTCAAGCAGCCGGTCCGCATCGCCGGCGGCGCCGCCCTCGCCCTGTGCCTGATCCCGGGCCTGCCGAAGCTGCCCTTCCTCGTCGTGGGCCTGCTGTTCCTCCTCATGGCCTCCCGCATGAGCGACCCGGTGGAGGTCGACGAGGAGGCGGAGGCCGCGGCGGCCGCCCTGGACAACGAGCCGTCCCCGGACTCCCCGGAGGCCATCGCCCAGAAGATGCGGGTCGACCCCCTGGAGCTCGAGGTCGCCTTCGACCTCGTCGAGCTCGTCGACGCCTCCCGCGGCGGCGACCTGCTGGACCGCGTCAAGGCGCTGCGCCGGAAGGTCGCCATGGAGACCGGCCTGGTGATCCCGCTGGTCCGGACCCGCGACAACCTCGACCTCCCGTCCTCCCAGTACGTCATCTGGCTCAACGGCGTCCCCGTGGCCAAGGGCAGCTCCCCGTCGGGCACCGTCCTGGCCATCGGCGACGCGCTCGACGGCCTGCCCGGCCGGCCGACCCGCGAGCCGGTGTTCGGCCTGGCGGCCAAGTGGGTGCCGGCCGAGCTCCAGCGGGCCGCGGAGATGGCCGGCGCGACCGTCGTCGACCGCTCCTCGGTGATCACCACGCACCTGGCCGAGGTCGTCCGGCAGAACGCCGCGGACCTGCTCGGGCGGGAGGACGTGCGCCTCCTCGTGGAGATGGTGCGCCGCACCCACCCGGTCGTCGTGGAGGAGCTCACCCCGGCCCTGCTCACCCTGGGAGAGGTGCAACGCGTGTTGCACGCGTTGCTCGCCGAGGGTGTGTCGATCCGGGACCTGGTCCGCATCTTCGAGGCACTCTCTGTGCGTGCGAAGCAGTCGACCGAACTCGACGGTCTCGTCGAGGCGGCCCGGTCGGCGCTCGGCTCGGCGATCAGCCAGCCCTACGTCACCCCGGACGAGCGGCTGCACGTCTTCACCCTCGAGCCGGGCTTCGAGCAGCGGCTCCTGGAGGCCGTCCGCCAGACCGACATGGGTGCGGTCCTGGCCCTCGACGCCGGCGCCGTGGACGCCCTCGTCCACGGGTGCAGCGGCCTCCTCGAGGACGCCGAGCGCGCCGGGTTCTCACCGGTCCTCGTGTGCTCGCCGCAGGTCCGCGCGGCCCTGTCGCGCCTGATGCGCCAGATTCTTCCCCGGCTGCCCGTCATCTCCTACGCGGAGGTGTCCCGGACAGCGCAGATCGAGTCGCTGGGAGTGGTGAGCGGTGCCGTTGCGATCCGTTGAGGCCGCCACGCGCGACGACGCGATCGCCGCGGCGCGGGAGCAGTTCGGTCCCCACGCGCGCGTGGTGGGCGTCCGCCGCGTGCGCTCCGGCGGCGTGCTCGGCTTCTTCGCCACCGAGCGGTACGTGGCCGAGGTCGCCGACCAGTTCGCCCGCCCGGGCGTGCCCACGCCCTCCGCCGGGCCGGCCCCCGCCGCCCCGGTGAGCTCCTTCGAGTCCCCGCTCGCGTCCGCCGCGCCGGCGCGCGCGCGTGCCACCGCCCCGGCCCGCAACGGTGCCGCGGCCTGGGCCGCCGAGGCCGCCCGCTCCGGCGACGCACACCGGGGACCGGTGACCGGCGCCCGCGCCGCGGCACCCGCGCCGTCCACCCCGGCCGGCCCCACCCCGGCGTCCTCCACCCCGGCGTCCTCCACCACGGCAGGCTCCGCCTCACTGGCGGAGGACGAGCGGCTCGACGAGCTCGCCGGCCTGCTCGGCGGCCTGCCGTCGGCCACGCCGCGGTCGACGGCTGCGCCGCGCGCCGCGTTCACCCCCGCACCGTCGGCGCCCTCCTCGCCCGCCCGGCCGGCCGGCTCCTCGGCCGCGCCCAAGGCCTCCTTCTCCTCCTCCCGTCCGGCGCCCGCCGCGGCGTTCCCGGACGTCGCGGCACCTGCCGGGACCGCCCGTGCGACGTTCCCGCGCGCGACCGCGACCAAGGCGACCCGGCCGGCCGCGACGCCTGCGCCGAGCGAGGAGGAGACCCCGGTCCTCCTCTCCCCCTTCGCCGCGGCCCTCGAGGCCTCCGGTGCGCCGTCGCCGTTCACCGCCGCGCTGGCCCGCATGGTGGCCGGGGACCGCGACGTCGAGCAGGCGGTCGCCCAGGCCATGGAGGAGCCGGCCCTCCCGGACCTCGCGCCGCCGGTCGGGAAGCCGGCCCGCGCCGCGAAGGAGCCGGCCGCACCGGCCCGGCAGCAGGACCCGGTCCAGGTCCCGGACACCCCGGCGCCCCGGCCCTCCCTGGCCGCGGCCATCCGTTCAGCAGACTCGTCGAAGCGGTCCAAGGCCGTGCACCAGGAGGAGACCACCGTGGGAGAACAGGTCGTCACGGCGCCCTCCACCAGCACCCCCGCCACCGCCCCCGTCCGGGCGGCCGAGGACGAGGCACCGGCCCCGGCCGTGTCCACCCGCGAGGAGGAGATCGCCGAGGCCCTCCGCGCCGCCCTGGCCCAGGGGCACTCGGACGAGGCCCTCGCCGGGATCCTGCGCAAGATGCTCGCGGGCGACTCCCCGAAGGAGGCGCTGGCCGAGCCCACCGCGGCTCCCGCTGTGCCCGCCCCCGCGGTCGCGGAGCCCGTCGTCGAGCCGGTCCCCGCCGTCATGGAGGCCACCGTCGTGGAGGCCGCCGTCGAGCCGGTCCCCGCCGTCGCGGGGCCCGTGGCCGAGCCGGTCGCCGAGGCCGTCGCCGAGCCGGTCGTCGAGGCCGCCGTGGAGCCGGCCGCGGAGACCGCGCAGACCGCGCAGACCGTCGAGGCCCCCCGTCCCACCGTCGAGCCCGCCCTCACCTGGGACCTCGGGACGTCGGCGAACTACTCGCTGTTCGGCCTGCCCGCCCCGACCTCGGGCAGCAGCGGCCTGGGCTGGGACGTCCCCGCCCCGGCTGCGACCTGCACGCCGCTGTGGGGCGAGCCGGTCCCCGAGCCGTCGCCGGCCCCGGCCGTCAGCGACGCCCCCATCTGGGCCGAGGTCGTCCGCCGGGACCCCGCGCCGTCGACCGGCGCCGGCACCGAGCCGGCCGCCGTCGAGGAGCCGGCCGCCGCCGAGGCGGAGGACCTCTTCCAGGAGCCGGCCGCCGCCGAGGAGACCACCCCGGCCACCGTCGAGGCCACCGCCACCGAGGAGGTCGCCACCGAGGACGCCGCCGTCGAGGCGGAGGCGGCCGAGGCTGCCGCGCCGGCCGACGGGGCCGAGCTCACCGGTGCCGACGAGCTCGCCCCGCTCCTCGCGCGCACGGCCAGCGACCCGGCACCGATGACGATGTCGATGGACGCCACGACCGTCATGCCCCGGGTCTCCCTGCTCCCCGGCCTCGCCGGGTCGCGTGGCCGCGGGCTGCCGCCGGTCCCGCCGTCCTCCAGCCGCCCCGCCGTGCCCCCGGCCCGGCCCCGGCCCGAGCGGCCGGCGGCCCCGAGCCAGGACGAGGCGACCGACCGCGACGCCGACCGCGCGCCGGCGAGGACCCGCGAGACCGCTGCTCCCCGGGCCCTGGCGACGGTCACCCGCCTGCCGGTGGCCCCGCTCATGGCCGGCCCGGACCTGCCCGACATGCCCGAGCTGGACGAGCCCGAGGACGCTGCGGAGACGACCCGCGCGGTGTCCGGGACCGTCTCCCGGCTGACCGCCCTCGGCGTGCCCGAGGCCCTGCTCGGCGAGGACTTCGACGACGCGGTCGCCGCCGACGGGACCTACGCCGCCCTCACCCGCGCCCTGGCCCGGAACCTGCCCCAGCTGCCGCAGGTGCCCTCCGGCGCCGGCGAGGTCCTGTTCGTGGTCGGCCCCGGCATGGAGACGCTGCGCGCCGCGCAGTCGCTCGCCGCGACCCTGCGCCTGGACCCCGACCGCGTGCAGTGGGCCACCCGCGGTGACCTGGCCGGTCTCGCCCCGCGGTCCAGCCGGGTGACGACGACCGACACCGCGGTCGAGCGGCACCAGGAGGCCACCGCGAGCGGCAGCCTGACCATCGTGGCCGTCGACGCCCCGCTGCGCAGCGACCCGTACTGGATGGCGCAGATGCTGGGGATCTGGTCCCCGGCCGCGGTCTGGGCGGTCGTCGAGGCCACCCGCAAGCCCGAGGACGTCGAGGTGTGGCTCGACGGCCTGGCCCGCGTGGACGCGCTCGTCGTGCAGGACACCGACCTCAGCGCCGACCCGGCGGCCGTGCTGCGGCGGCTGACCACGCCCGTGGCCCTCCTCGACGGCGTCCGCGCCACCCCGCACCGCTGGGCCTCCCTGCTGTGCGAGCGCCTGGAGAGCCCGCAGGCATGAGCCCCTTCCGCTGGGACGTCCTCCTCGTCGGGTTCGTGCTGGCGCTGCCGGTGCTCGCGCTCGGCATGCGGGGGGACTTCACGACCGAGGAGATGGTGAGCCGGCTGCCGTGGTGCCTGCTCGCCGGCTGGGGCGCCGTCGCCCTGGTGCGGGCGGTGTTCACCCCGCCGAAGCCGGTGCCGCAGCCCAAGCGCCGTCCGGCTGCGCGCCCGGTCGACGTCGACGAGGACGAGGAGCGGGACGCCGCGTGAACGGGGCGTCCCGCTCCGGGGGCGCGCAGGACGCGCCCCCGGGGCAGGGCGTCGGCCTCAGAGCGGGAGGTCCTCCAGCATCTCGGTGACCAGCGCCGCGATCGGCGAGCGCTCGGACCGGGTGAGGGTCGTGTGCGCGAACAGCACGTGCCCCTTCAGCTTCTCGATGACGGCGGTGACGCCGTCGTGCCGGCCGACCCGGAGGTTGTCCCGCTGGGCGACGTCGTGGGTGAGGACGACCCGGGAGTTCGTCCCGAGCCGGGAGAGCACGGTCAGCAGCACGCCGCGCTCCAGGGACTGCGCCTCGTCGACGATCACGAACGAGTCGTGCAGCGACCGGCCGCGGATGTGGGTGAGCGGCAGCACCTCGATGAGGTCCCGCGCGGCGATCTCCTCCAGGACCTCCTTGGAGACCAGCGCCCCCAGGGTGTCGTAGACCGCCTGCGCCCAGGGCGACATCTTCTCGCCCTCGCCGCCGGGCAGGTACCCGAGCTCCTGCCCGCCGACGGCGTACAGCGGCCGGAAGATCACGACCTTCTTGTGCGCCCGGCGCTCCAGCACCGACTCCAGCCCCGCGCACAGCGCCAGCGCCGACTTGCCCGTGCCCGCGCGGCCGCCGAGGGAGACGATCCCGATCTCCGGGTCCAGCAGCAGGTCCAGGGCCACCCGCTGCTCCGCCGAGCGGCCGTGCAGCCCGAAGGCCTCCCGGTCGCCCCGGATCAGCCGCACCTGCTTGTCCGGGGTCACCCGGCCCAGCCCGGACCCACGGGAGGAGAGCAGCACCAGGCCGGTGTGCGTGGGCAGCTCCGCCGCGGCGGGCAGGAACACCTCACCGGCCTCGTAGAGGGCGTCGAGGTCGGCGTCGTCCACCGACAGCTCCGCCATGCCGGTCCAGCCGGCGTCGACGACGTCGTGCGCCCGGTACTCGTCGGTGTCCAGCCCCACCGCGGCCGCCTTGACCCGCAGCGGGACGTCCTTGGTGATCAGGCAGACGTCGCGCCCCTCGGCCCGCAGGTTGAGCGCGACGACCATGATCCGCGAGTCGTTGCTGTCGTTGCGGAAGCCGGCCGGGAGCACCGACGGGTCGCTGTGGTTGAGCTCGACGTGCAGCGTGCCGCCGGACTCGCCGACCGGGACCGGGGCGTCGAGCCGGCCGTGCGTGACGCGCAGGTCGTCGAGCATCCGCAGCGTCTGCCGGGCGAACCAGCCGAGCTCGGGGTGGTGGCGCTTGTCCTCCAGCTCACCGATGACGACGAGCGGCAGGACCACGTCGGCGTCGCCGAAGCGCAGCAGCGCCCGGGGGTCGGAGAGCAGGACCGAGGTGTCGAGGACGAACGTGCGGCGGGCAGTGGTCACGAGTCGGCTCCCGTGGGACGCGGCCTCGCGGCAGAGGCGCGCCCCGGTTCGAAGGTGGCCGGGCCCCGGCGCAGAGGCCGGGTACCGGCCCCCCCTGGTCGACGAACTCGTCAGCACCAACCGGGCCTCCCGTGGACGGCGAGGACAGCTCGTCGTCCACCGCGGACGTTAGGCCCGACCACCGACAACGGCGCCCCCACCGACCCGGTCGGAACCTGAAGTTCACCCAACGGGGTAACGGCCGTCACATCCGTCCCACGGGTGCTCGCCCGTCGCTCAGCTGGACTCGCGCCGGAAACGCCGGACGCCGAAGAACCAGCCGAGCACCGCCAGGAGCAGCGTCATCGCCACGCCCCACCAGGCGGTCGAGGTGCCGTAGCCGCCCTCGAAGAAGGCCCGCGCGCCCTCGACGACGTGCTTGAGCGGGTTGACGTCGCTCACCGCCTGGAGCCAGCCGGGGGCCAGCGACATCGGCAGCAGGATGCCCGAGAGCAGCAGCACCGGGAGGACGAAGGCGTTGAGCAGCGGCGCGAACGCATCCTCGCTCTTCAACGTGAGGGCCAGCGCGTAGGAGACCGACGCGAACGCCGCGCCGAGCAGCGCGATCACCACGAGGGTGAGCAGCACCCCGAGCACCGGCGCGCGCAGCCCCAGCGGGATGGACACCAGCACCAGGAGCGTGCCCTGCACGAGCAGGACGACGACGTCGCGCAGCACCCGGCCCAGCAGCAGGGCGGTCCGGCTGGCCGGGGTGACCCGCTGGCTCTCGATGACGCCCGCCCGGTACTCCGCGATCAGGCCGAACCCCACGAACAGCGCCCCGAAGATGCCCAGCTGCACGAGAATGCCGGGCACGAAGGTCTGGTAGGCGTTCCCCGACCCCAGCTGGCCGGACAACGGCTCGAGCAGCGGCCCGAACAGCAGGATGTAGAGGATCGGCTGCATCAGGCTGATGACCAGCCAGGCGGGGTTGCGCAGCGACAGGCGCATGGCGCGGGCGAAGACGATGCCGGTGTCGCGCAGCAGGGTGCTCATCGGGCGGCCACCTCCGGGGCCGGTGCGGGCGCCGGGGCACCCGCCTCGCGCAGGGACCGGCCGGTCAGGCCGAGGAAGACGTCGTCGAGGCTGGGCCGGCGGCTCTCGATCCCGCTGACCGCGACCCCCGACCGGTCGAGCGCGCGGACCAGCTCCACCAGCGCCGTGCCACCGTGCGGCACGCGCGCCACCACCCGGTCGTCGAGCACCTGCGGGGGCTCGGCACCCGGCAGCTGCGCGGCCAGGCGGGCCACCTCCGCGACCTGCCCCCGGTCGGCGGTCACCGTGACGACGTCGCCGCCGACCTGGGACTTCAGCGCGTCCGGCGTGCCCGCGGCCACGATCGACCCGTGGTCGATGACCAGGATCCGGTCGCAGAGCGCATCGGCCTCGTCCAGGTAGTGCGTGGTCAGGAAGACGGTGGTGCCGCGGTCGGCGCGCAGCGCCCGGATGTGCTGCCAGAGGTTCGCCCGGGCCTGCGGGTCCAGGCCGGTGGTCGGCTCGTCGAGGAAGACCAGCCCGGGCTGGTGGATCAGGCCCATGGCGATGTCCAGCCGCCGGCGCTGGCCCCCGGACATGGCCTTGGGCTGGCGCTCCCACAGACCGTCGAGGTCCAGCTCGGCGAACAGCCGCTGCCCGCGCTCGGTCGCGTCGGCCCGGGTCATCCCGTAGAGCCGGGCGTGGTCGACGACCTCCTCCCCCGCGCGTGCCTCCGGCGCGGTGGAGCCGCTCTGCGACACGTAGCCGATCCGCCGGCGCACGCCGACCGGGTCGGTCCGCAGGTCGCACCCGGCCACGGTCGCCTCGCCGGCCGAGGGCTCCAGCAGCGTGGTGAGCATCCGCAGCGTCGTCGTCTTGCCCGCGCCGTTGGGGCCGAGGAAGCCGACGATCTCGCCGGCCTCGACGTCGAGGTCGACGCCGACGACGGCGTGCACCTCCTGCTTGCGCTTGCGGAAGGTGCGGGCCAGGCCGCGGGCGGAGATCACGGACGACAGCATCGTGCAGCCCACCGACGACCCGCCAGCGGTTTCCCGGGGCGCGTCAGGACGCGCCGCTCACCACCGGCCGTCGTCCTCGTACGGGTCCTGCCGGCGGCGCAGCGCCGGGCGCTCCACGGTATCGGTGCGCATGCCGGGCGGGAGCGCCGGCGGGTCGTCGTCGTACCCGTCGTACCGCTCGTCGTACCGGTCGTCGTAGCGCTCGTCGGCGGGGTGCCGGTCGTCCTCGGCCCAGCCGTCGTCCACCGGCCGCTGCCGTCGGGGCGGGCGCTCGCGCTCGACGACCGCCATCCGCGAGCGGCGGCGCGGGCGCAGGGCGACCAGCGCCCAGACCGCGGGCACGAGCAGCACCGGCCACTGCACGGCCGGGTCGCCGAACCGGAGCATCCCGAGCACCAGCAGGACCGCCAGCCAGGCGGCGCTCCACAGACCGAGGAACCGCGCCTGGGCGGGTGACCGGCGGGACACGGCTCAGGCGGCCCGGAGCTCGGCGGCGACGCGGCCGGGCGTGAGCGGCTCGTCGAGCAGCCGGAGGAACCGGTCGGCCACCGGCTGCTCGGCCGGCCGCGCGTCGAGCCAGCGCGAGAGCAGGGCGAAGCCCTCCACGTAGGTGGAGGTGTAGGCCCGCCACAGCGGGTCGGTCAGGAACCGGATCTGCTGGCGGGCGCGCTCGGGGCTGACCAGCGACCAGCGCTGCAGGAAGGCGCTGACCTCGTCGGCGTCCGCGCCGCGGTCGTGCAGCAGCACGGCGGCGTCCTGGCGGACCCGGTTCAGCGGGCCCGCGGCGGCCGCGATGCGCTCGGCGAGGTGGCCGTCGAAGCGCAGCCCCAGGTCGCCGAGGATCTCCGCCGCCCACGGTCCCCAGCCCGGGCCGACGGCGGCCTGCACGCCGAGGTCGGCCAGCCCTTCGGCCATGAGGCACTCGGGGGTGTTGACGAGGAAGACCGTGTGCTCGAGGCGCCCGGTGCGCTCGACCAGCCCGCGCTCCTTGCGGCAGTGCTCGGTGTGGTGGCCGGGGTAGGACTCGTGGGCGACCAGGTGCGCCAGCTGGGAGAGGCGGTGCGGCAGGTCGGCGTTGATCGCCACGCGCGAGCGGAACCCGCCCTCGTAGTAGTTGAAGCCCGACCAGGGCTTGTCGGTGACCACCTCGTACCGGACGGTCTCGACCTCGGGCAGCCCGTACTGGCCGCGGACCCGGTCGCGCAGCGCGCTGGAGAGGGCGTGCACCGCCGTCTCCAGCCGGTCCGGCGGGCACTCCTCGCGACGGCGGTGCGCGGCGTACCGCTCGGCGAGGGTGCCGTCGCCCGGCAGCAGCGCGTCCAGCTCCGCGTGCGCCGCGGCGTAGGCGGACTCGTCGCCCAGCTCGACGTCGACCTGGAAGTAGCTGCGGACCTCCTCGACGAACCCGACCGGCTCGCCGCTCATCTTCCGGGCGCTGCACTCCAGGCCGGTCAGCTGGCCGCGCAGGAAGTCCGCCCGGTCCTCCGGCAGCCCCGCTGCGCCGAGCTCGCCGAGCAGCTCCCGGGCCCGGTCGCGCAGCTGCTGCGGGGTGGGCGCGGGCTCGTCCCGCACCTGCGCGCGGATGCGCGGGTCACCGGTGTAGGCGTCGACGAAGCCGGGCTCCAGCCGGTCGAAACGCAGCCCCAGGCGCACGTACTCGAGGGCGATGTCGAGGGCTCCGGCGGTCATGGACGCAGTTTCGCAGCCGCGCCTACTCGCCGAACCGGCGGTGCCGGGCGGCGTAGTCGCGCAGCGCGCGCAGGAAGTCGACGCGGCGGAAGTCCGGCCAGTAGACGTCGGTGAAGTAGAACTCCGCGTGCGCGGTCTGCCACAGCAGGAAGCCCGACAGCCGCTGCTCCCCGCTGGTCCGGATGATCAGGTCGGGGTCGGGCTGGCCCTTGGTGTAGAGGTGCTCGGCGATGTGGTCGACGTCGAGGACCTCGACCAGCTCGTCGAGCGTCGTCCCGCGCTCGGCGTGCTCGGCCAGCAGCGACCGCACGGCGTCGGCGATCTCCCGGCGCCCGCCGTAGCCCACGGCCAGGTTGACGGTGGCGCCCGGACGGTCGCGGGTGACGTCCTCGGCCCGCTTGAGGACGGCGACGGTCTCGGCCGGCAGCAGCTCCAGGGCGCCGACGGCGCGCAGCCGCCACCGGCGGCCGGCCCCGGAGAGGTCGGCGACGACGCCCTCGATGATGCGCAGCAGCGGCACCAGCTCCGGCTGGGGGCGGGACAGGTTGTCGGTGGACAGCATGAAGATCGTGACCACCTCGACCCCGGCCTCGTCGCACCAGTCGAGGAAGTCGGCGATCATGCCGGCGCCGCGGCGATGGCCCTCGCTGACGTCCTCCAGGCCCATGTCCCGGGCCCACCGCCTGTTGCCGTCGATGATCACGCCGACGTGCCGCGGGACCTGCGCGCCCACGAGCGCCCGGGCCAGCCGCCGCTCGTACACCTGGATCAGCGCGTCCCGTACCCGCTGACGCACCCCCACGGGCCCACCCTAGTGACCCGCGGCGGTCCCGCTCGCCACGCGCGGGCCGGCGGCGAGCCTCGTGGCGGGGCCGTGCAGGTCACAGCCGCTTCCGGGTGACGGCGAACCTACGCCTCCGTAACCTCGCCTCATGAGCGTCTCCCCGAACGATCGCGACACGGTCCGGGTGGAGGCTGACGGTTCCGAGCTCGAGGCTCCCGCGCAGGAGGCGGTCGAGACCGTCGTCGCCGAGGGCGAGCAGGTCGAGCGGGCCTGGGACGCCTCGGACTTCGCTGACAAGGACTGGACCCATCCCGACACCCGTCCCCGGGCCCGCGGCTGGATCCACCTGGTCTCGTTCTTCGGCGCCATCGTCGCCGGCGCGGTGCTGATCCCGCTGGCCGCGGTCCAGGGCGCCCGGGCCGGCTGGTCGGTGTCGGTCTACTGCCTGACGATCTGCGGCCTCTTCGGCATCAGCGCGCTGTACCACCGGCGGCGCTGGTCACCCCGCGGCTGGCGGATCATGAAGCGCCTCGACCACTCGATGATCTTCCTCTTCATCGCCGGCACCTACACGCCGTTCGCGCTGCTGGCGGTCGACCAGCCCACCGGCTTCATCGTGCTGGCCGCCGTCTGGGCCGGCGCCCTGGCCGGCGTGACGCTGAAGATGACCTGGCCGACGGCGCCGCGGTGGGTCGGCGTCCCGCTCTACATCGGCCTGGGCTGGGTGGCGGTGTTCGTCCTCACCGACATCCTGCACATCGCGGGCGTGACCTCGATGGTGCTGCTCGCCGTCGGTGGCGTGCTCTACACCCTCGGCGGCATCGCCTACGGCCTCAAGCGGCCCAACCCGTGGCCGGGCACCTTCGGCTACCACGAGGTGTTCCACGCGATGACGGTCGTGGCGGCGATCTGCCACTACATCGCCGTCTACTTCGCCGTCTTCAACTCGCCGTTCGTCTAGCCGAACGGGGGCCGGTCGTCCAGCCTCACCGAGGCCCTGCCGGCCAGCCGCCAGAGCCGGCCGGTGAGGTCGCGGTCCTCGTCGGTGACCAGGTTCCCCATCACCCGCAGGGCCACGGTCATCAGCGGGCGCGAGCGCATGCCGACCGGCCCGGCCGCCGGCAGGAAGCGCGGGACGGTGAGCAGACCGGCCAGCCGGCGGGCGATCGAGAACGCCTCGCCGTAGTGCCGGCGCAGGGTGGCCGGCCACGCCGCCGTCCAGTCGTCCTCGCCGAGCATCCCGGCCAGCGTGCGGCCGGTCTCCATGCCGTAGTCGATGCCCTCGCCGTTGAGCGGGTTCACGCAGCCGGCGGCGTCCCCGACCAGGGCCCAGTTGCGCCCGGCGACGCCGGAGACCGCACCTCCCATGGGCAGCAGCGCCGAGGCGACGTCGCGCACCTTCCCGTCCAGCTGCCACTCCTCGCGGCGGCTCTCCGCGTAGAACTCCAGCAGCGACTTCAGCTGCACGCCCGCCGGCCGGCGGGAGGTCGCCAGCGTGCCGACGCCAAGGTTCACCTCGCCGGCCTCGCGGCCCAGCGGGAACACCCAGCCGTAGCCGGACAGCAGCTCGCCCTCGGTGCCGCGCAGCTCCAGGTGCGAGCTGATCCACTCGTCGTCGCTGCGCCCCGAGCGCACGTAGCTCCGGGCGGCGACCCCGTACGCGGTGTCCCGGTGCCAGGTCCGCCCGAGCACCCGCCCCAGCGGCGAGCGGACGCCGTCGGCGACGACGAGACGGCGGCACGCGACGGTCACCCGGCTGTCGTCCTCGAGCTCGAAGACGACGCCGGTGACCCGGTCGCCGTCCCGCTCCACGTCGACCGCCCGCGCACCCTCCCAGGGGAGGGCGCCGGCCTCGACGGCCACCTGGCGGATGCGGGCGTCGAGCTCGGTGCGCGGCACGGCGCTGCCGTGGTCGGGGAACTCGCCACCCGGCCAGGGCAGCTCCCACTGCCGGCCGAACCCGGCGGCCCGCAGGCCCCGGTTGCGCGCCTTCGACCGCGCCCAGTCGCCCAGCCCGAGCAGGTCCAGCTCGGCGATGGCGCGCGGGGTCAGGCCGTCGCCGCAGGTCTTGTCCCGCGGGAACACCGCCGCGTCGGCGAGGACGACGTCGTGCCCGGCACGGGCAGCCCACGCGGCGGCCGAGGACCCGGCCGGCCCGGCACCGACCACGAGGACGTCGGTCGAGCTCGGCACGGCTGCGGCGGTCACCGTCCCAGTGTCCCTGGTGGCGACGACGGACCGAGCACCTGATCAGCCGAACAGGGGGAAGGCGCCGGCCCGCTCCCCCAGCTCGGCGCGGTCGGCCCCGGTGAGCGTCTCCCGGCCGGTGCCGCGGCGGGCGGCCGTGGCGTCGTCCCAGGTGGCGGGGAGCGGCCCCCCGGCCAGCCCTTCCAGCACGCGGCGGACCTCCGCCAGCGGCCCGGCCGACGGGCCCGGCCGGTCGAGGTGGGCGACCAGGTCCAGGTGGTGGACGGCGGCCTCGACGGTGAGCGTGGAGAGCAGCGCGTCCACCGTCATCGCCAGGTCCTGCGTGCGCACCAGCTCACCGGCCGGCACCCGGGAGGCCGCCACGAGCACCGCGGCGGTGGTCCCGGCGTACTCCTCGACCAGGTCGGCGAAGGCGATCCCGACGGCAGCCACCGCACGGGTCCGGACCAGCGCCTCGTCGTCGCCGGGCCCCGGCGGGCTCCACCCGCGCCAGTACGTGACGGCGTCCCGGTCGGCCGGCCCACGGGCAGGGGTGTTCAGGCCGACGACGGCGCGGCGGGCGTCACCGAGCAGGTGGAACGCGAGGTCGTGGACGGCCCACCCGCGGCAGCCGGTCGGCGCCCACGGGTCGCCGGACGCGGCGCTCCCGTACAGGGCCGCGGACAGGTCGCCGTAGGCGGTGCGGAGCAGTTCCAGCGGCGCGGCCACCGGGGCAGCCTGGCACACCGGCGCCCCGGCTCAGCCCCGCGCGGTGGTGCCCTGCCCGCCCTCGTCGTCGCGGTCCCGCGGCGCCTCGATCGCCAGCGGCGCCCGCCGCAGCGTGTCGAGCAGCTCCTGGCCCGGCTCCGGCCGCGGCCGGTCCAGCTCGGAGATGTCGTCGGGGACCTCGATCCGCGGCTCCTGGTCGGCCGGGTCGAAGCTCCGCGGCAGCTTCTTGAGGTGGCCGCTCATCGACCGCACCAGCAGGGCGGAGGCGATGAGCAGCAGCACGAGCAGCAGGAGCCCGAACGGCCCGGCCTTGCCGACGTCCTCGGGCGCCTGCTCGGCCGCCGCCAGGACCAGGACGGCGGTGCTCATCGGACGGTCACCTCGCTGCGGATGCCGGCGAACAGGTCGTCTTCGGGGAGGGTCGTGTCCACCAGGGAGCGGGCCAGCTCGTAGTCCTCGGTCGGCCAGACCTCCTGCTGGGTCTCCACCGGGCAGGCGAACCAGCGGCCGAGGGGGTCGATCTGCGTGGCGTGCGCGATGAGCGCCGCGTCGCGCACCGGGAAGTACTCGGCGCACGGGACCCGGGTGGTCACGCGGTGGGAGATGTCGTGGGCCGGGTCCCAGTTGGCCAGCCACTCGGCGTAGGGCGACTCGGCACCGGTCGCCAGGATCGCCTCGTGCAGCGCCTTCGTCCGGGGCAGCGTGAAGCTCATGTGGTAGTAGAGCTTGCTCGGCTGCCAGGGCTCGCCGAGCTCCGGGTAGCGGTCGGGGTCACCGGCGGCCTCGAAGGCGTGCACCGAGATGTCGTGGGTCTTGATGTGGTCCGGGTGCGGGTAGCCCCCGCGCTCGTCGTAGGTGGTGATCACCTGGGGCTTGAAGCGCCGGATCAGGGCGACCAGCGGCGCGGCGGCCTCCTCGACCGGCACCAGGGCGAAGCACCCCTCCGGGAGCGGGGGCAGCGGGTCGCCCTCGGGCAGGCCGGAGTCGACGAAGCCCAGGAACTCCTGCTCGATCCCGAGGATCTCGCGGGCCCGGTCCATCTCCTCCACGCGGATCTGGGGCAGCCGCTCCCAGACCTCGGGGCGGTCCATGGCCGGGTTCAGCACCGAGCCCCGCTCGCCGCCGGTGGCCGTCGCCACCATGACGCGAACGCCCTCGGCCACGTACTTCGCCATCGTGGCGGCGCCCTTGCTCGACTCGTCGTCCGGGTGTGCGTGCACGGCGAGCAGGCGCAGCTGGTCGGGTTGGGTCACCGCAACAGTGTCCCTCGCCCGGCGGCAGGGATGACGGAAGGCCGGCCAGGTGTGGCCCACACCTCGCCCGAGGTCCACCCGGACGGGCGGCTCGTGGGCCCGGTCACGTCCCGGTACGTTACGGTTCCGGTTCGCTCGCAGCGCGTCGCACCGGTGCACGGCCCCGATCCGCAGTGTTAGCTTGGCCGGATTGACCTACGGCCTCCGCACCCGGGGGGCCACCCACGAGTTCCAGGAGTTCTCCCGCGTGTCCACCCCCACTGACGAGCAGGACCAGGGCATCTGGCTGACCCAGGAGGCCCACGACCGGCTGAAGGCCGAGCTCGACCAGCTGGTGGCGAACCGACCGGCCATGGCCGCCGAGATCAACGCCCGCCGCGAGGAGGGCGACCTCAAGGAGAACGGCGGCTACCACGCCGCCAAGGAGGAGCAGGGCAAGCAGGAGGGCCGCATCCGCCAGCTCACCGACCTGCTCCGCAAGGCCCACGTGGGCGAGCCGCCGACCAAGGTCACCCACGCGGCGACCGGGACCGTGATCACCATCCGGTTCGACGGCGACGACGACACCGAGAAGTTCCTGCTCGGCTCCCGCGAGATCGCCGGCACCACCGACCTCACCGTCTACTCCCCCGAGTCGGCGCTGGGCGCGGCGATCATGGGCGCGAAGCCCGGCCAGAAGGTCACCTACCAGACGCCGAACGGCCGGGACATCACCGTCGAGGTCGTCGGCATCGAGCCGTTCGTCCCCTGACCGCTCGGTGAGCGCACCGCGCGCCCGCTCCCGGCGGGCGGAGAACACCGGCTTCCCGTGCGTGCACTGCGCCGCACCGGTGCCGGCGAACACCGACGGGCACTACCGCAACCACTGCCCGTACTGCCTGTGGTCGCTGCACGTGGACGAGCTGCCCGGGGACCGGGCCAGCGGGTGCCGGCAGCCCATGGAGCCGGTCGGCCTGGTGGAGAAGTCGGGCAAGGGCTGGCAGGTGGTCCACCGCTGCACGGCCTGCGGCCACCGCCAGCCCAACCGGCTGGTCCGCGACGGGGCGGCCCCCGACGACCTGGACCTGGTGCTCTCGCTCCCCTGGCTCTGAGGGGTCAGGCCCGGGTGGCGGGCGCCGGCGGGGAACGGCGCAGCGAGGCGACGACGGAGCCGGCGGCCGCCGCGAGGGCCGGGACGAGCCAGCCGCTGCCGGCGAAGGCGCTGCCCTGCCCGCCCGTGCGGTCGGCCCACTCCATGTGGTCGACAGCGGCGACGACCCACGCGGCCACGAACGTCAGCGCGGCGACGTAGGACGCGGCGGCCAGCAGCGGACGGCGGCGTCCCACCGCCAGCACGACCGGCGGCAGGAGCACCACCGCGATCGCGCTCGCCGGCACGAGCACCGCCACGAGGCCGAGCAGGACGTCCATGCCCGGCATCGTGGCGGACCGCAGCCCTTCCCGGCATCACCCGGTACGGGGTGTCCCCCGGCGGGTCACGCGGCCGGCGCCAGCCCGCGGCGGCGGAGCAGCGGGCCCGGGTCGGCGTCGCGTCCCCGGACGGCCCGGAAGGCGGCCAGCGGGTCGACCGAGCCACCGACGGCGAGCAGCCGTTCCCGGAAGGCGTCCCCGTTCTCCCGGCGCAGGCCGCCGTTCTCGCGGAACCACTCGACGGTGTCGGCGTCGAGCACCTCCGACCAGATGTAGGAGTAGTAGCCGGCCGAGTAGCCCCCGGCGAAGATGTGCTGGAAGTACGTCGTCCGGTAGCGCGGCGGCACCAGCTCCGAGGACACCCCCGCACGGCGCAGCGCCTCGGCCTCGAACTCCACCGGGTCACCGACCTCGGTGTCCGGCGTGATGCGGTGCCAGGCCTGGTCCAGCAGGGTCGCGGCCAGGTACTCCAGCGTCCCGAAGCCCTCACCCCACAGCTGCGCGGCGTCGATGGCCTCGACCACCGACTGCGGCAGCGGCTCGCCGGTCTCCACGTGCCGGGCGTAGTGCGTGAGCACCTCAGGCCACAGCGCCCACATCTCGTTGACCTGGCTGGGGAACTCGACGAAGTCCCGCGGCACGCTGGTCCCGGAGAACCGCGGGTAGGTGACCGCGGAGCTGAGGCCGTGCAGCGCGTGCCCGAACTCGTGGAACAGCGTGTTGACCTCGTCGAGGGTGAGCAGCGTCGGACGGCCCTCGGGGGCCCGCGTGACGTTCAGGTTGTTCACGACGACCGGCGCGGTGCCCAGCAGCCCCGACTGGCGGACGAAGGAGCTCATCCACGCCCCGCCGCGCTTGCCCTCGCGGGCGAAGAAGTCGCCCAGGTAGAGACCCACCTGCGCGCCGTCGGCGTCGGTGACCTCCCAGACCCGGACGTCGGGGTGGTAGCCGGCCAGGTCCGGTCGGGGCGTGAAGCGGAGGCCGTAGAGCAGCTCGGCGGCGTGGAAGACGCCGTCGACCAGCACGCGGTCCAGCTCGAAGTACGGGCGCAGCGCCGTGGTGTCGACGGCGTACCGCTCGGCCCGCACCCGCTCGCTGTAGTACGCCCAGTCCCAGGCGGCGAGCTCGACGCCGTCGCGCGCGGCCGCCTCGCGCAGCACCGCGGCCTCGGCCTCCGCGTTGGCCACCGAGGCCGGGACCATCGAGCCGAGCATGCGGTCGACCGCCTCGGTGGTGGCCGCCGTCTGGTCGGCGAGCACGAGGTCGGCGTGGGTGCCGAAGCCCAGCAGCCGCGCGCGCTCGGCGCGGGCCCGGGCGATCCGCTCGGCCACCGGCCGGTTGTCGTGCTCGCCGGCCGAGGCCCGGCCCACCGACGCCTCGAACACCCGGCGGCGCAGCTCCCGGTCGCGCAGCTTCGCCAGCAGCGGCTGCCCGGTGGGCAGGACGAGGGTGAGCAGGAAGCCCTCGAGACCGCGGTCGGCGGCGGCGCGCTGCGCGGCGGCCACCTCCTCCTCGCTCAGCCCGTCCAGCTCCGCTGCGTCCGTGACGCGGACGGCGGCGGCCTCGGTGGCCAGCTGCAGGTTCTGCCCGAAGGTCGTCGAGAGCTCCGACAGCTCCTGGTTCAGCTCGCTGAGCCGGGCGCGGCCCGCGTCGTCCAGCCGGGCGCCGGCCAGGACGAAGTCCAGGTGGTAGCGCTCGACCAGCCGGAGCTGCTCGGCGTCGAGGCCCGCGGTGCCGCGGGCGGCGTGCACGGCGTCGACGCGCGCGAACAGCTCCGGGTCCAGCCGCAGCGCGTCGTCGTGGGCGGCGGCGAGCGGGGCGATCTCCCGCTCGATCTCGCGCAGCCTCGGCGTGGCCACCGACGAGGACAGGTTCCCGAACACCGACCAGGCCCGGTCGAGCAGGGCCCCGGACCGCTCCAGCGCCACGATGGTGTTCTCGAAGCCGGGCGGCTCCGCCGACCCCACGATCCCGGCGACCTCCCGGCGCTGCTCGGCCATACCGGCCAGCAGCGCCTCACGGCAGTGCTCGAGGGTGATGCCGGCGAACGGCGGGAGCCGGAACGGCAGCTCCGAGACCCGGGCCAGGGGGTTGTCGGCGGAGAGGGCGGGAGTGGGGTCGGCGCTCATCGAACGCCAGTCTCCACCCCGCCCCCTCCGCTGCGCAGCGGTGCCGGTGTCAGCGGCTCGCGGCGCTGCCGAAGCGGCGGACCGACAGGGGCACGAACACCGCCAGGATGACCCCGACCCAGATGAGCGTGTAGAGCACCGGGTTCTGCAGCGACCACACCTCGGGGGTCGGCGCGAGCGGCGAGGTGTTGCCGAACACGTCCCGGGCCGCCTGCACCACGGCCGAGACCGGGTTCCACTCCGCGAACGTGCGCAGCACCGACGGGAGGGACTCCAGCGGGACGAACGTGTTGGCCAGGAACGTCAGCGGGAAGATCACCATGAAGCTGGCGTTGTTCACCACCTCCGGGACGCGGACCAGCAGGCCCACCAGCGCCATGAACCAGGAGATGGCGTAGGCGAACAGCAGCAGCACCGCGAAGCCGGCGATCGCCTCGGGCACCGAGGAGTGGATCCGCCAGCCGACGACCAGGCCGGTCAGCGCCATCACCGCGATGGAGATGGCGTTGAGCCCGAGGTCGGCAACGGTGCGCCCCACCAGGACCGCCGAGCGGGCCATGGGGAGGGACCGGAAACGGTCGATGAGGCCCTTCTGCAGGTCCTCGGCGATGCTGGCG
This sequence comes from Blastococcus sp. TF02A-35, assembly GCF_004571075.1. Classification (GTDB taxonomy): domain Bacteria; phylum Actinomycetota; class Actinomycetes; order Mycobacteriales; family Geodermatophilaceae; genus Blastococcus. The sequence goes on from NZ_SPQP01000005.1 coordinate 30,398, forward strand.
CCGGTCGTCGTCGAGCCGAGGACGATCGTCTGGGCGAAGATCCCGGGCAGCAGGAACTCCGCGTAGGAGACGCCCGGTGGCAGGCCACCGATCGCGCCGCCGAACACGTAGCGGAACAGCAGCACGAACATGATCGGCGACAGCGTGGCGAACACGATCAGGTCCGGCACCCGCTTGACCTTGATCAGGTTCCGCTTGGTGATGACGACGCTGTCGGACAACGTCGCGGCCAGGCTGCTCATCGGGCACCTCCGGTCGTGGCCGGCTCGGCCGTCGGGTCGTCGGCGGCGACCTCCTCGGCCGCACGGCCGGTGAGGGCGAGGAACACGTCGTCCAGGTCGGGCCGGCGCAGCCCGACGTCGACGATCTGCGCGGTGCCGCCGTCCAGCCGGCGCAGCGCCTCGACCAGCACCTCGGCACCGCCGCTGACCGGGAGCGAGAGCCGCCGGCCCTGGTCGCCGACGTTCGGCTCGTCCACCGCGAGGGGCCGCAGGCGCTCCACCATGCCGGGCAGGACCGCGGCGTCGGTGACGGTGAGCTCCAGCCGCTGCCCGCCGACCTGCGCCTTGAGCTCGTCGGCGGTGCCCCGGGCGATCACCCGGCCGCGGTCGATGACGACCATGCGGTCGGCGAGCCGGTCGGCCTCCTCCAGGTACTGCGTGGTCAGCAGGATCGTCGTCCCGCCGTCGGCCAGCTCGGCGATGAACTCCCACATGGCCAGCCGGCTGCGCGGGTCCAGGCCGGTCGTCGGCTCGTCGAGGAAGAGCACCCGCGGCCGGTTGATCAGCGATGCGGCGATGTCCAGCCGGCGGCGCATGCCGCCGGAGTAGGTCTTGGCCGGCCGGTTCGCGGCATCGGTGAGGTCGAACCGCTCCAGCAGCTCGCCGGCCCGCCGCCGGGACTCGGCCTTCCCGAGCCGGTACAGCCGCCCGACCATCTCCAGGTTCTCGTAGCCGGTGAGGTACTCGTCGACGGCGGCGTACTGGCCGGTGAGCCCGATGGCCGCCCGCACCTGGTCCGCGCCCCGGCCCACGTCCAGGCCGAGCACCTCCACCCGGCCGGCGTCCGGCGCCAGCAGCGTCGCCAGCGTGCGCACCACCGTCGTCTTGCCCGCGCCGTTCGGCCCGAGGAGCCCGAGCACCGAGCCCTCGGCCACCGTCAGGTCCACCCCGTCGAGAGCGGTGGTGGCGCCGTAGCGCTTGACCAGCCCCTCGACCACGATCGCGTCGGTCATGCCGCGGACGCTAGGCCCGCCCACCGACAGTTCCCCAGCCGATTTCCCAGTCGCGTGCACGCGCACGTCCTCCGTCCCTTCCCGCGAGCGCGGGACACGGACTCAGACCGCGGGCGGCCCGGGGACTCATCGGTGCGGCGGCTACTCCGGGGTGACGGCGTAGCCCGCGCTGCGCAGCGCGCCGATGACCTCGCCGGCGTGCGCCGGCCCGCGGGTCTCCACGACGACGAAGACCTCGACCTCGCCGATGCCCAGCCGCGTCGCCGTCCGCTCGTGCTCGACCTCCAGCACGTTGGCCCCGGCCGTGGCGAGCTCGGCCAGGACGGCGGCCAGCGACCCGGGCCGGTCGGGCACCCGCAGGCGCAGCGACAGGTAGCGGCCCGCCGCGGCCATGCCGTGCTGGACGACCTTGAGCAGCAGCACCGGGTCGATGTTGCCGCCGGAGACGACCGCGACCACCGGCGCGCGGAAGGCCGTCGGGTCGGCGAGCACCGCGGCGACCGCGGCCACCCCCGCCGGCTCCACGACGAGCTTGGCCCGCTCCAGGCAGTACAGCAGCGCCCGGGACAGGTCCTCCTCGCTGACCGTGCGCACCTCGTCGACCAGGCCCTGCACGTGCGCGAAGGTGAGGTCGGTGGGCTTCGGGACGGCGATCCCGTCGGCCATGGTGCTCATGGCCGGCAGCGCCACCGGCCGGCCGGCGGCCAGCGAGCCGGGGAACGCGGCGGCCGCCTCCGCCTGCACCGCCACCACCCGGACGTCGGGACGGCGCTCCTTGACCACCGCGGCGACCCCGGACACCAGCCCTCCCCCGCCCGCGCAGACCACCACGGTGGCCACCTCGGGGCACTGCTCGAGGACCTCGAGACCCACCGTCCCCTGCCCGGCGATGACGTCGGCGTGGTCGAACGGGTGGATGAAGACCGCGCCGGTCCGCTCGGCGTGCTCGGCGGCGGCCAGCAGCGGCTCGGCGAGCGACTGGCCGAACATCTCGATCTGCGCCCCGTAGGACTCCGTCGCCGCGACCTTGGGCAGCGGCGCGCTCTCGGGCATGTAGACGGTCGCCCGCGCTCCCAGCAGGCGGGCGGCCAGCGCCACCCCCTGCGCGTGGTTGCCGGCGCTGGCCGCGACGACGCCCCGGGCCCGCTCCTCGTCGGTCAGCCGGGCGATGCGGGTGTAGGCACCGCGGATCTTGAACGACCCGGTGCGCTGGAGGTTCTCGCACTTGAGCCAGACCGGTCCGCCGACGCGGTCGGCCAGCGCGCCGGAGTACTCGAGCGGGGTGCGGCGGACGACGCCGGCCAGCAGGTCCGCCGCCGCCTCGACGTCCGCCCCGCTGACCAGGGGCAGTCCACCAGGAGCGAGCACGTGGCGATCCTCGCAGCAACTCCCGACCGCGTGGACCAGGCGCGTCGCTCGCGCAGGTCGCCCCTGCCGAGGACCACCGGCCCGGCCGGGACGGAGGCGGTGCCGAGGACCGACCAGGACGCGCGCGACCGTCGTACCGTGGCGGGGGTGACGGAGACCCCCGCACCCGCTCCCGCTTCCCCCGAACCCACGACCCTCGGCGAGCTGCGCGCCACCGGGGCCGCCTTCCGGCCGGTCAAGGCCGAGATCCGCGCCAACCTGCTGGCCCGGCTGCGTGCCGGCGAGCCGAGCCTGCCCGGCATGGTCGGGTTCGAGGACACCGTCCTCCCCGAGGTCGAGCGGGCCCTGATCGCCGGCCACGACCTGGTGCTGCTCGGCGAGCGCGGGCAGGGCAAGACCCGGCTGATCCGCACCCTCGTGGGCCTGCTCGACGAGTGGACCCCGGTCCTCGTCGGCAGCGAGCTCAACGAGCACCCGCTGCACCCGGTCAGCGTCTGGGCGCACCGGCAGATCGCCGAGCACGGCGACGCCACGCCCGTGGGCTGGCTGCACCGCAGCGACCGCTTCGGCGAGAAGCTGGCGACGCCGGACACCAGCGTCGGCGACCTGATCGGCGACGTCGACCCGATCAAGGTGGCCGAGGGCCGCACGCTGGGCGACCCGGAGACCGTCCACTACGGCCTGGTGCCCCGCACCAACCGCGGGATCTTCAGCGTCAACGAGCTGCCCGACCTCGCCGAGCGCATCCAGGTCGCCCTGCTCAACGTGCTCGAGGAGCGCGACATCCAGATCCGCGGCTACCGGGTGCGCCTGCCGCTGGACCTGCTCCTGGTGGCCAGCGCCAACCCGGAGGACTACACCAACCGCGGCCGGATCATCACCCCGCTCAAGGACCGGTTCGGCACCGAGGTCCGCACGCACTACCCGGTGGAGCTCGCCGACGAGATCCGGCTGCTGCACCAGGAGGCGCAGACCACCTGGCGCGACGGCGCCGTGCGGGCCGGCGACGCGGTGTACGCCACCCCGCTGGTCCCCGAGCACCTCGTGGAGATCGTCGCCCGCTTCACCCGGCTCGTGCGCGAGTCCAGCCACGTCGACCAGCGCTCCGGGGTCAGCGCCCGGTTCGCCGTCGCCGCCCTCGAGACGGTCGCCGCCTCCGCGGTCCGCCGCGCCGCGGTCGCCGGCGAGACCCGCCCGGTGGCGCGGGTGGTCGACCTGCCGTCGGTCGTCCCCGCCAGCCGCGGCAAGGTGGAGTTCGCCGACGCCGGGTCCGACCCGGACGACGACCGCGAGCTGGAGGTCCTCGACCACCTGCTGCGCCAGGCGACGGCCCAGACGTTCCGCGCCCGGTGCGCCGGCCTGGACCTGACCGGCCTGCAGGAGCACTTCAGCGGCGGGGAGACCGTCGAGTCGGGCGACCTGGTCCCCGCGCCCGCGCTGCTCGGCCAGCTGGGCACCATCCCCAGGCTCGCCGAGCTGCTCGGCCGCCTGGGTGTGCCCGAGGGCGAGCAGTCCGCCGAGCAGGCCGCGGCCGCGGTCGAGTTCGCGCTCGAGGGCCTCTACCTCACCCGCCGGCTGGCCAAGGACACCGACGGCGGCCGCACCGTGTACGGGGCCTGACGGTGGCCGGGCGAGGGCGCAGCTCCCCGAAGGGGTACCGGTACGGGCGGTGGGCCGGTGGCCCCGACCCGCTCGCCCCGCCCTACGACCTCGGCAACGCCGTCGACGAGATCGGGGACTCCGTCCTCGGCGGCAGCGGGGTGCGCGAGGCCCTGCGCGAGCTGCTGCGCCGCGGCGCCGAGGGCCGCCGCGGCCTGGACGAGCTGCGCCGGGCCGTGCGCGACCGGCTGCGCCAGGCCCGCACCGCCGGGCGGATGGACGGCACCCTGCAGGAGGTGCGGGAGCTGCTCGACCGGGCCGTCGAGTCCGAGCGGCGCGAGCTGTTCCCCGACCCCGACGACATGGCGCGGCTCAAGGAGGCCGAGCTCGACGCCCTGCCCGAGGACACCGCGGGCGCCGTCCGGGCGCTCAAGGAGTACGAGTGGCGGTCGGCCGAGGCGCGGCAGGCCTACGACCGCATCCAGGACCTGCTGCGCCGGGAGGTGCTCGACAGCTCCTTCGCCTCGATGAAGCAGTCGCTGGAGAACGCGACCCCGGAGGACATGCAGGCGGTCAAGGACATGGTCGCCGACCTGTCCCGGCTGGTCGACGCGCACAACCGCGGCGAGGACACCGACCAGCAGTTCGTCGACTTCATGGAGAGGCACGGGCAGTTCTTCCCCGACCAGCCCGGGTCGGTCGAGGAGCTCATCGACTCCCTCGCCCGCCGGGCGGCCGCCCAGGAACGCATGATGGCCGGCCTCTCCCCCGAGCAGCGCGCGGAGCTCGGCGAGCTCATGGCCCAGACGATGGAGGACATGGGGCTGGCCAGCGAGATGGCCCACCTCTCCGACGCGCTGCGCCAGGCCCGGCCCGACCTGCCGTGGGGGCAGCGCGGCCAGGTGCCCGACGGCGAGCCCTCGCTCGGCCTGGGGGACGCCACCAGCGCCGTCGCGGAGCTGGCCGACCTGGAGGCGCTGTCCAACCAGCTGTCCCAGGGCTACGCCGGCGCCTCGCTCTCCGACGTCGACGAGGAGCTGCTGGAGCGGGCGCTGGGCCGCTCGGCCGCCGACGACCTGGCAGCGCTCCGCCGGCTGGAGCGGGAGCTGGAGCGCCAGGGCTACCTGGACCGGACCGACGGCAGGCTCGAGCTCTCCCCCAAGGCGGTCCGCCGGCTCGGCGCCACGGCGCTGCGCCGGGTGTTCGCGAAGCTGGACGCCACCGGCCGCGGCGAGCACGACGTCGCCGACGCCGGCGCCGCCGGGGAGCTGACCGGCAGCTCGCGGGAGTGGCGGTTCGGCGACGAGCAGCCGCTGGACGTCGTCCGCACCGTCAAGAACGCCGTCCTGCGCACGGCGCACGAGCCGCGGCTGGACGGCCGGCGGCGGGTGCGCATCGCCGTCGACGACTTCGAGGTGGTGGAGACCGAGCGGCGCACCGGCGCCGCCGTCGCGCTCCTGGTCGACCTCTCCTACTCGATGGCGCTGCGCGGCACCTGGGGCGCGGCCAAGTCCACGGCCATGGCGCTGCACTCGCTGGTGACGACGAAGTTCCCGCAGGACGCCATCGAGATCATCGGCTTCTCCTCGACCGCGCAGGTGCTGCGGCCCGAGACCCTCGCCGAGCTCAGCGTCGACACGCTGCAGGGCACCAACCTGCAGCACGGCCTGATGCTGGCGCGCCGGTTTCTCGCCCGGCACCGCGACGCCGAGCCGGTGGTCCTGGTGGTCACCGACGGCGAGCCGACGGCGCACCTGGAGGACGACGGGACGCCGTTCTTCTGCTGGCCGCCGATGCCCGAGACGATCGCGCGCACCGTGGCCGAGGTGGAGCGGGTGGCCCGGTCCGGGGCGACGGTGAACGTCTTCGCCCTGGACCCCGACCCGGGCCTGGTCCACTTCGTGCACGACCTCACCCAGCGGGCGGGTGGCCGGGTGTTCGAGCCCGACGCCGACCGGCTGGGCGAGTACGTCGTCGCCGACTACCTGCGGGCCCGGAGGGGCCGGCGGGCCCGCTAGTCGCCGGGCAGCGGGTGCGAGCCGCTGGAGCTGATCCCGGGGATCTGGCCGGCGCGGAACGCGTTCACGAACAGGCGGTGGTCCTCCTGCGTGCGCAGTGCGTAGGACCGCGCGAACTCGACCATGTCCGAGACGAACTCCTCGCGGCGGTCGGCGAGCAGCCCGGTGATCGCCTCCTCGGTCTGGAACGGCACCAGCGTGTGGTCGCTGTCGGCGTCGCCCACGCAGTGCAGCTTCGCCGTCGCGCGGCCCAGCTGCGCCATCACCGGCTCGATCTCCTCGGGCTCGGTGAGGTCCTCCCAGTCCAGGTCCAGCTCGTAGGGCGAGAGCTCGGCGACGACGAAGCCTCGCCCGTCGATCTCGGTGTAGCCGAGGAACTGGGAGGTGTTGGCCTGCAGGGCCCGCTGGCTCAGCGCCGTCCGGTGCCCCTCGTTCTCGAAGTAGGAGCGGATCTCCGGGTCGGTGACCACCCGGCTGGGCGCCGGCACGTTGCCCTGCTTCAGCGAGAGGACGACGTCGTTCTCCAGCGCCTGGTCGTACCCCTCCAGCAGCACGTTGTAGGCGGGCAGCCCGGCGCTGCCGATGCCGAAGCCGCCGGTGCCGATGACGTCCTTGACGTCGTAGGTGACCTCGCGCCGCCGCTGCCCCTTCGGCACCGTCTCCCGGTAGCGCTCCAGGGCGGCGAGCACCCGGTCGCGCTCGGCGTCGTCGAGCCGGCGGTTGCGCGGCCGGTCGGCGAACCGCCGCCGGAAGCCCTCGACCACGGTCATGCGCTCGAGCAGGCCCAGCCGGGTGCGCGCGGTCGTCTCCAGGATCACGTCGCGGACCGCTCCCTCGGTGGTGGCGGCGGTCAGGGCGAAGGAGCGGTCCTCGTCGGAGTGCGTGAACGCCTCCACCTGGTCGAGGTAGGCGGTCAGGTAGGTCCCCAGCAGGTCGCCGATGACGTCGTCCCCGAGCGCCTTGCGCCAGGCCAGGAGCGCGAAGCTGGCGGCGAACCGGCGCAGGTCCCAGCTGACGTGCCCGAGGTAGGCCTCGTCGAAGTCGTTGACGTCGAAGACGATCCGGCCGGCGCTGTCCATGTAGGTGCCGAAGTTCTCCGCGTGCAGGTCACCCTGGATCCACACGCGCGACGTCCGCTCGTCGCTCCAGCGGTCCTCGAACGTCGCCATGTCCGCGTAGAACAGGGGCGCGCTCCCCCGGTAGAAGGCGAAGGGGTCGGCCGCCATCTTGCGGAACTTCGTGCGGAAGGCGTCGGCGTCGGCGTCCATGAGCTCGCCGAAGGCCTCGACGAGGACCTCGACGATCTGCCGGGTGCGCTGGTCGTCATCGCCCGAACGGGTCAGGCCGGGGAGGGAAGGTGCCACAGGTCGCACCGTAGGGGGCCGATAACGTCAGTGGTGCCACCGGGACGACGAGCGACCGGGCGCCGACGAGCAGGGACGGAGGCACGATGACGCGTACCGACACCGCCCGACGACTCGCGACCAGCGCCGCCTACGGCGGTGGCAGCGTGACGATCGCCGGCGCAGCCCTGTTCGCCCTCCTCCGCGAGGAGGCCCGCTCGGCCCGCCGCAAGGTCGAGGCCCGCACCGACAAGCAGGACCCGCCCTCGGGCGACGGCGTCTACGGGCGCGGCCGCGCCAAGCCGATCGTCCTCGCCGTGCTGGGCGACTCCAGCGCCGTGGGCCTCGGCGTCACCCGCGCCTCCCAGACCCCCGGGGTGCTCGTCGCCGCCGGCCTGGCCGAGCTGGCGGAGCGTCCCGTGCGGCTGGTGCGGCTGGCCGTCTCCGGGGCCCGCGCCCGCGACCTCGAGGCGCAGGTGGACCGCGCCCTGGCGGAGAAGCCGGCCGTCGCGCTGATCATGATCGGTGCCAACGACGTGACCAGCCGGACGCCCACCGCCGTCTCGGTCGGGCACCTCACCGACGCCGTCCGCCGGCTGACCGCCGCCGGCTGCGAGGTCGTCGTCGGCACCTGCCCGGATCTCGGCACCATCCGCCCGATCGCCCAGCCGCTGCGCACCCTGGCCCGGCGGTGGAGCCGGCAGATGGCCGCCGCGCAGACGATCGCCGTCGTCGAGGCCGGCGGGCGCACCGTCTCGCTGGGCTCCCTGCTGGGCCCCGCGTTCGCCTCCGACCACGGGATGTTCAGCAACGACGAGTTCCACCCGAGCGCCGCGGGCTACGCCGCGGCGGCCGCGGTGCTGCTGCCCGCGGTGGCCGACGCGGTGGGCGTGTGGCCGACCGGCGCCGACCGCGGCCTGCGCTCGCTGCGCCGCGACTCCGTCCGGCCGGTGGCCCGGGCCGCCGCCCGCGCCGCGAACCGGCCGGGCACCGAGGTGCAGGCCACCGAGGTCGCCGGCTCCGACACCGGGCCGCGCGGCCCGTGGGCGCTGCTCCGCCGTCCCCGGCCGACCGACGTGCCCACCCCCGAGGAGGCCGAGCGCGCCGAGACCGAGGCCGAGCCCACCTCCGCCTCCTGAGGACGTGACGCGGAGCACACCTCCGCTCCGGCCGCTCCACAGCGCGATGCGCCCCCGGGACTCCGGGGTACGTTCCGAGATGACCGATGTCCGGCGACCCGTGTCGGACCCCCTCATCGTGGAGGACCCCATGCCCGAAGCCGTCATCGTCTCGACCGCACGCTCGCCCATCGGCCGAGCGTTCAAGGGGTCGCTCAAGGACATGCGGCCCGACGACCTGGCCGCCGCCGTCGTCCGTGCCGCCCTCGACAAGGTGCCCGCCCTCGACCCCCGCGACATCGACGACCTGATGCTCGGCTGCGGCCTCCCTGGCGGCGAGCAGGGCCACAACATGGGCCGCGTCGTCAGCGTGCTGCTCGGGATGGACCACCTGCCCGGCACCACCATCACCCGGTACTGCTCCTCGTCGCTGCAGACCACCCGCATGGCCCTGCACGCCATCAAGGCCGGCGAGGGCGACGTCTTCATCTCCGCCGGTGTGGAGACGGTGTCGCGGTTCGTGAAGGGCAACAGCGACTCGCTGCCCGACACGCAGAACCCGTTCTTCGCCGACGCCCAGGCCCGCGGCGCCAAGGTCGCCGAGAGCGGCGCCGACTCGTGGACCGACCCGCGCGAGGACGGCCAGGTCCCCGACATCTACATCGCCATGGGCCAGACCGCCGAGAACCTGGCGCTGCTCAAGGGCGTCTCCCGCCAGGAGATGGACGAGTTCGCCGTCCGCAGCCAGAACCTCGCCGAGGAGTCCATCAACAACGGCTTCTGGGAGCGGGAGATCACCCCGATCACCCTCCCGGACGGCACCGTCGTCTCCAAGGACGACGGCCCGCGCCCCGGCACCACCCTCGAGGGCATCTCCGGCCTCAAGCCGGTCTTCCGCCCCGACGGCCGCGTCACCGCCGGCAACGCCTGCCCGCTGAACGACGGCGCCTCCGCGGTGGTCATCATGAGCGACACCAAGGCCGCCGAGCTGGGCCTCACCCCGCTGGCCCGCGTCGTCTCCACCGCGGTCACCGGCCTCTCGCCGGAGATCATGGGCTACGGGCCGGTCGACGCCTCCCGCCTGGCTCTCCAGCGGGCCGGCATGACCATCGACGACATCGACCTCGTGGAGATCAACGAGGCCTTCGCCGCGCAGGTCATCCCCAGCTACCGCGACCTGGGCATCGACATCGACAAGCTGAACGTGCACGGTGGCGCCATCGCCGTCGGGCACCCCTTCGGCAGCACCGGCGCCCGCATCACCGGCACGCTGATCAACGGCCTGCAGACCAAGGACAAGACCTTCGGCCTGGAGACCATGTGCGTCGGTGGCGGCATGGGCATGGCGATGGTGCTCGAGCGCCTCAGCTGACCAACCCCGGACATGACAGTGGCCCGGTCCCCGCGAGGGGGCCGGGCCACTGCGTGTTCTACGGCCCCGTCCCGGGCCCCACCCTGAGCGTGCGAAGGGTGGGGAGGACGGGGTCCTTCAATCAGTCGTCCTGGAGGTAGGACAGCAGGCGCAGGATCTCCAGGTACAGCCAGACGACGGTGACCAGCAGGCCGAAGGCGATGTACCAGGCGAACTTCGCCGGGGCGCCGCGGCGGATGGCCTCGTCGGCCATGTCGAAGTCGAGCAGCAGCGAGAACGCCGCCACACCGATCACGACGAGGCTGAAGACGATGGCCAGCGGGCTGCCGTCACGCAGGCCCAGGTTCACGCCGAACAGCGAGGCGATCAGGTTGGCGCCCATGAGGACCAGGACGCCGATCATCGCGCCGAGCATCCAGCGGGTGAACTTCGGGGTCACCCGGACGGCGCCGGTCTTGTAGACCACCAGCATGCCGGCGAAGACACCGAAGGTGCCGATGACGGCCTGCATCACGATGCCGTCGTAGATCGAGTTGAAGGCCTCGCTGATCGCGCCGAGGGCCACGCCGTAGAGCGCGCCGTAGGCCAGCGTGGCTGCCGGGTTGGCGATCTGCTTGAAGCTGATGACCAGGCCGAGGACGAAGGCGACCAGCACCGCGGGGAGCGCGAGGCCCCATGCGGCGTTGCCCGGCATCGCCCAGACGGCGGCGGCGGCGAGGACGGTCACCAGGAACGAGATGCCGGTCTTGGTGACGACGTCGTCCATCGTCATGTAGCGCGTCGCCGGCGTCGTGCCGTAGGGCGACGGCGCGGCGTACTGGTCCTGCGGGGCCGGGGCGCCGTACTGCGGGGCCCCGTACTGCGGCGCGCCGTACTGGGGCTGGTTGCCCCAACCGGCGTACTGCTGGCCGGGGCCGGCGTTGTTCCCGAACCCTCGGCTGAACGCCGGGTTCTTACTGGGCATCGTCATCTCCTCGAGAGGACTCGTCGGTCGTGGAGCCAACTTCGTGCACTCCACTCGGTCTGGTCAACGCCTGACACGCCCGAAGAGTTCCGCGGGGCCACGGAGTCCCTCGCGAGGGGTGCGTCCCGGCGGCACCGCTCACCTGCGGTGGTCACGGCCGGGGGTTGGTGCGCTGCCACCCGCGGTCGTCGCGGCGGGCGCCCTGCCCGGCCCGGCACCGCCGGCAGACCACCTGGACCTCCTCGGCGTGCCGCCCGGACTCCGGCTGGACGTCGGCCCACGGGACGTGCGGGAAGCGGGCCAGCCGCGACCTGCTGAGCGCCAGGCCGCAGACCGTCTCGTTGCGGCCGCGCTCCCACGCGTGCACCTCCCCGGCCGGGTACCGGATCCCGTCGTCCGGGTCGGTCCACTGCCCCGTCGCGGCCACCGCCGCGTTGCGCGCCATGGGGACGGGCGTACCCGCGCGGAGGCGGCTACGCCCGTCCCCGGCCGGTCAGCTGTCGGAGGAGACCAGCTCCGGCGCGGCGTGCCGGCCGGTCGGGCCCTTCTCCAGCGCGGCGCCCTCGACGTCGAGCACCGGCAGCCAGCGCAGCCAGCGGGGCAGCCACCAGGCCTTGTCCCCCAGCAGCGCCAGCGCGGCGGGGACCAGGACCATCCGGACGACGAAGGCGTCGAAGAGGATGCCCGCGGCGAGGGCGAAGGCGATCGACTTGATCGTCGCCTCGCCCGCCGGCACGAAGCCGGCGAACACCGAGAACATGATCAGCGCGGCGGCGACGACCACGGGCGCCGCCTGGCGGAAGCCGGTGCGGATCGCGTCCAACGGCGAGGCGCCGTGGCTGTGCGCCTCGTGCATCCGGGACACCAGGAAGATCTGGTAGTCCATCGCCAGGCCGAAGAGGATGCCGATCACCAGGATCGGCGTGAGGCTGATCAGCGGCCCCGTGCCGTCGAGGTTGACCACGTCGGCGAGCCAGCCCCACTGGAACACCGCGACCGTGGCGCCCAGCGAGGCGCCGACGGTGAGCACGAAGCCGAGGACCCCGACCAGCGGCACCAGGAGGGACCGGAAGACCAGCACCAGCAGGACCAGCGCCAGGCCCACGACCAGGCCGAGGTAGACCGGCAGCGCCTCGTCCAGGCTCTGCGCGACGTCCACGCTGACCGCCGTCGCACCGGTGACCGAGGCCTCGACGCCGCCGTCGAGGTCGGCCAGCTCGGCGCGCAGGTCGGCCACCAGCTGCTCCGTGGCCGGGTCCGTCGGGCCCGACTCGGGGATGACGTTGACCAGGGCGGCCGTGCCGTCGGCGTTGGGGGTCGGCGGGGTGACGGTGACGACGTCGTCGACCTCGCCGATCGCACCGGTCACCCCGGCGGCCACCTCCGCGGCGCCCTCGCCCTCGAACAGGATGGCCAGCGGGCCGTTGAAGCCCGGGCCGAAGCCGTCGGCGAGGAGCTGCTCGGCGCGCGCCTGGGTGCTGTCGGCCGCCGGCATCTGGACCAGCGTCGTCTGCATCGAGAAGAACGGGACGGCCAGCACCCCGAGGGCGACGACGGTCAGGAGCAGGCTCGCCAGGCGGAACCGGGTGACCGCGGCGACCCAGCCGGCGAGGAAGCCCCGCCCGACCGGCGCACCGCCGGGGGCGGCCGCGCGCTGCTTCTTCGGCAGCGCCCGGCGGCCGAAGAGGCCCAGCGCCGCCGGCACCAGGGTCAGCGCGACCAGGACGGCGACGACGATGGTCGCGGCGGCCGCGACACCCATCTGCGTGAGGAACGGGATGCCGACGACGAACAGGCCGGCCAGCGCGATGACCACGGTCAGGCCGGCGGTGACGACCGCGGACCCGGCGGTGCCCACGGCGGTGGAGATCGCGGTGCCGACGTCGGCGCCCTGGCGGAGCTCCTGCCGGTAGCGCGTGATGATGAACAGCGCGTAGTCGATGCCCACGGCCAGGCCGAGCATCGCGGCCAGCGTCGGGGTGGTCGAGGACAGGTCGGTGAAGCCGGTCGCGATGGTGACGCCGAGGACGCCGATCCCGACGCCGACCAGCGCCGTCAGCAGGTTCATGCCCGCGACGGCCAGGGCGCCGTAGGTGACGGCGAGGACGAGCAGCGCGATGACGACGCCCACCGCCTCGGCCGGGCCACCGACGTGCGGCGCCTCCTGGGTCGCCTCGCCGGCGGCCTCGACGGTGAAGCCGCCGTCCCGGGCGCCGTCGACCGCCTCGAGCAGCGCCTCCTGCTGGGCGGGGGTGACCTCGCCGGGCGCGGCGTCGTAGGTCACCGTGCTGTAGGCGGTGGTCTGCTCCCGGTTGACCGAGGGAGCAGCCGGGTCGAGCGGGTTGGTCGCGGAGACCACGCCCGGCAGCTGCCCCAGCTCGGCGACCAGCTCCCCGATCGCGGTGGCCCCCTCCGGCGTGGTGAGGGTCTGGCCCTCCGGGGCGACGACGACCACGCGCGCGGTGGCCCCCTCGCCGCCGGCGCCGAACTCGTCGCCGATCCGGTCGAGGGCGACGGTGGACTCCTGGCCGGGGATCGAGAAGCTGCTCGACGTCTCACCGGCCAGGGTGACCGCGCCGACGCCGCCACCGACGAGCACCGCCAGCCAGACGAGGACGACGGAGATTCGGTGCCGGTGCGAGAACGCACCGAGTCGGGACAACAGAAGAGCCATGCTGGTCAGGCCTCCACCTGGTCGGGGCGGGCAGGAGTGGCGCCCGGTCGGCGGTGGCCGAGCGCGTCGAAGCAGGTGGCGGCGACGTGCGCCCGCCACGCGGTGGTCTGGTCCTCCGGCTGGGCCGCGAGGGTCAGGACGGCGAGGGCGCCCAGGGCACCGATCACCCGGACGACCCGCTCCGGCGCGGTGGTCGCCGGGTCGACGCCGAAGGCCTCGAGGACGGCGGCCTCCGGGGACGCGTCCTCGGCCAGCCCCTCGCCGTCGGCCCGGGTCACCGGGGCGATCAGCAGGGCCACGAGTCCAGGGTGCGCCAGGGCGGCGTCCAGCACGACCTCGATGGCGAAGCGGTCGCGGTCGGCGCCGACGGGCAGCTGCCGGACGGCGTCGAGCACCCGGCGCGCGACGGTGGCGACCTGCGCCACGACGCCGTCGCGGAGCGCGTCCTTGGTCGGGAAGTGGTGCAGCAGGCCGGCCTTGGAGAGGCCCACGGCGTCGGCGACGTCCTGGATCGAGGTCTTGGCGAACCCGCGCCGGGCGAACAGCGCGGCGGCCCGATCGAGGATGCCCTCGTCGATCTGCTGCCGGAACGGTCGCGCCACCAGGACAGGTTATGCGCAACCGACCGGATCGGTCGGTTTTCCGGACGAAGAGGTCGGTGCCGTTGGTCATAGCGCCGCGGTGCCCCCGGTCGGGGTCGAACCGACACTCGGACCCTTTTAAGGGGCCTGCCTCTGCCGATTGGGCTACGGGGGCGCTCTGCGCACGCTAGCGCTCGCGGCCCGTACGGTGACCCCGCTGCCCCGTTCCCGCACCGGAGGACCCGTTGGCCACCAGGAGACCGCCCCAGCTGCCGGCCGCCGTCATGCGCACCGTCGTCCGCACCCTCGTGCGACCGGTGCTGGGCCCCCGCGTGCCGGTGTCTGCGCAGCGGCGCTGGCTGGACGCGGTCAGCGCGACCACCCCGCCCGCCCGGGACGTCGACATCCGGGCCGGCGAGCTGGGCGGCCGGCCGACGGAGGTCATGGTCCCCGCCACGACGCCGACGACCGGTGAGGTGCTCTACCTCCACGGCGGCGGCTTCACCACCGGCTCGGCGGCCACCCACCGGACGCTGGCCTCCCACCTCGCGTCCGCCTCCGGCGCCGTCGTGCACCTGCTCGACTACCGGCTCGCGCCCGAGCACCCGTTCCCCGCCGCGCTCGACGACGTGCTGGCCGCCTACCGCGAGCTCCGGGAGCGGGTGGACCGCCCGGAGCGCACCGTGCTGGCCGGGGACTCCGCCGGCGGGTGGCTCGCCTTGACCGCGGCCCTGCGGCTGCGCGACGAGGGCAGCCCGCTGCCCGCGGCGCTGGCGCTGGTCTCCCCCTGGCTGGACCTCTCCGGCGCCGACCGCCGGGACGACCGCACCGACCCGATGCTGCAGCCGGCCTGGATGGCCCGGTGCGCCGGGCAGTTCGCCCCCGGCCGGGACCTGCGCTCACCGGAGCTGGCCCCGCTGGCCGCCGACCTCGCCGGGCTGCCGCCGCTGGTGGTGCAGGTCGGCAGCGAGGAGATCCTGCTCGACGAGTCGGTCCGCCTGGCCCAGCGGGCCCGCGCCGCGGGCGTGCCGGTGGACCTGCGCCGGTTCGACGGCATGTGGCACGTCTTCCAGGTCTCGGCGGGCTCGGTCCGGGAGTCGACCACCGCCGTCGCCGCCCTCGGCGAGGCGGTGGCCGCGCACCTGTCGGCGCGCTGATCAGCCGGCGGTCGCCGCCAGCTCCGTCGCCCGGGTGAGGACCGCGTCCAGCATCGGCTCGGTCAGCTTTCCGGTGAAGGTGTTCTGCTGGCTGACGTGGTAGCTGCCCAGCAGGGTCAGCAGACCGCGCGGGCCCTCCAGAGCGACCTCCACCCCGTGGCCGAACGCGGGTCGCGGGCGGGGCAGCGCGTACCCCGCGGCGGCGAGCACCGGCCACAGCGCGGTCCAGCCGAAGCCGCCGAGGACCACGACGACCCGCAGCCGGGGCAGCAGCTCCAGCTCGCGGGCCAGCCACGGCGAGCAGGTGTCCCGCTCCTCCGGGGTCGGGGCGTTGGCCGGCGGGGCACAGCGCACCGCCGCCGCGACCCGCACGTCGGTGAGCTCCAGCCCGTCGCCGATGTGGGTCGAGGTGGGCTGGCTGGCCAGCCCGGCCCGCCACAGGGCGGCGAAGATCCAGTCGCCACTGCGGTCCCCGGTGAAGACCCGCCCGGTGCGGTTGCCGCCGTGCGCGGCCGGGGCGAGCCCGACGACGGCGATCCGCGCGTCGGCGGGGCCGAGACCGGGCACCGGCCGGCCCCAGTAGTCCTCCTCGCGGAACGAGGCCCGCTTGACCCGCGCGACCTCCTCGCGCCAGGCGACCAGCCGGGGGCAGGCGTAGCAGCCGGAGACCCGCGCGTCGAGGACCGCGAGGTCCGGGGTGCTCCGGGCCGAGCGGACCACCCCCGCGGGGGTGCGGGTGACGGGGAAGCCGCCTGCGTCGAGTGCCACCGGGGTCCTCCGGTCAGCCGCGGGCCAGCCGCAGCGCGATGCCGTCGAGGATGTCGTGCTCGCTGACCGTCACCTCGGCCAGCGAGAACTCGTCCATGAGCACCCGCAGGACCAGCGCGCCGGCACCGATGACGTCGACCCGGCCGGGGTGCATGACCGGCTCGGCGGCGCGGCGCTCGCGGGTGGCGGCCAGGAGCCCGGACGAGACCCGGCGGACGTCGTCGACCGCGATGCGCGAGCCGTGGATGGCCTCGGAGTCGTAGGCCGGGAGGCCGAGCGCGAGCGCGGCGACGGTGGTGACCGACCCGGCCAGCCCGACCAGGCTCGCCGCCCGGCCGACCGGCACCTCCGCGGCCACCTCGACCAGCGCGGCCCGGATGTCGCGCTCGGTCGCCGCCACCTGCTCGACCGTGGGCGGGTCGTCGTGCAGGTGCCGCTCGGTCAGCCGCACGCAGCCGATGTCCACCGAGCGGGCAGCCGCCACGCCCCTGCCGTCGCCCAGCACGAACTCCGTCGAGCCGCCGCCGATGTCCACGACCAGCCAGGGCGCCGCCGCCGGCTCCAGCCCGTGGGCGGCGGCCGCGGCGGCCAGCGACCCGGTGGCGCCGAGGAAGGACAGCTCGGCCTCCTCGCGCCCGGTCACGACGTCCGGGGCGCGCCCCAGGGTCGTGCGCACCATCTCCTCGAAGTCGGCGCGGTTGGCGGCGTCCCGGGTCGCGCTCGTGGCCACCATGCGGACGTCCTCGGCACCGAGGTCCCGGGCGGCCGCGGCGTACTCGGCCAGCACCAGCCGGGTGCGCTCGACCGCCTCCGGCGCGAGGCGGCCGGTGGCGTCGACCCCCTGGCCCAGCCGCACGACCTCCATCCGGCGCAGCAGGTCGGTGTGCCCGCCCTCGGCCGGGACGTCGGCCACCAGCAGGCGGATCGAGTTGGTGCCGCAGTCGATGGCCGCGACCCGGGTCACGCGTCCGCCTCGCCCTCGGGGAGGGCGCACGGCCCCTTCGCCCACCACTCCCCCATCTCCTCGACCGCGCGGTCGCCGATGGGGTTCACGCCGGGCCCCGCGGCCAGGGCGTGCCCGGCCAGCGCGTGCAGGCACTTCACCCGGTCCGGCATGCCGCCGGCGGTGTTGCGGGTCTCCAGCACCGGCTCGCCCGGCCGGGCCGCGGCGTCGCGCGCGGCCAGGTAGGCCTCGTGCGCGGCGCGGTAGCCGGCGGCCAGCTCTGGGTCGGTGCCCAGCTCGTCCTGCCACTCGCGCATCCGGCCACCCGACTCCAGCCGGCTCGCCGCGGCGGACGCCCGGGGGCAGGTCAGGTAGTACAGCGTGGGAAACGGGGTGCCGTCCTCCAGCCGCGGGGAGGTCTCGACGACGTCCGGCTGGCCGCACGGGCACCGGTGCGCCACGGCGGTCAGCGCCCGCGGGGTGCGGCCGAGCTGGCGGGCGATGATCTCCCGCTCCTCGGCGGTGACAGGGGAAGAGCTCACCCGTCGAGTCTGCGGCAGACCGTCACCGGCCCGCGCACGGCCCCCCGGAACCGGCGGGCAGCTCAGCGGTCGGCGTCGGCCACGGACTCCATCAGGCCCTCGTACCAGGACAGCGGCTCCGGCTCCTCGGTCGCCTCGGCCAGCGTGCCGGCGTCGCCCTCCACGGCCTCGCCGTCGACGACGATGACCAGCCGGTCACCGGGGAGCACGTAGGCCAGCCGCTCCCGCGCCTGCCGCTCGGTGTAGGCGGGGTCGGACTGCCGGTCCAGCTCCGCCTGCAGGTCGGCGGCGCGCTGGTCGAGCTCCTCGCCCTCGGCGGCCAGCCGGGCCAGCTCGGCCTGGCCGGCCAGGTACTGGCGCACCGGGCCGGCCAGGGTGAGCGCGAGCAGGAGGACGAGGCCGACCAGGACGACACCGCGGCCGGTGAACAGCGGCCGGCGTCGCGGCGCGGCGGCGGGACGGCGCTCGGGACGGCGGTCGGTGCGCCGCTGCCCGGGCCGGCTGGAGGCACCCGACCGCAGGCCGGTGCGCACCGGCCGGGTCGAGTGCACCCGGGGCACCCGGCCGGTGGCACGGGACACGCGGCCGCTGCCGCGAGGCCCGTCGGCCGGGCCGCCCCTCGGCCGCCGAACGCTGCTCATCCCCGCCCGGTCAGCCCTTCAGCCGCGGGAAGGCCGAGGCACCCGCGTACCGGGCGGCGTCGTCGAGCTCCTCCTCGATGCGCAGCAGCTGGTTGTACTTGGCCACGCGCTCGCTGCGGGCCGGGGCACCGGTCTTGATCTGCCCGCAGTCGGTGGCGACGGCGAGGTCGGCGATCGTGGTGTCCTCGGTCTCGCCCGAGCGGTGGCTCATCATGCTGCGGTAGCCGCTGCGGTGGGCCAGGTTGACCGCGTCGAGGGTCTCGGTCAGGGTGCCGATCTGGTTGACCTTGACCAGGAGGGCGTTGCCCGCGCCCTGGTCGATGCCGTCGGCCAGCCGCGCGGGGTTGGTGACGAACAGGTCGTCGCCGACCAGCTGCACCTTGTCGCCGAGGGCCTGGGTGAGGGCCACCCAGCCCTCCCAGTCCTCCTCCGACAGCGGGTCCTCGATCGAGACGATCGGGTAGGCGCCCACCAGCTCGGTGTAGTAGTCGGCGAGGTCGCCGGCGGTCAGCTGCTTGCCCTCGAAGGTGTAGCCACCCTCGCCGTGGAACTCGGTCGCGGCGACGTCCAGGGCGAAGGCGATGTCGCTGCCCACGGAGTAGCCGGCCTGCTCGACCGCGCGGGTGATGAGGTCCAGCGCCGCCCGGTTGCTCGACAGGTTCGGCGCGAAGCCGCCCTCGTCGCCCAGCCCGGTGGACAGGCCCTCCTTCTTCAGGACGGCCTTCAGCGCGTGGTAGGTCTCGGTGCCCATGGCCAGGGCCTCGGCGAAGGTGGCCGCGCCGATCGGGGCGATCATGAACTCCTGCACGTCGACGTTGCTGTCGGCGTGGGCGCCACCGTTGAGGATGTTCATCATCGGCACCGGCAGGAGGTGCGCCGAGGGCCCGCCGACATAGCGGAACAGCGGCAGGCCGGTGGAGTCCGCGGCGGCGCGGGCGACGGCCAGGCTGACGCCAAGGATGGCGTTGGCGCCCAGCCGCGACTTGTCCGGCGTGCCGTCGAGGTCGATGAGCCGCTGGTCGACCAGCCGCTGCTCGGTGGCCTCGTAGCCGACGAGCTCGGGGCCGATGACGTCGAGGACGCCGTCGACCGCCTTGGTCACGCCCTTGCCGCCGTAGCGCTCACCCCCGTCCCGCAGCTCGACCGCCTCGAAGGCGCCCGTCGAGGCCCCGCTGGGCACGGCGGCCCGGGCGATCGTCCCGTCGTCGAGGGCGACCTCGACCTCAACGGTGGGGTTTCCGCGCGAGTCCAGGATCTCCCGCGCGCCTACGGCATCGATGCTCGGCACGGGGGCAGCCTAGCCAGCCGCGGCCCCGGCTTCCGCGTCTAGTTCCCCGGCGTATCGCCGCACGGCCTCGCGCAGCGCGTCCTCGACGTCCCAGCCCCGCCCCTCGGCAGCCGCGACGACGGCCAGCAGCCGCTCCCCCAGCGCCTCCGGGCTGTCCACGGTGAGCTCCGCCGGCTCGGGTGTCGACAGCCCCGCCCGGCCGGCCCGGCGCACCAGCGCGGCTCCCCAGGAGGCGGCCGGCTGCGACCGGGACACGCCCTCGGTGGGCGACGTCCGCTGCTTCTCGGCCTTCTTGATCTCCTCCCACCCGGCCTCCACCTGCTCGACATCGCGCGGGCCGGCGTCGGAGAACACGTGGGGGTGCCGGCGGACCAGCTTGTCGACCAGGTCCCCGGCGACGTCGTCCACGTCGAAGCGCCGTTCGGCCGCGGCCTCGGCGGCGACCCGCGCGTGGAAGACGACCTGCAGGAGCACGTCGCCGAGCTCCTCGCGCATGCCGGCCGGGTCGTCGTCGACGATCGCGTCGTAGGCCTCGTGCGCCTCCTCCAGCAGGTAGCCGCGCAGCGAGGCGTGCGTCTGCTCGGCGTCCCAGGGGCAGCCCCCGGGCGACCGGAGCCGGTCCATCACGGCGACGACCTCCAGCAGCCGGGACCCGGCCGGCTGCGGCGAGCCCACCACGACGGTGGCACCCGGCAGCTCGACCGCTTCCGGCGGCGAGGCCAGGCACACGACGTCGTCGGCCCGCGCGCCGGCCGCGGCGGCGTCGGGCACGTCGGTGACCTCGACGTCGGCCGCCCGCAGGTCGGCGGACAGCGCCGCCGCACCCGGCAGCGACAGCACCGGCAGGCCGCCGGTGACGGCCCGCCAGCCGGCGGCGGTGAGGCCCAGCGCGGGACGGACCACGACGACCGAGACGACCGGCACGACGTCAGCCCGAGCCGACGGGAGAGGTGCGGGGATGAGCGTTGCTCATGACGGTCGACCACCGATCCGATCCGGGTCAGTATCCCCCGCGGGAGGGGGGAGGAGGCAGGGCCAAGCCTGCCAGCAACCCCGTCTCGCGCGACGCCTCACCTGCCATCACCAGCTCACGAGGAGACCCCTGTGCCGAGATCCGCTGTGAGAACGGGGGCGCACCTGCGCCCGATCCTGCTCCTGACGCTCCTGTTCGTGGTCCTCGCGACCGCCCTGGCCGCCCCCGCGAAGGCCGAGGACCCCGCCCCCGCCGTCGACCCCGCCGGCGTCACGATCGACCAGGGCGTCGGGACCCAGACGTACCGGTTCCCCGTGCTCCTGCCGGCGGGTGCATCGCTGCAGCCCGCGGACCCCGCCGAGCCGGCCGACGCCGTCACCGGGGAGGTGCTGGTCGTCGACGCCGCCGACGCGGTCGTGGGCGCCTACGACTCGCCGGTCGCCGTCGACGCCTCCGGCGCGCTGCTGCAGACCTCCTACGCCATCGAGGGCAGCGTCCTCGTGCAGAGCGTGACGTTCACCGACACGACCGTCTTCCCCGTCGTCGTCGACCCGGCCTACACCAAGGCCGGCCTGGTGGCCACGACGCCGCCCCCGCCGTCGGAGGGCATCGCCACGTCCGCCTACGTCGGGGTCCCGTCGAACTACGTCTACAACCCGCGCCGCGGCTCGCTGCACGACTACTGCACCAGGTCGCCCGACGAGTTCCCCGGCATCGGCAAGAACGCCAGCTTCAAGGGCCCCTGCGCTCGCCACGACCTCTGCTACGGCGGTGGGCGGACGAGCAAGTTCACCTGCGACAACCGGCTCCGCACCGACATGCGCAGCAACTGCGCGTACACGTACGGCGTCTGGAACCCGCAGCGCGCTGCCTGCTACCGCACGGCCGACATCTACTGGGCGGCCGTGGTCATCCACAACTGACCGAGCAGCCGGTCCGGGGGTGCGCGGGTGCGCACCCCCGGCCCGGCCGCGTCGCACGTCCCCCCTGCACGCACGCCCCCTGCCCCACGCCACCGAAGGGTGTCCCTGTGCGCTCGAGACGTACCCCGTTGACCCTGCTCGTGCTCTTCGCGGCCCTCACGGTGGCGGCGGTCGTCGTCGACGGGACCCGCCCGGCGGCCGACCCCGGCGCGCTCGCGACGGCCTTCCGCGGAGCCGGGTACGCGTGCGTCCTCGCCGCCGCGGTGCTGCTGGTGCGGGAGCCGTCGCCGGGACGGCGGCTCGGCGGCGTCCTGGTGGCCGCCGTCGCGCTGCTGGTGGGCATCGAGGTCACCGGTCCCACGTCCGACCCGGCCGGCGCGGACATCGGTCTCGGGCTGGTCCGGCTCCTGGCCCTGGGCGCCGTCGTGGTCTCGGCGTGCGTGCTCGCCAGCAGGGCCGGTCGGTCGTCGTGATCACCGCTCGTCACCGTCCGGCCACGCGGCGCATGAAGTCATTGACACCCTCGTCGGCCGCTCGCTTGACTGCGCCGCCCTCCGACCCCAGCCGAGACGTGAGGTTCCCGAGCGAAGTGTTGAACGTCGTCTTCCTCCGCCAGTCACAGCTCTCGCTCGTCCACCTCAGCTCCTTCCTCCGGGTCGCGGAGCTGGCCTCGGTCACCAAGGCCGCCGCCGAGAGCGGGTACACCCAGTCCGCCGTCTCCCTGCACCTCAAGGCCCTCGAGCGGAGCCTGGGGACGCCCCTCTTCCACCGGGACCGGGCCGGCATGCCGCTGACCGTGGCCGGGCAGCAGATCCTCGACGAGGTCCGGGCGCTGATGCAGGCCGTGGACGCCCTCCGCCGGCGGTCGCAGCTCCTCCGCCAGCAGCTGCCCGCCACCGGCCCCGTGACCTGCCTCGGGGCCTGCCCCGCCATCCCGGCGCCCCGCCTCGCCGGTGCCGTCTCGGTGGACGAGCCGTGACCGCCCGACGCGGCACCGCGGCCTGCGTGCTCGTGACCGCGGCGCTCGCCGCCGCCATGTCGCTCGCGGCCGTCCCCGCAGCCGCCGCCGACGAGCCCGAGCGCTACGTCGTCGTGCTCGACGCGTCCGTGGAGGACGCCGGGGCGGTCGCGGCCACCCACGAGCAGCGCCTGGGCGTCGACGAGCAGGGCGTGTTCGACGCCTCCGTCGAGGGCTACGTCGCGGAGATGACGACCTCCGAGGTCACCGCCGTCACGGCCGACCCGCGCGTCGACTTCGTCGTCCCCGACTTCCGGTTCACCGCCTTCGGTGCGGATGCCGCAGCGCCGTGCGAGGTCGGCCCCGCCGCCCCGGCCTGCCACCCGCTGTGGGCCCAGCGCATCGGAGCGGGCGGTCCCGCCCCCGTCTCCGGCCCCGTCGCGCCGGGCGCGGTCACCGTCGCGGTGCTGGACACCGGCATCTCGCAGTCCCACCCCGACCTCGACGTCCGGGGCGGCACCGACTGCGGCAGCGGCAGCGCCGTGCCGGTGGGCGGGCCCGTCGTCGACGACTTCGGCCACGGGACCGCCGTGGCCGGTCTCGTGGCCGCCAAGGACGACGGCGCCGGCATCGCCGGCGCCGCCCCGGGCCAGCCGCTGCACTCCGTCGACGTGGTCGACCCCCTCGGCAGCGCCTGGCTCTCGACCGTCATCTGCGGCGTGGACTGGGTCGCCTCGACCCGGCTCGACGCCGACACCACGAACGACGTCTCGGTCGCCAACATGAGCCTCACGGCGTACGGGGAGGACGACGGCGACTGCGGCCGGACGAGCCAGGACGCGCTGCACGCCGCGATCTGCCAGGCCACGGCCGCGGGCGTCACCTTCGTGGCCGCGGCCGGGAACGACGCCGTCGACCTCGGCACCTCCATCCCCGCCGCCTACGACGAGGTCCTGGCCGTCACCGCCATGACCGACCTCGACGGCCGCCCGGGCGGCGAGCAGCCGGTGGACTGCACCGGCGTCGACGTCACCGTCTTCGGCGACGCGGACGACTCCGCCGCCACGTTCAGCAACTACGCCTCGTCGGACGCCGACCTCGCCCACACGGTGAGCGCGCCCGGCGTGTGCATGGACACCACCGTCCTGGACGACACCGGTGGCCCGTCCTACGGGACCATGAGCGGGACCAGCTTCGCCGCGCCGGTGGTGGCCGGGGTGCTGGCCTCGTGCATCCAGCAGGGCGCGTGCCGCGCCGGCGCCGGGCTGGAGAACGTCGCCACGCTCACCGGCCTGGTGGCGGGCTACAACGCGGCGAACCCGTCGCACGGCTTCGCGGGTGACCCGGCACGCCCCTTCGACGACGGCCGGCGCTTCGGCCACCTGGTGCACGCCGCCGCCGTCCCGCCGGCGGCCACCGCCCCGGTGACCCCGCCGATCGCGAAGATGGCGGTCTGGGCGACCCAGACGCCCGTCCTCCACGGCAAGGCGACCGCTGCCGAGACCGGCCCGCAGAGCATCCGCTTCTACGCGCGGACGGTCGGCGCGACCACCTGGAACCTCCTCGACGGCGTGAGCGTCGACGGGCCGGAGGCACGCCAGGCGGTCCCCGCGGGCCGGCTGGCCATCGCGCAGCGCTTCGAGTACCAGATCGCCCACTGCAACGACGTCGGCTGCACGCCCGGCGAGGTCCGCTCGGCCTCGGTGTCGTCGGCCCTGGGCGCGGGCCGTCGCGAGGGTGCGACCCGGCTGCCGTTCACGATCGGCGGACGGATCCCGACCGACGTCGACGTGGGCTCGGGCAACGTCATGGTGAGCGTCCCCGCCTTCTCGGTCCCCCGCCGCAACGGGACGTCGCTGGACGTCTCCGTGGTCTACAACAGCGTCACCCGGGAGGGCTGGGCGCACTTCAACGGGTCGATCGGCTCGGCAGCGTCGGGCTGGCGGCTCTCGACCGGGGCGGACGTGCGGCTGGCCCGCGAGCCGGGGACGGGGCAGGTCGTCTACCACGGCGACTCCGGCCTCACCGGAACGTTCGTGCCCGACTCCTACGCCCCCGGTGGCTACCGGCCGCCGCCCGGCATCCCGCTGCAGCTCTCGGGCAGCCCGAGCAAGGGGTGGGTCCTCCTCGACGCCCGCAGCGGCGACGAGCGGCACTTCAGCGGCTCCGGCCGGCTGCTGCGACTCGAGGACAAGCTCGACAACGCCGTGACGTTCCAGTACGGCGCCGGGGGTGTGCTCACCCGGATCACCAGCGACCTCGGGACGGCCGGCACCCACACCGTCGACGTCGTCTCCGGCGCCTCGGGTGAGATCACCAGGATCTCGCGCACCGTGACCGTCAAGGACCCGACGACCGGCTACCCGAGCGCCCGGACGGAGAGCGTCGCCCTGACCTACGACGCCCAGCTCTACCTGACCGGCATGACCGACCCCGCCGGCCGCCGGACGGGCTTCGTCCACTCGCCCTCCAGCGGCAACCTGAACCAGGTCCTGCCGCCGGACTCGAGCGTGACCACCCTCCGGTACGACGACAAGGGCCGGGTGGAGTCCCTGGCGCAGACCCCGGCGGGCTCGCAGACGGCGGCGACGACCCGCTTCCAGTACAGCCCGACCTCCACGCGGGTCGCGGGTCCGGCGACCAACCAGTCGGTGCCGCTGCTGGAGACCGCGCACACCCGGTACCAGCTCACCACCGACGGACGGCTGCTCATCGCCAACGTGATGCAGATGGCCGCCACCCCTCGCTGAGGGCCGCACCTCGTCCTCGTCCCCGTCACCCTGGGGGCGAGGACGAGGCGGCGCCGGCGGCCGTGCCGCCGGCCGGCCTACTCGTCGGCGGAGGCGCCCGCCTCCTCGAGGAGGTCGACCACGCCGCCCTCACCGGGCTCCACGCGGTTCTCCTCCAGGACGCCGTAGCGCGGGTTGACGGTGACGTCCAGGTCGGCGCGCACCTCGTCGACCAGCTCCGCGCCCGCGGCGTCGACCTGGCCGCCGGCCTCCTCCTCCAGCCGCGGCCGGACCTCCTCGAAGGTCGGGTACACGGTGCCGGCGAGGAAGGCCACGACCACGCCGCCGGTCTCCTCGACGGCCACGGTGAAGCCGGTGCCCGGGGCGGCAGCCTGCAGCTGCTCGGCCAGCGAGGGCGGGACGTCCTCGGCCGGGCGGGCCTCCAGCTCCGGCAGCGTGTACGCCCCCTGGAACGGCGCGACCAGCTCGGCGTAGCGGCCGGGGTCGGCGGTGATGGCGGCGAGCAGCGCGTCGGCGCCCGCCTGGTCCGGCACGGTCGCGTAGCCGAACTCGACCTGCGCGAGGCCCGGCCGCACCTCGTCGTAGCGGGCGCGGAGCGCGGACTCCTCCAGCGCGCCGGCCTCGCCCTCGCGGCCGGCCAGCTCGCGCCGCAGCAGCTGCTGGCGGATGGTCTCGCGCACGTCGGCGCGGGCGATGCCCTGCTGCGCGAGCTGCTGGTAGACCGCGTCCGGGTCGTCGCGCACCAGGAGCTGGTCGATCCGCCGGGAGACCTCGTCGTCGGTGACGCGCAGGTCGGCGCGCTCCGCCGCCGCGGCGTGGACCTCCTGCTCGACCAGTCCGGTCAGCACCCGCCGGGTGAGCTCGTCCTCGCGCCCCTCGGCCCAGGCGGCGACGTCCTCGTCGGCGAGCCGTTCCCGGACCGCGGCCTCGAGCTCGGCCACGGTGATCCGCTCGTCACCGACGTAGGCGGCGACGTCGGGCGCCGACCGGCAGCCCGCGAGCGCGGCGACGGACAGGAGCGCGACTGTGCCCGTGCGGGCGACCCGGTGGATCAGCACGCCGGGAGACTCCCACACCGGGGGCCGCGCCGTGGCCCGAAACCGTCGGGACGGTCGCGGGGAGCCGCCGGTCAGGTGGAGAGCGGCTTGCGGCCCTCGACCAGCAGCTGCGTCGCCTGCTCGGCCGGGTGCATCCGCGCCTCCAGCCCGCAGAGCTCGGGGTGCTCGCTGCGGCCGGCCGGGACCCGCTCGACGACGAAGCCGGCGGCCTCCATCTCGGCGCTGATGGACGCGAGGTCGTAGCAGAAGCCCAGGTAGTGCTTGGCGCCGACGAAGGTCTCGCGGATCAGCTGCACCGGGTGGACGAAGTCGCGGCCCCGCTCGCGGTTGCGGGCCATGCCGGCCTGCGCGAGCTCGCCGTTCTCCAGGTACTGGCGGGCGACGGCCTCCACGTCGGGCGTCGCGAGCCGGAACACCCCACCCGGCGCGAGCGCGTCGAAGGCGTGCTGGAAGACCAGCCGGCCCTGCTCCAGGGTCACGTGCTCGATCACGTTGTCGGCGTAGACGAAGTCGACCGACCCGGCCGGCACCGGCCACGCGCGGGTCGCGTCGAGGTAGGCGTCGGCGCGCCACTGGACGTCGGTGTTGATCCACCCGGGCACGGGGGTGCGCCCGCAGCCGAGGTTCACCTTCACCGGCCCCCCGGCGCGGCGTGCCGCCTCCACGTGGGTGGCGAGGGCGCGCTCCTTCACCGGGCGGAGGGCCGTGGTGAGGACCGAGTGGACGTGCGGCGCCAGCTTCGACTTGACCGACATGCTTGGACCGAACCAGGGCGACGAGGCCCTGGCCAGGCCTCCGGCGGTCCCCTGACCCGCGGGGGTGAGGCCGGTCAGGACGCGGCGGCGACCGGCTGGTCGAGCACCGCGGTGAGCGTGGCGTGCAGGTTCTCCAGCAGGGCGACGTCGCGCAGCGGCGTGCGGCGGTCGGGGCCCACCGGCATCTTCAGCACGATCGTCTCCACGGCCGCCTTGTAGGAGGCGCCCTCGGCGAGGCGGGCCAGCCGCATCTGCTTGGACTCCGGCAGCGACACCGGGCCCACCCGGATGGCCCGGCCCTGCAGCGACACCTCGGTGATGCCCAGCGCCCGCATGGCCGACCGGAACCGGGCGACGGCGAGCAGGCTGAGCACCGGCGCGGGCGGGGCGCCGTACCGGTCGGTGAGCTCGTCGAGCACGGCCTGCGCCTGCGCCTCGTCCTGGATGGCGGCGACCTTGCGGTAGGCCTCCATGCGCAGCCGCTCGCCGGGCACGTAGTCGTGCGGCAGGTGCGCGTCGACCGGCAGGTCCACCCGGACCTCGACCGGCTCCGCGGGGGCGTCCTCGCCGGTGACCTGTGCCCGGTAGTCGGCCACCGCCTCGCCGACCAGCCGGACGTAGAGGTCGAAGCCGACCCCGGCGATGTGCCCCGACTGCTCGCCGCCGAGCAGGTTGCCCGACCCGCGGATCTCCAGGTCCTTCATGGCCACGGCCATGCCGGCGCCGAGGTCGGTGTTGTTGGCGATCGTGGTGAGCCGGTCGACCGAGGTCTCGGTGAGCGTGCGCGTCGGGTCGTAGGTGAAGTAGGCGTAGGCCCGCTCGCGGCCGCGGCCGACGCGGCCGCGGATCTGGTGCAGCTGGGAGAGGCCGAAGGTGTCGGCCCGGTCGACGATCAGGGTGTTGGCGTTCGGGATGTCCAGGCCGGACTCGACGATCGTCGTCGCGACCAGGACGTCGTACTCCTTCTCCCAGAAGCCGACCATGACCCGCTCGAGCTCGGCCTCGCTCATCTGGCCGTGACCGACCGCCACCCGCGCCTCGGGCACGAGGTGGCGGATCTTCGCCGCGGCCTTGTCGATCGACTGGACCCGGTTGTGGATGACGAAGACCTGGCCGTCGCGCAGCAGCTCGCGGCGGACCGCCGCGGCCATCTGCTTGTCGTTCCAGGCGCCCACGTAGGTGAGCACCGGGTGCCGCTCCTCGGGCGGGGTCAGGATCGTCGACATCTCGCGGATGCCGGTGAGGCTCATCTCCAGCGTGCGCGGGATGGGGGTGGCCGACATCGAGAGGACGTCGACCGCCGTCCGCATCGTCTTCAGGTACTCCTTGTGCTCGACGCCGAAGCGCTGCTCCTCGTCGACGATGACCAGGCCGAGGTCCTTCCACCGGGTCGTCGGCTGCAGCAGCCGGTGGGTGCCGACGAGGATGTCGACCTCGCCGGCGGCGAGCTGGCGGAGGATCTCGGTCGTCTCCTTGTCCGACTGGAACCGCGACAGCACCTTGACCGTCACCGGGAACTGCGCGACCCGCTCGGAGAAGGTCTTGAAGTGCTGGTTGGCCAGCAGCGTCGTCGGCACCAGGACGGCGACCTGCTTGCCGTCCTGCACCGCCTTGAACGCGGCGCGGATCGCGATCTCGGTCTTCCCGTAGCCGACGTCGCCGCAGATGATCCGGTCCATCGGCACCGGGTTCTGCATGTCGGCCTTGACCTCGTCGATGGCCGCCAGCTGGTCGGGCGTCTCCTGGAACGGGAAGGCGTCCTCCAGCTCGCGCTGCCAGACGGTGTCCGGGCCGAAGGCGTGGCCCTTGCTCGCCATGCGCGCCGAGTACAGCCGGATCAGCTCGCCGGCGATCTGCTTGACCGCCTTGCGGGCCTTGGCCTTGGTGTTCTTCCAGTCCGCGCCGCCGAGCTTCGACAGCGCCGGCGCCTCACCGCCGACGTAGCGGGTGAGCTGGTCGAGGGAGTCGGTCGGGACGAACAGGCGGTCCGGCGGCTGGTTCCGCCGGGACGCCGCGTACTCGACGATCAGGTAGTCGCGCTGTCCCCCGTTGACCGTGCGGCTGACCATCTCGATGTACCGGCCGATGCCGTGCTGCTCGTGGACGACGAGGTCGCCGGGCTGCAGCTGCACCAGGTCGACGGCGTTGCGCCGGCGGGCGGGCATCTTCGTCGCGTCGCGCATCGAGGTGCCGCGCTGGCCGGTGAGGTCGTGCTCGGTGAGCAGCGCCAGGCCGATGCCGGGGAAGGCGAAGCCGGCCTCGATGCTGCCCTGCGTGACGTGGGTCAGCCCCGCGTCGGGCGCGCTCTCGATCCCCGGCACCAGGCGGACACCCAGCTCGGCCTCGCCGAACTGGTCGGCGGCGCGCTGCGCCGGGCCGGGGCCGGCGAAGGTGACGACGACCCGCCAGCCGTCGCGGTGCCAGGAGCGCTGCTGCTCGATCGCCTTGCCGACGTCGCCGGCGAACCGCTCGACGACGGTGGCGTCCAGGGTGACGTGGGTGTCGTCGTCGTCGGCGGCCAGGGTGAACGGGCCGGTCGTCCACCACGGCAGCCCGCGGCTGCGGGCCGCGGACTCGACGTCGGCCAGGTCGCGGAAGGACGAGGCACCGAGGTCCAGCGGGGCCTCCCCCGCCTCGGCCGCGGTCGCCCAGGACGCCGCGAGGAACTCGTCGGCCGTGCGCACCAGGTCGGCGGCGCGGCTGCGCACCCGCTCGGGGTCGGCGACCAGCACGTGGGTGCCGGCGGGCACGAGGTCGGTGAGGAGCTGCATCTCCGCCCCGCCGTCACCCTCCCTCCCGCCGGTGCCGATCAGCGCAGGCGTCAGCGACTCCATGCCCTCCACGGCGATGCCCTCGGCGAGCTTGCCGAGGATCTCGACCAGGCCCGGGTGCTCGACGGCGAGCGCGGCAGCGCGGGCGCGGACCTCCTCGGTGAGCAGCAGCTCGCGGCACGGCGGGGCCCACAGCCGCTCCGGGCGCTCGTCGAGCGAGCGCTGGTCGGCGGCGGAGAAGTAGCGCAGCTCGTCGACCTCGTCGCCCCAGAACTCCACGCGCACCGGGTGCGGCTCGGTCGGCGGGAAGACGTCGAGCAGGCCACCGCGGACGGCGAACTCACCGCGCTTCTCCACCAGCTCGACGCGGGTGTAGGCGGCGTCGGACAGCGCCCGGGCGACGTCCTCGAGGTCGGCGGAGTCCCCGGGCCGCAGCTCGACCGGCACGAGGTCGCCCAGGCCGGGGGCCAGCGGCTGGAGCACGCTGCGCACCGGCGCGACCAGGACGTCGACGGTCCCGTTGGCCCCGGGGTGGGTCAGGTCGCGCAGCACGGCCAGCCGGCGGCCCACCGTGTCCGCGCGCGGGCTGAGCCGCTCGTGCGGGAGCGTCTCCCAGGCGGGGAAGGTCTCGACCCGCCGCTGCGGGAGGAAGCAGCGCAGCAGGTCCGCGGCCGCGTCGGCGTCCCGCTCCCCGGCCGTGACCAGCAGGACCGGCACCCCGCCGCCGCCACCCGCGGCGGCCAGGGCCGCGGCCACCAGCGGCTGGACCGTCGGAGGCGCGGTGACGGCGAGCTCGGCGCTCCCCGCCGCGGCGACCACCCGGGCCACGGCGGGGTCGGTGAGGACGACGTCGAGCACGCCGCGCAGGGTCACGCTTCTCTACTCCTGAGGTCGGGGTCGGCCTCGCACGCCGGGTGCGGCCAGGGCCTGTTCCCAGGCTAGACGGCGGGTGGGACAGCCGCCGTGGCGCTCAGGAGGTGAGGGCGCGGGCGACGCGGCCCACGGGCTCCTCGGCGTCGATGGCCGCCAGCGCCTTGCGCAGCACCGTGCTCGAGGTGTGCATCGTGTACGGGAAGTAGTGCACCCGGACGCCGACCTCGGCGAAGTCGCGCTCGAGCTTCAGCCCCTTGGGGGTGCCGCGCCAGTCGTCGCCCTTGAAGATCACGTCGAACCCGACCTCGCGCCAGGTATCGATCTTGTCGGGGACGACCTCGGCGTGCACGTCGTCGACGAACCGGAGGCTGCGCACGATCTCCATGCGCTCGGCCAGCGGGATGACGGGGGCGCGCCCCTTGGTGAGCTCCAGCATCTCGTCGGAGACCACGCCGGCGACCAGGCGGTCGCAGTGCTCGGAGGCGTGCTTGAGGATGTTCAGGTGCCCGATGTGGAACAGGTCGTACGCGCCGGGCGCGTACCCGATCACCGGCATGTGAGTCCCCCCGTGGATGTCCAGTCGCGGAGACGCTAGCCGCAGATCATCACGCTGTGTCACGGAAAGCGCTCCGGTCACCCTAAGGGGCGAGGTCGGGCGCGGACGGGTGCGCGGAGCAGCCGCTCGACGGCTACCCAGCGTGAGCGGACGAGGCGGCTCGGTCGCGGAGCAGGCCACCGAGGACCGCGACGGCGCGGCGGATCTCGGCACCGGCGCGCTCGTGCTCGGCCGGGCCGAGGCCGTGCGGGTCGGGGATGTCGTCGTGCGCCCCGGCGACCCTGCCGGCACGGGCCCGCGGCGCCGCAACGACGAGGTCGGCCAGCCGCCGTCCGGGCGACCCCGCGGCGGGCAGGTCCGTCCCCCCGGCGGCGAGCACGGCCAGGTCGGCGAACTCCCGCAGCGTGAAGGTCCGCCGCAGCGCGGCGGGGGCGAGGTCGACCGCGGCGGCCCGGTGGGTCCGGGTCATCGTGAGGACCAGGTCGGCCTGCTGCAGCAGCCGCGGGTCCACCTGACGGGCCGGGGAGCCGCTGGGCGCCACCCCGGCCACCTCCGCCATGGTGGCGCAGGCGAGGTCGCCGGGCCGGGCGCGCACCCCGGCGCTGGAGACGTCGACGTC
The DNA here is from genome assembly GCF_004571075.1 of Blastococcus sp. TF02A-35. GTDB lineage: Bacteria > Actinomycetota > Actinomycetes > Mycobacteriales > Geodermatophilaceae > Blastococcus. The sequence continues at coordinate 62,244 of NZ_SPQP01000005.1, forward strand.
GGTGCCGGGGCCGAGCTCGGCCCGCAGCAGGACCTCGGCGAGCGGGGACCGGCAGACGTTGGCCGTGCAGAGGAGCAGCACCCGGACGCCCCCGCCGGTGCGGAGGGCCCCGGTCACTTCTTCCGGGCGCCCACGCCCACCGGGCCGACGGGCTCGGCGGCCGGAGCGGGGACCCGCGCCGCCGGCAGCGGTCGCCGGGCCTCGGCCGCGGCGTCGGCCGCGTAGCCGTAGACGTCGGCCTCGCGGTGCACCTGGTTGAGCACGACGCCCTGGACCCCGGCCTCCACCTGCGCCAGCGAGCGCAGCGCCTCGGTCAGCTGCGCCCGGCGGACCCGGGTCACGTTCGCCAGGAGGAGCACCCCGTCGACCGAGCGGGACAGGATCGCGGCGTCCGCCACGGGCAGCACGGGGGCGGTGTCCACGACCACGTGGTCGTACTCCTCGCGCGCGGCCTCCAGCAGCCGGCGCATCGCCGGCGACCCCAGCAGCTCGCTCGGGTTGGGCGGGACCGGCCCGGCCGTGAGCACGTGCAGCCCGCTGGTGCCCCACTCCTGCACGAGGTCGGGAAGCCCGGCCCGGCCGAGCAGGACCGTCGTGAGACCGGCAGCCCCCTCGAGCCCCAGCCGCTCGGCGATCGCCGGGCGGCGCAGGTCGGCGTCGACCAGGAGCACGCGGGCACCGGTCTCGGCCAGCGCGGCGGCCAGGTCCACGGCGACCGTGGACTTCCCCTCCCCCGGTCGCGACGAGGTGATCGCGGTGACCCGGCCACCCTCGCGGTCCCCGTCACCGACGCCGACGAACTGCAGGTTGGTGCGCAGCTGCCGGAAGGCCTCGGCGACCACACCGCTGGGGTCGGCGTCCACGACCGCTCCCGGGGTGGAGCCCGCCGGGCGGGTGGGGATGCTGCCGACGACGGGGAGGCTGGTCAGCTCGGCGACGACCCCGGTGTCACGCACGCGGTTGTCGAGGCGGTCGCGCAGGAGGGCCGCGACGCAGCCGGCGAGCAGGCCGGCCAGCTGGCCGACGGCCAGGTTCAGCGAGGTCCGCGGGGACACGGGGGCGGACGGCACGCTCGCCGGCGCCACCGTGTCGGCGCGCACCGAGGGCGAGCCGTCCTCGCCCACCGGCGAGAGGTCCAGGACCGCCCGCTCCAGCTGGGTCGCCACCGCGTTGGCGATCGCCGCGGCCCGGTCGGCCGAGGGGTCCGTCGCGGTGATCGCGACGATCACCGTGTCCGGGACGACGGTCGCGGTCACCTGGCCGGCCAGCGAGCCGGTGGCGGCCACGTCCGGGGCCTCGCCGGCCGGGCCGAGCACCGTCGGCGTCTCGGCCAGGAGGGCGAAGGAGGTGACCTGGCCCTGCAGGTAGTTGGAGCCCTGCGCGAGGTCCCCCGCGGAGTTCCCGGACTCGAGCGCGAAGAACAGGCGCGACTCGGCGGTGTAGAGCCGCTCGGCCGTCAGCGAGCCGATCCCGGCCACCGTCAGCCCGACGAGCACACCGGCGAGCAGGAGGGACCACCTGCGCCGGAGCGTCCCGAGGAAGACGGACAGGCTCATGGTTCTCCTCGGGGCGCGGGCGGTGACCGACGGTGACGGACGACCGTCGCGGCGACGCTACCCAGGCGCCGAACGCTCACCCAGCGCTCTCACCCGGAGGGATGAGTCGTGCGCGGAGGCCTCCGGGGACACCTCCGGCGCCCCGCACACTGGACCGGTGACGACGCCGGGCGCCCTGCTCGCCGACCGGCCCGACGCCCGGTCGGCCGCGCCGCAGCACCCCGGGCTGCTCGGCAGGCCGAGCACCGTCCTGGCCGCCGTGCTGGCCGTCGTCACCTTCGTGCCGACCGCCCGACTGTCGACCAACCGCGAGTGGGCGCTCCTCGGCGTCGCCCTCGTCGCCGTCCTGGGCGTCGTCTGCCTGCACGCGACGCGGCTCCGCTGGTCGGCGCCGGCGGTCCTGCTGCTCCTGTCGGGCACCTGCGCGGTGCTCTCGACGGCGCACCACGGGACGCTGCCCGACCTGGTCGAGGGCGTCCTCCTCACCGCGTTGCTGGCCGCCTGCTGCCTGCTCGCGGCCTTCTGCTCGCGGCAGGACCGGGACGTCCTCGTCGGCGCCGTGCTCGCCCTCGCCCTGGTGCAGCTCGGGTTCGCGGCGGCCAGCGCCTTCCTGGGGCTGCCCGCGCCGTGGGGCCTGCTGGGCGAGGCCGGGTCGCTGTTCGACGAGAACAACCTGCTGCCCTCGCTCGGTGGCCGCACCACCGGCACGATGGCCCACCCCATCCCCTTCGGGACGCTGATGGCCGTCGCCGCGGCGCTCGCGGTCGGGGCGCGCCGGCTGCCGCTGTGGGCCCGGCTGGCCCTTACCTGCGCGTTCGCCGGCGGCGTCGTGCTCTCCGGCAGCCGGAGCGCCGCGGCCGTGCTGGTCGTCGGCGTGGTCGCCGCCGCCGTGTGGCCGGGTGCCTCGCGCACCGGTGCCGCCGGCCGGGTCCTGCTCGGCCTCGCCGGCGTCGTCGGCATCCTCGTCAGCGGCGTCTCCGAGGTCCCGCTGCTGGCCTCCCTGGAGGGCACCGGGTCGCTGACCCACCGGCTCGGCGCGCTGGAGGCGGTGGGCCGGCTGTCCGACCGGCCGCTGCCCGAGATCCTGCTGGGCAGCGGCGAGGGGTCGCTCGGCGTCCTGTACGCCGACGGGCTGCTCCAGCAGGACGGGTTCTTCGCCGTGGACAACCAGCTCGTCACCACCTTCGCGCTGGCCGGCCTCGTCGGCGTCGCGCTCCTCGTGGCGGCCGTCCTGGCCGGGCTGCTCCGGGGCGACCGCAGCACCCGCCCGGGTCTCCTCGCGCTCGTGCTGATGTTCGCGGCCTTCGACACGCTCGAGTGGACGTCGACCGCCGTCCTGTTCGCCGTCCTGCTCGGCCTGGGAGCGGCGCGCCCCGGACGGCCGGCCGCCGGCTGAGGCCGTCGGGCCGGTCAGGCGCGCGGCGCGGAGAGCCAGGCGTCGGCGTCGAGCCGGCCGTCGGTTCCGGGCAGGTCGGCCAGCACCGACTCCGGGGACCGGCGCCGGTCCAGCGCACCGGCGACCGCGGCGGCCACCTCGGCCGGCGGTGCGTCCGGCGCCAGCACCTCGTGCCCGTGGTCGGCCAGCCAGCCGGCCAGCCCGGTCTCGTCGGTCGTCACGACCGTGCAGCCGTGGGCCAGCGCCTCCACGATCGGCAGCCCGACCTGCTCCCGCCAGACGGGCGTCCGCTGGGAGAGCAGGACCAGGACCGACGCCGCCCGCAGCAGCTCGTGCACCCGGGCCCGCGGCGGCCCGACCACCAGCTCGACGCCGGGCTCGCGGGCCGCCAGGTCGGCGACCTCCGCCTCCAGCGGTCCCGAGCCGACGACGGTGAGCCGGGCGCCCGGCCGGCGCGCGAGGAGCTCCGGCCAGGCGGCCAGCAGCTGCGGCACGCCCTTCCGGTCGGTCAGCGCGCCGAGGAAGAGCACCCGCCCGTCCTCCTGGCCGCTGCCGGAGGGGCAGCCGCACGGCGACGAGAGCGCCGGGACGAGCGCGCGCTCGGCGCCCGCCAGCTCGTCGGCCAGCAGCGCCCCGTACAGCTCCTGGGCCGCACCGGTGCCGAAGGCGACGCGGTCCAGCCGGCGGGCCACGTAGCGGCCCGCGGCCCGGTCCACCGCCGCCCTCGCCCGCGCCCGCGGGCCGGAGGCCGGGACGGCGCCGAAGGGGTCGCGGTTCTCGATGGCGTAGGTCGTGAGCACCAGCTCCCGGCGGCGCAGCCCCGCGGCCGCGCGTGCGACGGCCACCAGGACGGCGGTCCGGACGACGCTCGGGCGCAGCAGCGGCTCGTTGACCTCCAGGGACGCCAGCCTCGACCGCAGCAGGGTCACCGTGGTGCGCAGCAGACCGCCGCGGTGCAGGTCCAGCCCCTCGGCGAGCGCGGGGTCGAAGTCGTAGCGGTGCCGGCGGTAGAGGATGCTCGCGGGAGCCAGCTGGTGGGCCCGCTCGAGGTGTGCGCTGCGCACGCTGTCGTACACGCGTGCGCGGTTGTGCAACGTGGGACGCACAGCGTGTGAGCATAGGCGACCGTGGACCGACCGCTGCGTGTGCTCCAGTCCTTCCCGGAGCCCCGCCCGACGACCAACCCCTACCTGGTGATGCTGCGCGACGCGCTCGCCGAGGTGCCCGGGCTGGAGGTCCGGACGTTCTCGTGGCGCCGCGCCCTGACCGGCCGCTACGACGTCTTCCACGTGCACTGGCCGGAGATCCTGGTCAGCGGCAACGGCCCGCTGCGCACCGCCGTCCGCCGGCTGCTGTTCGCGGCGCTCCTGCTGCGGCTGCGCCTGCGGCGCACGGCCGTCGTCCGCACGGTGCACAACCTGCGCCCCCACCAGGAGCGCTCCGGCGCGGCGGCCTGGCTGCTGCGCCGCGCGGAGCGGCGCACCTCCGCGCACATCCGGCTCAACGACCGGACGCCCGCGACCGAGGGCGTGTGGGGCGCGACCGTGGTGCACGGGCACTACCGGGGCTGGTTCGAGCAGCACCCGCACCAGGCCTCGCGGCCGGGGCACCTGGTGTTCGCCGGGCTCGTCCGCTCCTACAAGAACGTGCCGGGGCTGGTCGGGGCGTTCACCGCGGCGGACGACCCCGGGCTGAGCCTGCACGTCGCCGGCGCGCCGGACTCGCCGGAGACCGGCGAGCAGCTGCGGGCCGCCGCCGGTGCCGACGAGCGGGTGCGGCTGACCCTGCGCCACCTGGACGACGCCGAGCTGGTCGCCGCCGTCACGGAGGCCGAGCTCGTGGTCCTCCCCTACCGCGACATGCACAACTCCGGCGCCGCGCTGCTGGCGCTGTCCCTCGACCGGCCGGTGCTGGTGCCGGACAACGAGGTGACCGCCGACCTGGCCGCGGAGGTCGGCCCGGGCTGGGTGCACCGGTACCAGGGCGACCTGACCGCCGAGGTGCTGCGGGACGCGCTCGCCGCGCTGCGGGCGGAGCCACGGGCACCGCGCCCGGACCTGTCGCGGCGGGAGTGGGACGGCGCCGCCGCCGCGCACGTGGAGGTCTACCGGCGGGCCCGCCGGTAGGTCCGCCCCGCTCAGGCCCGGCGGTACTCCTGGTAGACGACCCCGCCGGCCCCGGCCAGCATGCCCGAGCCCCTGGCCGCGGTCCGCAGCCCGCGGGCCGCGTGCAGCTCGTCCCGCAGCACGGCGCCGAGCACCCAGCGGGCGCCGCCCCCGGCCAGCCGGAGGGAGCCCCGGACCACCGCGCGCACCCGTGCCGCCGCCCGGGCGCCCCGGCCCCGCGCCAGGACGACGTCGACCCGCGACGAGGAGTTGCCCGAGCGGAACGCCCGGCGCAGCACCCACTCGCGGGTCAGCCGCTCGGCCGGCACCCGGTCGGTGACGACGGACTCGTCGCACCACACCAGCAGGCCGCCGTCGGCGACGAGCCGGCGGGTGAAGAGGGTGTCGCTCCCCCCGCTCAGCCCGAAGCGCTCGTCGAAGAGCAGCCCGTGGCCGCGGACGAAGGACAGGTCCAGCAGCAGGTTGTTGGTCGCCGCGACGTCGATGCGCGTCCCGGTGGGCAGCCGCCGCCGGCGGAAGAAGTCCCCGGCCCGCGCCCAGGCGTCCACCTCGCCGCTCACCTCGGAGACGACCGCACCGGCCACGGCCTGGGCGCCGGTGCCCCGCCACGTGTCGAGCAGGTGGCGGAGCCAGCCGTCGTGCGGCCGCTCGTCGTCGTCGATGAAGACGAGCACGTCCGAGGCCTGCGCCTCGGCGAGCGCCCGGTTCCGGGCCGCGGCGATGCCCGGGGTGGGCTCGACGACGTAGCGCACGCCGTCGGCCTCGAACCGGCGCACGACCTCCCGCGCGCTGCCCTCGGCGTCGTTGTCCACGACCAGCACCTCGGCGGCGCAGCCCGGGGCGCGCACCTCCGCCGCGTGCCGCACCAGCAGCGGCAGGACGGCCTCGAGGTCCTCGGGCCGCCGGAAGGTCAGGACGGCGACGGTGACGGCCGTCGGGGTGGTGGGCTGTGCGGTCACGGCGTCTCCCTGTCGAGCACGATCGCGGCGATGTCGCTCCGGTAGCGGTCGACGTCGTACCGGCGGCCGGCCTCGGCGGCGTCGGCCAGCGCGTCCCGCGCGTAGGTCGCCCACGCGCCGGCGACCCGCTCGACCGCGTCGGCCAGCGCGGCCGGCTCGCCCGGGGGCACGGCCTGCGCCGAGCCGAGCCCGTCGACCGCCTCGCGCAGCCCGCTGGTCGCGCTGACCACCACGGGGCGCGCGGCGAGCACCGCCTCCACCGCGGTGTTGCCGAACGGCTCGTCCTGCAGCGAGGGGATGAGGACGACGTCGGCGTCGGCGAGCACCCCGGACACGTCCGGGACGAAGCCGGGCAGCCGGACGGCGTCGGCGAGGCCGAGCCCGGCGGCCGTGGCCCGCAGCTCGGCCTCGTACCACTCGTAGCCGGGGAACACCGACCCCGCCAGCGTCAGCTCGGCGCGCACGCCGCGGTCGCGGAGCTCGGCCAGCGCGCCGAGCGCCACGTGCGGTCCCTTGCGGGGCGAGAGGCGTCCGACGTAGAGCAGCCGCAGCCCGTCGGCGACCTGCCGCCGGGCGGGCGAGCCCTGCGGGCCGGCGACCCCGTTGTAGACGACCGTCGCCCGGCGCGCGGCGTACCGCGCGAGCGCGCCCGGCAGCGAGCCGAGCAGGACGTCGCGGCTGTACCTGCTGTTGAGGACGATCCGGTCGGCCAGCACCACCGGCAGCGCGAGCAGCAGGCGCAGCACGCGGGGGGCGGCCCCCTCGGCCTCGTGCACGTGCGTGGTCACCCGGCGCCCGAGGAGCCGGCCGAGCGGTGCCCACAGCGGGATGATCTGCGTGCTCACGTACACCCCTGCCGTCCCCCGCCGGCGCAGCAGCCGGACGGCCGGGAGCGTTCCGCGGACGACGTCGCCCAGCAGGGCCAGGGCGCCGCGCGGCGAGAGCGCCGACTTCCGGACGACGGGCATGGGGCAGGTGACGACCTCGGCACCGAGGCCCTCGAGGACGGCGACCAGCGGCCCGGTTCCCGGCAGCGCCACGGTGACCCGGCAGCCGCGGTCGACGAGGCCGGCGACCGACTCGGCGAGCATGCGGTCGGACCCGTAGAGCTCGGCTCCCGGGTGGACCACCAGGACCCGGTCACCGGCCGCCGCGGCGGGACGCCGGACGAGCGCCGCGACGACGGACCGCAGGCCCTCCGCGCTGCCGCGGGCGGCGGCGAGCGCGAGCCCCGGCCGGCGCACCAGCTGGCGCCGGCCGCCGCGCAGCAGGACGTCGCGGGTGGCGACCGGCGTGCGGCGCACCCAGGACAGCTGCTGCGCGCGGGAGAGGTGGCGGGCGGCGAACACCAGCCGGTTCCGGCAGTTGTAGCGGTAGTAGAGGGCCGACTTGGCCCGCCCCCGGCCGGTCTCCTGGGTGCCGCCGACGTCGTGGTGGGCCACCAGGTCCTCGCGGACGACCAGCTCTCCCCCGGCCTGCAGGCACCGGCGGCTGAGGTCGACGTCCTCCCAGTAGAGGAAGTAGGACTCGTCGAAGCCGCCGAGCCGGTCCCACATCTCCCGATGCACGGCGAGGCAGGCGCCGGTGACCCACGGCTGCGTGCCCGCGGGCGGGTCGCCCAGCGCGGCCGGTCCACCCCTGCGGGTCGCGCCGTCGGCCAGGTCCAGCAGCGCGCCGTCGAACCAGACCGAGCCGTCGGGTCGCAGCACGCGGGGCGAGACCAGGGCCGTGGGACGGCGCAGGCACTCCCGGCGCAGCTCGTCGAGCACGGCGGGGGTGGTCGTGGCGTCCGGGTTGAGCATGAGGAAGACGGCGCAGCCGGCGTCGCGCGCCGCCGCCACCCCGGCGTTGACCCCGCCGCCGAACCCCCGGTTGCCCGCCAGCGGCAGGAACTGCCAGCCGTGCGCGTCGGCCAGCGACCGGGCCGCCTCGCGCTCGGCCTCGCCGGAGAAGTTGTCGACGAGGACGACGTGCACCGGCACGGCGGAGAGGTCCAGCCGCCCCAGGTTCTGCTCGACCAGGTGCGCCGAGCCGTAGTTGACGACGACCAGCCCGAGCCGGCCGCCCTGGTCCGCGGGTGCCGGGCTCACGCTGCGCCCTCCACGACGGCCTCCACGACGGCCTGCCGGTGCCGGCGGACGTACCAGGCGTTGGCCAGGCACTGGAACACCGCGACGCCGACGACGGAGCCGAGGACCGGGCCGACGGCGCCCAGCGGGCCGGCCAGCCACCACGACAGGCCGACGTTGACCGGCAGCATCAGCACGACCATCGCCGCCTGGAACCGCAGGCCCGCGGCATCGGTCATCGCCATGCCGAGCGGGTACTTCAGGCCCTGCAGCGTCATGAGGAGGACGAAGGCCAGGACCAGCGGGAGCCCCAGGGTGATGGCCCCGCCCGAGGCCAGCTGCGCGAGGAGGGGCGAGGCCAGCGCCACCGCCGTGGCCATGGCGGCGGCCGCGGCCGCGAAGGCCAGCGCCGTCGACATGGGTGACACCGCCTGGCCCCGGGCCCGGGCGCGGGCGAACGAGGACCACAGCGTGATCCCGCCGGCGCTCACCACCGCCCAGACCGGGGTGAACATCTGCGCGGCCAGGTTGTACTCGGCCAGCACCGAGGTGCCGCTGCGGTGGCTGAGCACGATCCGGTCGCTCTGCATCGCCAGCGGCAGCGCCAGCATCTGGACCAGCATCGGCCAGGCGACGTCCATGACGCGCGCGCCGCGCACCGTCCGCAGCCGCACCGCGTCGCGCACGGCCCGGCCGAGGACGGGGTGCACCTCCCGGGCGGCGAGGAGGGTAAGGACGACCGACAGCAGCAGCGTCACCGCGTAGGCGACGACGGCGATCCCCGCCCCCGCCGCGACGTCCCACCAGACGAGCAGCCCCACGACGGCCAGCACCACCGGGGTCTGCGCGCCCAGCACCAGGATCGAGACGTGGTTGCGGCCCAGCCCGGTGAGGATCCGCTGGCCGACCCCCACGGGCATCGCGGCCGCGATGAGCAGCAGGCACAGCGTGGCGGCCGCCGGCCCTTCCTGCGGCAGCAGGCCCTCCCCCAGGAGCACCGGCCACAGGTCGAGGGCCCAGAGGGTGACGGCGACTGCGGCGAGGACCGCGGCCGAACCGAGCAGGGCGCGCGTCGCGGTGACGAGCACGCGGTGGACGTGCCCGTCGGAGGCGGGGTCGCGGCTGGCCGCGACGGCGTTCATCACCGCCGCCGACATGCCGAGGTCCGCGAACGGGAGCAGGGCGCCGATGGCGACCAGCAGCCCGTACTGCGCGAACGCGGCCTCGCCGTAGGACTCGATGACGACGCGGGTGAGGACGATCCCGAGCAGGGCCGACACCGGGAGCACCACGAGCTTGGCCCCGGAGCTCCGCCGCACGTTCGCCCAGAGACCGGAGCGACCGGTGTCCGTCGCCGGCGCAGCGGCGAGGGACGTCCTCATCGTCGGGTCCTTCCGCTCGGCGCGGCGCGGGCTGCACCGACGGGTCAGCCCCGTCCCGGGCGCTCGGGAGCGCGAGGAACGGGGCTGTCCCAGCTTGTCAGCGACCAGGGCCGGTGTGACCCCTGCGGACGGGGCTCGTCACCCCGCGGGGGGAGCCTTCGGCGCGGTACCGGCCGGGCCGGCCCAAAGGTCGTCGACCCGCATCTCCATCGGCGCGGTGGCCGAGCCGGACAGGAACGCCGCCACGCCGACCCCGCCGGGGCCCTGCAGGGCCGCGGTGCTGTCGCTGGCGGTGGTCTGCCAGGCAGCCGGCTCCGGGGTGCCCTGCAGCCAGGCCTTGGCGTTCAGCACGGTGGTCCCGCTGCCGGTGGCCTCCAGGCGGACCAGCAGCGAGGCACCCGGGCGGTAGGTCACCCCGGCCAGCTCGACGGCGGTCAGCTTGGTCTCCTTGCCGGCCTCGAGCCGGGACAGGCCCAGCACGACCTTGCCGGTGGAGGTGACCTTGACCGAGGCGCGGTAGTCCGCAGCGGTCACCCGGCGGGCGGCCAGGTAGCCGTAGGCGCCACCGCCGGTCGGCATGGCGTCCAGGGAGAACGCCGTCTGCACGGCCACGTCGCCGGCCTGCACCCCGGTCAGGTACGCCGAGGTCGACGCCCCGACGGCCAGCCGCAGGCGGCCAACGCCGTCGGCCACCGACGCCGGGCCGGCCATCGTCCAGGCGCCGCCCACGTCGGCGGTGCCCAGACCCTCGGCCACCGCGCGGCCGAAGGCGTCCGCCGCCAGGGGCGGGGCCTCGGTGCCGGGGTCGGGCTGGGGCGCCGGCGCGGACACGGTCACGGCGCGGGTGACGGTCCCGGTGGCACCGTCGTCGTCGGTCACGGTCAGGCACACCTGGTAGGTGCCCGCCGCCGCGTAGGTGTGCGACGCCGTCCGCCCGGTGGCGGTCCGGCCGTCGCCGAAGTCCCACGCGTAGCCGGCCACCGAGCCGTCCTGGTCGGCCGAGGCCGACCCGTCGACCGAGACCGACAGGCCGGACGTCACCGGCTGGAAGGCCGCCGTCGGGGCCAGGTTGGCCGGCTCGGCACCGTTCGGCCCGGACCCGGAGGCACCGGCCCACAGGTCGTCGACGCGCACGTCCAGCGGTGCGGTCGCCGAGCCGGACAGGAACGCCGCCACGCCGACCCCGCCGGGGCCCTGGAGGGCCGCGGTGCTGTCACTGGCGGTGGTCTGCCAGTCGGCCGGCTCGGGCGTGCCCTGCAGCCAGGCCTTGGCGTTGAGCACGGTCGTCCCGGTGCCCGCCGCGTCGAGGCGGACCAGCAGCGACCCACCCGCCTTGTAGGTCACCCCGGCGAGCTCGACGGCGGTCAGCTTGGTCTCCTGGCCGGCCACCAGCCGGGACAGGCCCAGCACGACCTTGCCGGTGGAGGTGACCTTGACCGACGCCCGGTAGTCCGCAGCCGTCATCCGCCGCGCGGCGAGGTAGCCGTAGGCACCGCCGCCGGTGGGCATGGCCTCCGTGGAAAACGCCGCCTGCACCGCCACGTCCGTGCTGGACACCGCGGTCAGGTAGGCCGAGGTCGACGAGCCAGGCGTCAGCCGCAGGCGGCCCACGCCGTCGGCCACCGCTGCCGGGCCGGCCATCTTCCAGGCACCGCCGACGTCGGCGGTGCCCAGACCGTCGGTCACCGTGCGGCCGAACGCGTCGGACGCGATGGCCGGCGGGGCCGTGGAGTCGCTGACCGCGATCGTCTGCGTCACCGTCGAGGGCACACCGTCGTCGTCGGTGACCGTGAGGGTCACCGCGTAGGAGCCGGCCTTGGCGTAGGTGTGCGACGCCGTCCTGCCGGTGCCGGTCCGCCCGTCACCGAACTCCCACGCCCAGGAGACGACCGACCCGTCGGAGTCCGACGAGGTGGAGCCGTCGAAGTCGACGGCCAGCCCGGTGCCCGAGCTGCCGAAGGCAGCCGTCGGCGCCACGTTGGGCGTGGCCGACACCGTCACGGAGGCCGTCGTCTGGGCGGTGGCGCCCCGGTCGTCGGTCACCGTCAGCGTCACCGGGTACGTGCCCGGCGCCGCGTAGGTGCGGCTGGCCTTGACCCCGGTGCCGGTCGAGCCGTCCCCGAAGTTCCAGGCGTAGGTCCGCACGGTGCCGTCGGCGTCCCGGGAGGTGGCGCCGTCGAAGGCCACCGTGAGGCCCGAGGTCGCCGAGGTGAACGCGGCGGTCGGGGGCAGGTTGCCGGTCGACCCGGTCGTGCCGAGCCGGTAGTGCGAGGCGACCTGGGAGGCCGACAGCGCCTTCGGGTAGAGGGCGACCTCGTCCATCCGGCCGGCCATGTGGGTGCCACCGGACCAGCTGGTGTCACCGCCCAGCCGCCAGTAGCCGTAGGAGTTGTGCTGCGCCTGCGTCGTGTCGGTGCGCGTGCCGACCAGCGCGCCGTCGACGTAGAGCGACTGCCCGCTCTTGCTCAGGCTGACGACGACGTGGTGCCAGCGGCCGTCGTTGTAGGCCCGGGAGGTGGTGATCGTCCGGTTCTCCGACGGCCAGACGCCGAAGGTCAGCCGCCCGTTCACATCCATGTAGACGATCCGGTCGTGGTGGGTGCTCAGCGTCGAGCTGTTCGAGTTGCCGAAGCCGAACATGCGCCCGCCCGTGCGGGTCGAGGTCTGGAACCACATCTCCGCGCTGAACTCCTGCGGAGCGCCGATCGGCGTCTGGGTGGCCAGGAACCCGTCGGTCCGCCCGTTGAAGGAGACGGCGGTGTCGGAGTCGCCGGCGATGGCGCCGCCCACCCCGGCGGTGACGCCGGCGTTCAGCGGCAGGTCCATGCCGCCGGCCTGGTCGTACGCCGTGCTGCCGGACCGCTCGCCGAGCGTCCAGTGCGTGATGGCGCCGTCGGCCCGGACGAGCTCGGTGTAGGGCCGGGTCGTGCCGCCGCCGGTGGCGACGTCCACGGAGGTCCAGGCGGTGCTGGCCTCGTTGCCGGCCGGGTCGGAGACGGTGACGCGGTAGGTGTGCGTGCCCGCCGCGACCTTGCGGTCGGTCCAGCCGAGCATCGCCCGGTTCCACCACTCCGACGGGCGGGTGAGGGTGGCGACCGGCGCGGAGGTGTCGCCGTCGCGGTACACCCGGTAGGTCAGGTTCTCGTTGTCCATGTCGTGCGCGGCCAGCCAGGCCACGCGCACGGTGCCGGCGCCGAGCACGGTCGCAGTCGCTGCAGCGCGGTCGAAGGTCGGGCCGACCTTGTTCGGGGCGATGGTCGGCGAGGCGAACCGGACCAGGCCCTCCTGGGCGGTGCCGTTCACCTTCGGGAACTCACCGGCGTAGACGACGTAGGAGTCGTTGCCGGTGACCGACCAGCCGGCCTGGTACTGCTTCGTGACGGTCCCCGCGGTGAAGCTGGGGAACCACGGGAGCACCGCCGGCGCCGGCTGCTTGCGGACGTTGGTCTCGGTGCTGTTGCGCAGCGTGACCTCGCCGACCATCCCGACGGCGGTGCGGCTGACGGCCGTGCCGTACTTGAAGATCTGGGGGTCGTACTCCTTGAAGGAGCCGATGTTCGAGCAGTTGTGCGCGTGGGTCGCCTGGTACACCACGCCGCCGGTGGCGAACGCGGAGTAGGTGTCACCGCGGCAGTCGTTGAACCACTGCACCCGGCCGCCGTTGGCGTCGGCCGCGAAGGTGCCCTCGAGGTTGCCCGGCCCGAAGTAGTCGTAGCCGGTGCCGTAGACGGTCGTGCCGTCGGTGCTCAGGCTGTAGATCGCGGAGTTGACGCCCTGGTTGGTGATCAGCTGGTTGACCGCGAACGTGCGCGTCGCGCCCGAGACGGGGTCGAGGGCGCCGACGCCGGTGGACCGGACGCCGTTCAGGGTGTGGAACCGGCCGGAGGCCACGACCTGCGAGCCGCCGCCGGTCACCACGAGGGCGAAGACGTCGGTGCTGGTGTTCTTGTTGCCGTCGCGGTTGCCGGTGGTGGGGCCGACCCCGGGCACGGGCGCCCAGGGCAGCAGCGCACCGTTGGCGGCCGAGACCGCGGCCAGGCGGCTGCGGCTCACCGAGCCGACGGCGGTCAGGCTGCCGCCCAGGTACACGGTGCTGTTCGTCGCGGCGATCGCCCGCACCTGCCCGGTGACGGCCGGCCGGAACTCCGGGACGAGCGCGCCGGTCGCGGTGCTGTAGGCGGCGACCCGGCTGCGGGCCTGGCCGTCGGCGCGGGTGAAGTCACCGCCGACGTAGATCCGCGAGCCGTCCGGGGAGGCGGCGACGACGCGCGCCTGGCCGTTGAGGTCGGGGGCGAAGCTGCGGACCAGCGCACCGGTCCGGATGTCGTAGGCCAGCAGGTTGTTGCGGACCGTCTCCTGCGTCCCGGGAGCGGCCCCGGCCGGGCGGGCCGTGGAGAAGCTGCCGGCGACGTAGACGGTGTTGCCGACGACGACCTGGGACCAGGCGACGCCGTTGATCTGCACGGTGGGCAGCGGGTCGGCGGTGACCGTGGTCGGCGTGGCCGGGTTGCGCGGGTCCAGCGGCGCGGAGTCGGCACGCGCGGCGGTGGGGGCCAGACCCCCCAGCACCCCTGCGAAGAGCAGCAGACCCAACAGCCCCGCCAGGAGCCTCCTCGGCGACAGCTCGACCCGTGCAGACATTCGTGTTCCCCCGCTCGCGCACACATGGCACCGGCGTCCATCCACCGGCCGGTGAACACTAGGCGTGACCGAACACGCTGCGTGATCCCCCGAAGGTGTGATCAGCGCAGGTCAGCGGCACGACACGCGTAAAAAGTGACTATGCGTAGCCGCTCGCGCAGGGTGCGGTGAACGACGAGCGGGGCCCCAGCAGATGCTGGGACCCCGCTCGGGTGAGAACCTGCCGGCCTGCGTCAGCCGGCGGACCCCCTGAAGACGAGGAACGGTGCGCCGGCCTGGTAGCCGACCTGGATGGTCACCGCGTCACGCGCACCTTCGGGCACGGTGAACACGTAGGTGCCCTCCCGGTCCTCGCCGGCGGGGACCGAGCCGGAGAACGGGCTCCGCGACGGGTCGTCGAGCGGGGAGGCCGGCGTCAGGTCCTCGCCGTAGGCCAGGTCGACCGCCACGGCGTCCAGCGAGACCGGCGCACCGGTCCCGTTCTCGATGCGCACGGTGACCCGCAGGGCCGGACCGGCGATGTTGCCGGGGCCGACCGCGGTACCCTCGATCGCCTCGATACCGGTGACCTCCGCGGTGATCCCGTTCCCGACCGCGGCCGTCTCGTCCAGGCCGACGGCGTCCAGGGACGGCGGGGCCTCGTCGACGACGTCGGTGGGACCGGCCGGCTCCGGGGTCGGGGGCGCCGGGGGCTGGGTCCACGGCGAGGTCGACGTGGCCGAGGCCTCCGACGCGCGGTCGCCGTCGCCGCCCGGCCACAGGGCCCAGCCCAGCAGCAGGGCGAGGACGGCACCCGCGACGGCGGCGGCGGCCAGCAGCCGGCGTCGCCCGGGGGCCGGGGCCCCGCCGGAGGGAGCGTTCGGTCCGGTCATGCGGTCAGCCGTCCCATCTCGTTGAACCACCTGACCACGGCGAGGGCCAGGTAGGCGGCGGTGGCAGCGAACAGGAAGCCGTAGACGCCCAGGAAGACCGCGGGCGCCCCGAGGAGCACGAAGACCCAGCACAGCAGGCCGTAGTCGGTGGGCACGACCAGGAGCGAGCGCAGCACGCTCGGCCGGCCCGCGTCCGCGGTGGACCGGGTCCGCACCCCGTGCTGGGTCCGGAGGGCCTCGTTCAGGAGGGTCGCGAAGAAGTGGACGACGGCCACGACGGCGAAGCCGAGCGGCAGGAGCAGCAGGGCACCGCGGTCGACGGTCTCGAAGCGGTAGAGCCCGACCAGGACGGCGAGGTGCAGCGTCACGGTCTTGACCGCGTCGACCATGTGGTCGAGCCACTCCCCGGCCGGGGACCCGCCCCCGCGCAGACGGGCCAGCTGGCCGTCCGCGGCGTCGAGCGCGTAGCCGAGGGCCAGGCAGGCGGTGACCGCCGCACCGAGCGCCCACGACGGCGGGACGAGGGCGAGCAGCGCGATCCCGGTGAAGGTGGCGACGGCGCTGACCCCGGTCACCGCGTTCGGGGTCAGCCGGGCGTGGAAGGCCAGCGCGGCGAGGACCCGGCCGGCCCGGCGGTTCACGAACCGCGAGTAGGCCGGGGCGCCCTGCGCACCCTTCTGCGCGGCGGCCAGGCGGCCGATGGTCGTCCGGAGGCTCTCGGTCGCGGCCGACGGCGGCCGGGCGGTACCGGCGACGGTCACTGCTGGGCGCCCGGGAAGGGGATGGCGTCCGGCGCCGGGCGCCGGCCGGCGACCTCGCGGTCCTCCGCCGCCCGCGGGAAGGGCACCGGGGCGGGCACCGACGTCGGGGGCGGGAAGCGCCGGCCGGAGGGACGCCGGCTCGGCACGTGCCGGCCGGCCAGCCGGCGGGCGAGCTGCTCGTAGCCCGCGGCGACGTCGTCCCAGTCGTAGCCCTTGGCCAGCTCGCGCGCCCGCAGGCCCGCCCGCCGCACCGACCGGGGGTCGGCCTCGGCGGCGTCCACGAGCGCCGCGACGTCGGCGGGGCTGCCGAAGTACCGGCCCGAGTCCGCGACGACCTCGCGGTTGAAGTCGACGTCGTAGGCCAGGACGGCGGTGCCGGCACCGATCGCCCGCAGGAGCGAGGGGTTGGTGCCGCCCACGGAGTGGCCGTGCAGGTAGGTGTAGGCGTGCGCGTACAGCTGGTCGAGCTGCTCCTGGTCCCAGACGCCGCCGAGGAAGCGCACCCGGTCGTCGGCCAGCCGGTGCACCCGGGCGGTGTAGGCGTCGGAGTAGGGGGCCGAGCCGACCACGACCAGCGGCTTGGTGGCACCGCTGCGGCGGTAGCCGTCCACGATCACGTCGACGTGGTTCTCCGGCTCGAACCGGGCGACGGCCAGGTGGTAGCCGCCGGGCTCGAGCCCGAGCTCGACGAGCTTCTCGGTACTCGGGTCGATCACCGGCGCGCCGTAGGCCAGCAGCGTGGTGGGCACGCCGAACTCCGACCGGTAGTAGTCGGCGATCCCCTGGGCGTCGGCGATGAGCGCGTCCGACCAGCGGACGGCCAGCGACTCGGCCATGCGGTAGTAGCGCTGGCCGATCGGGCCCCACTTCGCCCGCTTCCACTCCAGCCCGTCGACGTGCGTGGCGAACGGGATGCGCGCGGCACGGAGGGCGGGGAGCAGCGGGGCGTTGGCGGCGTTGAAGACGAACGCTGCGTCCGTGCGGTGGGCCAGCAGGTGCGCCACCGAGAGCGCCGAGTGGCTCAGCGTCTCCAGGGACCGCTTGCGGGCCGCGGGCAGGTGGACCAGCTCCATGCCCAGGTGCGTGGACGGCCGGTCCTGGCCCGGGACGGTCCGGCAGTAGACGACGACCCGGTGCCCCCGGTCGGCGAGCCGACGGCCGACCTCCTCGACGGCGGTCTCGAAGCCGCCGTACCGAGCGGGAACACCGCGCGTGCCCACCATGGCGATCCGCATGGCGCCTCCGTCCGTTCCTGTGGGCCCCGGCCCGCCCACCGCTGCGGCGGGCGTCCAGAGGCGCTCTCACCAGGAGCTTCGCCGATCCGGCGCTCGCCGGTACCGATCCCCGGGCGGCCGTGACCCGTGCGAGTGACGCCCGGGAGGGTCAGGTCAGTACGCCCCGGAACGGGAGAGGACGGCCCGCCCGGTCTTCCAGAGGATCAGCACGTCCAGGGCCATCGACCAGTTCTCCACGTAGCGGAGGTCGAGGCGCACGGACTCCTCCCAGGAGAGGTCGCTGCGGCCGGAGATCTGCCACAGACCGGTGAGCCCGGGCTTCACCAGCAGCCGGCGGCTCACCGAGCGGTCGTAGCGGGCGACCTCCGCCGGGAGCGGCGGACGAGGGCCGACCAGCGACATGGAGCCGCCGAGCACGTTGAGCAGCTGCGGCAGCTCGTCGAGGGAGAGCCGGCGGAGCAGCCGGCCCACCGGCGTCACCCGCGGGTCGGCGCGGAGCTTGAAGAGCAGCCCGTCGGAGATGTTGTCGGCCCGGAGGGCGTCCAGCTGCCGGTCGGCGTCGACGACCATGCTGCGGAACTTCAGCATCGTGAACGTGCGCCCGTTGAGCCCCACCCGCTCCTGGCGGTAGAGCACCGGTCCCGCGCTGGTGAACCGGACGGCGGCGGCGATGACCAGCAGCGCCGGGGCGAGCACCAGCAGCGCCAGGGCGGCCACCGCACGGTCCACCCCGCCCTTGACGACCCGCCGCCAGCCCTCGAAGCACGGCTCCTCGACCGACAGCAGCGGCAGCCCCTCGAAGGGCCGGATGTGCAGCCGCGGGCCGGCGACCTCGATCAGGCCGGGGGCCACGAGCAGCTCGATGCCGGTGCCCTCGAGCTGCCAGGACAGCTCCCGGAGGTACTGCGCGGCGGTCTCGCTGGCCGAGGTGACGGCGATCGTGTCCGCGTCGTGCGACTCGGCGAGGGCCAGCACGTCGTCGAGCCCGCCGACGGGCACGCCGGCCCGCTCGGCGACCCGGATGCGGTCGGCCGGGGTCACGGCGGCCGCGACGACCTCCAGGCCCGCGTACTGCTGGCGCTGCAGCCGGGTGACCAGCTCCAGCACGGCTCCGCCGCGGCCCACGACGACGACCTTCTTCGTGCACCGCCCCTGCGCCCGGAGCCTGCGCAGCCGGGTGCGCGCCGCGTACCGGACGAGCAGGCTGACCGCGGTCAGCACGGGGATGGCGACGACGACGAGCGCGCGGCTCAGCTCCAGGGCGGCCGCGTAGGACAGGAAGCTGGCCATGGCCAGGAGGAGGAAGCCCGCGCGGGCGACCCGGCGGTACTCGTCGCTGCCGGTGCCGTACGCCCGCTCGGCGTAGGCGCCGGTGCACCCGAGGAGCACGGGCCAGGCGACGACCAGGGCCAGGGCCGCCCAGAACAGGACCGTGCTGGGGCCCGCCGGGGTCGTGCGGGCGACCAGGACCGCGGCGCCGGCGGCCGCCGCCGCCAGCGTCTCCACCGAGACCAGCGCGACGGTGTAGGAGCGAACCCAGGACGGGGCGGAGCGACGCGCGAGCGACCGCGGGCGCGGCAGGGCGACGGCGGTGGACGCTGCCGGTGCCCCCGGCAGGATCACCGCCCCGTTGCTCGCCTGCTGGCGGTCGAGAAGCATGCGTCCCCCCGGAGCGAAGCTACGCAGCGTAGTCGCCCGATGCCCGAGCCGGAGGACCCGAGCCTGTGAGCAGCGACTTCACGCTACCTAGTGGTGCTGATTCGCGGCAACACTCACAGAGAGTCAGCAGAACCGTCAATGCGGAGCGTCACGCTTCACCCGTTCGGACCGCGCGGTCCGCCCCGGACGGGTCAGCTGCGGGGGTGCACCTGGTTCTGGGCGGCCTCGAGGCCCGAGGTGAGCAGCAGCTCGGTGGCGTCGGCGGCCTCGACCAGGAGCAGGTCGAGCTCCTTGCGCTCGGTGGACGAGAAGTCCTTGAGGACGAAGTCGGCGGGGTCCTGCCGGCCGGGCGGGCGGCCGATCCCCACGCGCACCCGCAGGTAGTCCTTGGTGCCGGTGCTCCGGCTGATCGAGCGCAGGCCGTTGTGCCCGCCCTCGCCGCCCCCGCGCTTGAGCCGGACGGCGGAGAAGGGGATGTCGAGCTCGTCGTGGAGCACGACCAGCTGCTCGGGCGGCAGCTTGTGGTAGTCGAGGAGGCCGCGCACCGGCCCGCCGGACTCGTTCATGTAGGTCAGCGGCTGGGCCAGCACGACGCGGCGCCCGGCCAGCCGGCCCTCGCCGGAGACGGCCCGCGCACGGGCGCCCTTCCCGGGGGCGAGCTTGATCCCGGCCCGGCGCGCCAGCTCCTCGAGGACCATCGCGCCCACGTTGTGCCGGTTGCCGGCGTAGCCCGGCCCGGGGTTGCCCAGCCCGACGACCAGGAACGGCCCCTCCGGCGCCGGGGACGCCGCAGGGGCGCCGGCGGTGCCGGCGCCCCTGTGGCTCGTGCTCTCGGTCAGCGGATGCCTCAGCCGTTGTCGGCGGACTTCTCCGCCGAGTCCATCGACTCGCCGCTGCCCTGGTCCTGCGGCTCGGGGACGACGTCGCCCTGGCCGGTGCCCTCGGCAGCCTCGTCGGACTCCTCGCGCTCGATACCGGCCTCGGCCTCGGCCTGCTCCAGCTCGGCCTCGAGGGCCTCGGCGCTGGGCGCCGCCATCAGGTT
Source organism: Blastococcus sp. TF02A-35 (assembly GCF_004571075.1). Taxonomy (GTDB): domain Bacteria; phylum Actinomycetota; class Actinomycetes; order Mycobacteriales; family Geodermatophilaceae; genus Blastococcus. The sequence continues at coordinate 81,942 of NZ_SPQP01000005.1, forward strand.
GACGACGAGGGCCTCGGGGTCGGTGATCAGCGTCGCGCCCTGGGGCAGGGTCAGCGCACCGGCGGTGACGCCCTCACCGGCGGCGCGGCCGGTGACGTCGACCTCGATCGACTCGGGGATGGCGGTGGCCAGGGCCTCGACCGAGACGGTGTTCAGCTCGATGCTCACGAGGACGTCGGCCGTGGTGTCGCCGACGGTCAGCACCGGCACGTCCACGGTGACCTTCTCGCCGCGGCGGACGATGACCAGGTCGACGTGCTCGTGCACGCGGGTCAGCGGGTCGCGCTGCACGGCCTTGGTCAGGGCGAGCTGCTCCTTGCCGTCGAGGACGACGGTCAGCAGCACGTTGGAGCCGCCGTTGCGCAGCGCCGCGGCGAACTCGCGGGCGGGCAGCGACAGGTGGACGACGTCCTGGCCGTGCCCGTACAGGACGGCGGGGACGCGGCCGGCACGGCGGGTGCGACGGGCGCTGCCCTTGCCGAACTCGGTGCGGGTCTCGGCTTCGAGGCGGTAGTCAGCCACGGTGGTGTGCTCCTCAGGAGGTGATTCGGTCTGCGGGCCGGCGACCGGCGCAGCACACCTCGCGGGGCACACGCACGTCGATCACGGAGTCGGATGGACCGCTCCCTCGCCGGGCAACGCGGCCCACGATACGCGATCCGCCGCGGCCGCCCTCCGGGGACCCGCGGCGCGGGGGGCGAGGGCGGCCCTGCGCCTAGCTCTCGCCGCCGAAGAGGCTCGTGACCGAGCCGTCCTCGAAGACCGCCTTGATCGCCTGGGCCAGCAGCGGGGCGATGGAGAGCACGGTGAGCTTGTCGAACTGGCGCGCCGGCTCGATGGGCAGCGTGTTGGTGATCAGCACCTCGCTGACCCGGCTGTTCTTGAGCCGGTCGACCGCGGGGCCGGACAGCACGCCGTGGGTGGCGGCGATGACGACGTCGGCCGCGCCCTGCGCGAAGAGGGTGTCGGCGGCCTTCACGATCGTGCCGCCGGTGTCGATCATGTCGTCGACCAGGATGCAGACCCGGCCCTCGACCTCGCCGACGACGCGGTTGGCCACGACCTCGTTGGGGCGCGTCACGTCGCGGGTCTTGTGGATGAAGGCCAGCGGCGTGCCGCCGAGCTTGTCGCTCCAGCGCTCCGACACCCGGACCCGGCCGGCGTCCGGGGAGACGACGGTCAGGTCGCAGTGCCCCCACTTGCGCTTGACCTCGTCGACCAGCAGGTCCATCGCGAAGAGGTGGTCGACGGGGCCGTCGAAGAAGCCCTGGATCTGCGCGGTGTGCAGGTCGACGGCCATGAGGCGGTCGGCCCCGGCGGTCTTGAACAGGTCCGCGACCAGCCGGGCGGAGATCGGCTCGCGGCCGCGGTGCTTCTTGTCCTGCCGCGCGTACGGGAAGAACGGGGCGACGACGGTGATCCGCTTGGCCGAGGCGCGCTTGAGCGCGTCGACCATGATCAGCTGCTCCATGAGCCAGGTGTTGATGGGCGCCGTGTGGCTCTGCACCACGAAGGCGTCGCAGCCGCGCACCGACTCCTCGAAGCGCACGAACAGCTCGCCGTTGGCGAACTCGTACGAGGCGGTGGGGGTCGGCGTGACGCCGAGGTGGCCGGCGATCTCGTCGGTCAGCGCCGGGTAGGCCCGACCGGAGAAGAGCATCAGGCTCTTGTTCGTCGTCTGCCGGATCGCACTCATCGGCTTCGCGTATCCCTAGCTGTCGTGGTCCGCACGGGAGGGACCGGACGACTCCTCCCGGGGTGCCCCGGCCTGGTTCTCGGCCGCTTCCGCGGCCTGCGCAGCGGGCGAACCGGGCCGTCGGCGACGTACCCAGCCTGCCACATTGCGCTGCTGCGCCCGAGCGACGGCCATCGCCCCGGGGGGCACGTCGGAGGTGATGACCGACCCTGCGGCGGTGTAGGCGCCATCCCCCACGGTGACCGGCGCCACGAACATGTTGTCGGCACCGGTGCGGGCGTGGTCGCCGATCGTGGTGTGGTGCTTGGCCACGCCGTCGTAGTTCACGAAGACCGTGGCCGCCCCGATGTTGGTGCCGCGGCCGATCGTCACGTCGCCCACGTAGGACAGGTGCGGGATCTTCGACCCCTCCCCGACCTGCGCGTTCTTGGTCTCGACGAACGTCCCGACCTTCGCGCCGGCACCGAGGTCGGTCCCGGGCCGGAGGTAGGCGAAGGGGCCGACGGAGACCTGCGGGCCGACCCGTGCGCCGACGGCGTGGGCGCGCACCACCGACGCCCCCTCCCCCACCTCGGTGTCGACCAGCGTGGTGTCCGGCCCCACGTGGGCAGCGTCACCGACGGAGGTCATCCCTTGGAGGTGCGTGCCCGGCTCGAGGACGGCGTCGCGGCCGACGGTGACGGTCACGTCGACCCACGTCGTCAGCGGGTCGACGACGGTGACGCCGCTGCGCATCAGCTCGTCGAGGACCCGGTCGTTGAGGGTGCGGCGGCGGGCGGCGAGCTCGACGCGGTCGTTGCAGCCCAGGACGTCGTCGGGGTCCTCGGCGATCACGCCGCCGACCCGGGCGCCGTCCCCGACCAGCAGGCCCAGGACGTCGGTGAAGTAGAGCTCGCCCTGGTCGTTGTCGGCGTCGATCCGGCCGAGGGCGGACCGGACGGCGGCGGCGTCGCCGACGTAGACCCCGGCGTTGATCTCGCGGATCGCGCGCTGCTCCTCGGTGGCGTCGCGCTGCTCGACGATGGCCCGGACGGACCCGTCGGCGTCGCGGACGATCCGGCCCAGCCCGGTGGGGTCCTCGACCTCGGCGGTGAGGACGGTGAGCGCGTTCCCCTGGCGGAGGTGCTCGTCCACGAGCCGCACGACGGTCGACTGCCGCAGGAGCGGGGCGTCCCCGTTGACCAGCAGGACCGGCCCGGTGAGGTCCGGGACGGCGGCGAGGGCGACCGCGGCGGCGTGCCCCGACCCGCGCTGCTCCTCCTGCACCACGGGCAGGGCCTCCGGGGCCACCTGGGCCAGGTGGTCGCGCACGGCCTCCCTGCCCGCGCCGACCACCACGACGGTGACGCCGGCCGCCAGCGGCGACGCGGCGGCCAGGACGTGGCCGAGCATGCTGCGCCCGCCGAGCGGGTGCAGGACCTTGGGGGTGGCGGAGCGCATGCGGGTCCCCTGGCCCGCGGCGAGGACCACGACGGCGGCCACCGTCGGCGCGGCGGGGGTGGGGACCGGCTGGGCGTGGGTCACGGAACTCCTCGGTCGGCGTCGGCGCGGTGCTCGCTGGGGGACTCGGACTCGAACCGAGACTGCACGGCTCCAAAGGCCGGCGGGCTGCCGATTACCCCATCCCCCATCCCCGGGCCCGCGGGCGGCCCGGGGGCGCCGGACCGGCCGGCGCTCCCCGCGAGCCTAGGGCCCGCCGGTGGCCGGGGCACCCGCCCGGCGCCGGGTGGCGTGCGGTGGCGACCCGGCCGGGTCGCCGTCCGCCCTACGGTGCCGTAGGTTACGGCCACGCAGCCGGGCCCGACGTGCGCCCGCCGTTCCCCCCGTCGGTCGCCCCCGGAGGCCCCTTGTCCGCTCCTGCTCGTACCCGGCCCACGTCTCCTCCGCGCCACGCCGCGCCGCACGCCGGGCTGCCGGCCAACGCGATCGGCCGGCGCAAGAGCGTGCTGGAGATCGTCACCCTCTACGTCATCGTGGTCGTGCCGTTCCTCGCCCTGGCGGCGGTGGTCCCGGCCGTCTGGGGCTGGGGGCTCTCCTGGCTGGACGTGGGGCTGGCGGTCGGCTTTTACTTCTTCACCCTGCTCGGCGTGACGGTGGGCTACCACCGCTACTTCACGCACGGCTCCTTCAAGGCCAAGCGCCCGCTGCGGCTGACCCTGGCCGTGGCCGGGTCGATGGCCATCCAGGGCCCGGTCGTGCAGTGGGTCGCCGACCACCGGCGGCACCACGCCTTCTCCGACCGGGACGGCGACCCGCACTCCCCGTGGCGGTACGGCACGGACCTGCGCTCGCTGCTCAAGGGCATGTTCCACGCGCACCTGGGCTGGCTGTTCGAGCGGCGCAAGACGAACATGGAGCGCTACGCGCCGGACCTGCTGAAGGACGCCGCGCTGGTCCGCACGGACAAGATGTTCGTCGTCTGGGCCGGCATCAGCCTGTTCCTGCCGGCCGTCATCGGCGGGCTGGTGACGGCGAGCTGGGCCGGCGCCTGGACGGCCTTCTTCTGGGCCGGCCTCGTGCGCATCGCCCTGCTGCACCACGTGACCTGGTCGATCAACTCCGTCTGCCACGTGGTCGGCGACCGGCCGTTCGTCTCCCCCGGCCGTGACCGCGCGACGAACTTCTGGCCGCTGGCGATCCTCAGCGCCGGCGAGTCGTGGCACAACCTGCACCACGCGGACCCGACGTGCGCCCGCCACGGCGTGCTGCGCGGGCAGATCGACATCAGCGCGCGCGTGATCTGGGCCTTCGAGAAGCTCGGCTGGGCCTGGAACGTCAAGTGGCCCGACCCGGTGCGGCTCGCCGCCAAGCGGCGGGTCCCCGCCTCAGCCGCGAGCTGAGCATCCCGGCACCGAACGAGCGGCCGGCCGGAGCGAACGCTCCGGCCGGCCGCTCGCGCGTGCGCATGTCTGGGCCGGAGCGCCGCCGCCAGCTGCTGGACGTCGGCCGCGGGGTCTTCGCCAGCAAGGGCTTCGACGCCACGTCGGTCGAGGAGATCGCCGCGCGGGCGGAGGTGAGCAAGCCGGTCGTCTACGAGCACTTCGGCGGCAAGGAGGGCCTGCACGCCGACGTCGTCGACCGCGAGATGCGCCGGCTGCTCGAGCGGTTCACCACGGCGCTGTCCGAGCCCGGGCACCCGCGCGAGCTGCTCGAGCGGGCCGCCCTGGTGCTCCTGGACTACATCGAGGAGGACACCGACGGCTTCCGGGTGCTGACCCGGGACGCGCCCGTCACCAGCGGAGCAGGGCCGTTCGGCTCGCTCCTCGGCGAGGTGGCCCGCAAGGTCGAGCACATCCTCGAGGCCCACTTCGCCGAGCGCGGGTACCCCGTGGGCCTCGCCGGGCTCTACAGCCAGGCGCTGGTGGGGATGGTCGCGCTCACCGGCCAGTGGTGGCTGGACACGCGCTCCCCCGGCAAGCGCGAGGTCGCCGCCCACCTGGTCGGCCTGGCCTACGACGGCCTGTCGCACCTCGGCCCGCGGACGGGCTGACCCTGCCGCCTAGGCGACGAGGCGGGCGCCGGGCACCGGCCCGCTGACGGCCCGCACGGTGCGGAAGACCCCCACGCCGGCCAGCTCAGCGGCGAGCCGCACGGCCGCCGCCTCGTCGCGGGCCAGCGCCGCCACGGTCGGCCCGGAGCCGCTCACCAGCGCAGCGAGGGCGCCCGCGTCGGTCGCCGCCCGCAGGGCGCGGCGGAGGTCGGGCCGCAGGGCCAGCGCCGGCGCCTGCAGGTCGTTCGCCAGCGCCCCGGCGAGGTCGGTCGGCGAGGTCCCGCGCAGGGCGGCGACCACCGGCTCCGCGGGCGCCGGCCCGGCCACCTCCGGCAGCGCGCCGGAGGCCCGCATCCGGTCCAGCTCGCCGTAGACGGCGGGCGTGGACAGCCCCTCGCCGGCGATGCCCAGCACCCAGTGCGACCGCCCGCCGGCGAGGACGGGTGACACCTGCTCGCCGCGTCCGGTGCCGAGGGCCACCCCGCCGACCAGGCTGAAGGGCACGTCGCTGCCGAGCCGGGCGGCGAGGGCCAGCAGGTCCTCGCGGGCCGCCCGCGTCCCCCAGAAGGCGTCCAGGGCCACCAGCGCGGCGGCCGCGTCGGCACTGCCCCCGGCGAGACCGGCGGCCACCGGGATGGTCTTCGCGACGTCCAGCGCGGCGTCGGCGGGGACGCCGGCCTGCTCGGCCAGCAGCTCGGCGGCGCGCCAGACGAGGTTGGACCGGTCCCCCGGCACCGCGCCCGGGCCGCCGGCGACGCCGGTCCCCTCGCCGGAGACGGTCAGCGACAGGCCCTCGCCGGGCCGGACGCTGACCGTGTCGAACAGCGACACCGCCAGGTAGACCGTGTGCAGCTCGTGGAACCCGTCCTCGCGCAGCGGGCCGACGCCCAGGTGGACGTTGACCTTCGCGGGCGCCCGGGCGACGACGACGGTCACGCCGGCACCGGGTCGGTGGCCGCCAGCCGGGCGAAGTCGGTGACCGACAGCTGCTCGCCCCGCGCCGAGGGGTCGATGCCGGCCGCCCGGAGCCGCGCCTCCGCCGCCGCCGGGCTCCCGGCCCAGCGGGCCAGGGCGGCGCGGAGGCTCTTGCGGCGCATGGCGAAGGCGGCGTCGGTCACGGCGAAGGTGGCCCGCCGGTCGCCCGGCGGCGGTGGCCGGCGGACGAGCGACACCAGGCCGGAGTCGACGTTCGGCTCGGGCCAGAAGACCCGCCGGCCCACGTTGCCCGCGCGCCGGACCTCGCCGTACCAGGCGGCCTTGACCGAGGGGATGCCGTACGCGTCGCTCCCCGGGGCCGCCGCGAGCCGCTCGGCGACCTCCGCCTGCACGAGGATCAGCGCGCTGCCCAGCGTCGGCAGCAGCTCCAGCAGGTGCAGGAGCACCGGGACGGCGACGTTGTACGGGAGGTTGGCCACCAGCGCGGTGGGCGCCGGGCCCGGCAGCTCGGTCACCCGCAGCGCGTCGGCCTCCACGACGGTCAGCCGGTCGGCCAGGTCGGGACGGCGGGCCGCCACCGTGGCCGGCAGCAGCGCCGCCAGGCGGGGGTCAATCTCCACGGCGGTCACGCGCGCGGCGGCGGGCAGCAGGCCGAGGGTGAGAGAGCCCAGGCCCGGGCCGACCTCGAGCACGACGTCGTCCGGCCGCACGCCGGCCGTGCGGACGATCCGCCGGATGGTGTTGGCGTCGTGGAGGAAGTTCTGCCCGAGGGTCTTGGTGGGACGCAGGTCGAGCTGCTGGGCCAGCTCGCGGATCGCGGCCGGTCCCAGCAGCCCGTCGGCCTGCTCAGGCGGGGTGCTCAGCGCGGGAGGCCGAGCTTCTTGGCGCACCCGGGCCACGCGCCGTACCCGCCGCTCTTGGCCACGACCTTCTCGGCGATCGCGATCTGCTGCTCGCGGCTGTTCTGGTGGGGCAGCCCCTGGCCGCCGTAGGCAGCCCAGGTGCCGGGGTTGAACTGGAGCCCGCCGTAGTACCCGTTGCCGGTGTTGATGGCCCAGTTGCCACCCGCCTCGCACTTGGCGAGCCGGTCCCAGACCCCACCGTCGGCGACCACGGGGCGGGGCTTGGTGCCCACGGTGACGTGCTCGTCGACGGGCTTCTTCGTGACGGTGCTCGCCACCTGCTCGCGGGCGGTCTCGCGGCCGTCGACCACGGTCACGCGCCAGGTCGTCCGTTGCTCGCCGTCGACGCCCTCCTGGGTGACCTTCTCCTCGCCCTGGAACGCGGCGTCGTCCTTGGTCTCCACCCGGCCGTGCGCGACGGCGGTGGTCTCCGTGACGTCCGAGACCTGGACCCGGGTGACCTGCAGGCGCATGCGGTGCAGCAGCGCCTGCTCCAGGCGGAGGCTGGTGCGGTCGGTCGCGCTGAGCGCGATCCCCTGCTCGGCGAGCAGGTCGCCGGCGGTGGCCGCCGTGGTGACCACGACCCGCTCCTGGCCGTCGGCGACGAGGACGATCTCCTTGGGGGTCGTGACCGTGAGCTGCATGCCCTCCAGCGGCAGGCGCTCGCTGCGGCTGGCCGAGACGACCATGCCCTCGCCGCGCAGGCCGAGCTGCTCGAGCGCGTCCTCGACGGAGAGCGCGGTGACCTGGACCTCGCGCGTGACGCCGTCGATGGTCAGGCTGAGCGGCCGGGCGCGGTTGAGCACCACGGCGTCGCCGTCGCCCAGCGGGGCGTCGGGCGCCGGAAGCACCACGTCGTGCGCGGTGAGGGTCAGGCCCTCGTCCTCCAGCACGTCGCCCACCGTGTCGGCGTAGGTGCCGACGTCGCGGGTCTGCCCGTCCACGGTGAGGGTGACGGACTTCTGGGCGATGAAGAAGGCCAGCGTCCCGCCCACCAGTCCGACGAGGACGAGGGCGAAGAGGCTGAGCTGCAGGGAGCGGCGCACGACACTTCCAGTGGTCACAGAGCCCGGGCAGGAGGGCGACGCCGGCGCTCGGAAGCGCGGCGGTCACCGGTCCCGACCCAGGGGCCCGTGCGCCCGGGACCAGGTCCAGGAGCGCTCGTCGCCACCCGGGTCGTGCTCCATCCCGGCTGTCGGTCACGACACGATAACGAACACGCTGCGCGAGGCAACGGTCCACGACGAGTGAAGCAGGACCCGGTCAGTGCGCTCCGTGGGCGCGCCGGTGCAGGGTGTGACCGCCGTGCCGGATGGGGCGGGTGTGGCACATGGTCAACGGCCCTCGAAGGCGGTGACGAAGCCCACGGTGTGCCGCGGCCGCTCCCGGGCAGGGAAGCCGGCCGGTCAGGACGCGAGAGCCGGCGCGGAGGACCGTACCGGCCGCAGCCAGCTCACCAGGAAGCCGGCCACCGCGAGGCCGGCGGCGAGTGCGGAGAAGCCGCCGGCGACCAGCGCCACGGGCAGCACGTCGAGCCCCTCGCTCACCCGGTCGCCGAGGTCGATGCCGGCCCACAGGAGCAGGGTGCCCAGGGGCAGGAGCGCCGTGACGCTCGCCGCCGCCGTCACCAGGTGGGCGGTCCAGGTGCGCAGCGCCTCGTCCACGGGCACGTCAGCCCCCGCCGCGGGCATCGGCCGCACCAGCGCCCGGGCCAGCGCGACCTCGGCGGCGAGCCAGGCGGCCACCGGCACGGCGACGACGGCGGGCGCGGCCGGCCCCGTGAGGTCACCGCCGTCCCACATCAGGTAGGCGGCGACGAGCTCACCGGCGACCACGAGCCGCATCGTCCACACCAGCCAGGCCGAGATCTGCTCGCCCTGCCGGGGGCGCCGGGCCGGCGACGTCAGCTCCCAGCGCGGCCGGGGGCGGGTGGCCTCGGCGAGCAGGACGCCGGCCAGCAGCCCGACCGCGAGGGCGGGCACCCAGAGGAAGACCGAGGCCTCGGCGAACATGACGACGCTGCCCACGATGCCGGCGATGCCCAGCAGGAGCCCCGCCCGCCGCCAGCGCCGTCCGTGCGCGGCCTGCCGGCGGAGGGTGTCCAGCCCCTCGGGGGTCGGCTCGACCAGCTCGACGGCTCCCCCGGCGACAGCCCGCCGACCCGACGCCAGGCCCCATGCACGGGCCAGCAGCACCCCCGGCACGAGTAGGGCGACGAACAGGACGACGGCGATGAAGCGACCCACGTCGCTAGTGTCCCCCTGCTTCGTGGGAGAGGGGCGTCACGCGTCCTTCTCCCAGGCGCCGAAGACCCGCTCGGCGTTCGCGGTCAGGGTGGCGCACAGCTCGGTGAGCCCGGTCCCGGTCACCTCCGCCAGCGCCCGCACGGTGTGCGGGACCAGGCGGGAGCCGTTGGGCCGGCCGCGGTGCGGCACCGGCGTCAGGAAGGGCGAGTCGGTCTCCACCAGCAGCTGCCCGGGCGGGGTGAGCGCCGCGGCCTCGCGCAGGTAGCCGGCGTTGCCGAACGTCAGAGTGCCGGCGAAGGAGAGCACGTAGCCGCGCTCCACGCAGGCCTTGGCGAAGACGGCGTCACCGGAGAAGCAGTGGAAGACGGTGTGCTCCGGAGCGCCCTCGTCCTCCAGCACCCGGAGGATCTCCTCGTGCGCGTCGCGGTCGTGGATGACCAGCGCGACGCCGCGCTCCTTGGCGATGCGGATGTGGGCGCGGAAGGACGCCTCCTGCGCGGCCCACCCCTCCTCGCCGGTGCGGAAGCGGTCCAGCCCGGTCTCCCCCACCGCGCGCACCCGCGGCTGCGCGGCCAGCCGGTCGATCTCGGCCAGCGCGTCGTCGGTCGCCCTGCCCGCCCCGGCCTCGTTCGGGTGCAGCGCCACGGCCGCCAGCACGTTCGGGTGCCGCTCGGCCAGCGCCGCCGACCAGCGCGACGACGCGACGTCCACACCGACCTGCACGAGCCGGGTCACGTTCACCGCCGCGGCGGCCGCGATCTCGGCGTCGACGGCCTTGTCGGAGGCCCACTCGCCGTGCTCGTCGTCGGCCGGCCGCTCGCCCAGGACGATGTCGAGGTGCGTGTGGCTGTCCAGGGCGGGCGCCGGGAGGGGCTCCGGGGACGGCGGCGGCTCGCCCCGGCGGTTCGCGCGGGAGGACGCCGACCGGCTCACGCGGTGCCCTCGAGACGGGCCAGCTCCTCCTCGACCACCGACTCGTCGAGCTTCTTGAAGATCGGCGTCGGCGGGGCCAGCGGCGTACCCGAGGGCAGCGGCCGGGAGGCCCAGACCGCCTGGCCGGCGTCGTAGTCGCCGGTGATGATCGGGTACGGCGAGCCGTCGTCCAGGTCCTCGGTCTCCACGATCCGGGGGGCCGGCGACCAGACGCCGGTCCCGCCGAGCGCCTCGTGCACCTTCTGCGCGGAGTGCGGGAGGAACGGGGTGAGCAGCGTGTTGCAGTCGCTGATCGCCTGCAGCGCCGTGTGCAGCACGGTGTCCCGGCGGGCCGGGTCCTCCTTGAGCTTCCACGGCGCCTGGTCCGACAGGTACTTGTTGGCCTCCGACACCACCCGCATCGCCTCGGTGGCCGCGGCCTTCTGCCGGTTGCGGGCCAACAGGTCGCCGATCGGCCCGAAGGCGCTCCGCGTCGTCTCCAGCAGCGCGCGGTCGGCGTCGGTCAGGTCCCCCGGCGTCGGGACGGCGCCGACGTTCTTGGCGGCCATCGAGATGCTCCGGTTGACCAGGTTGCCCCAGCCGGCGACCAGCTCGTCGTTGTTGCGGCGGCGGAACTCCGACCAGGTGAAGTCGGTGTCCTGGTTCTCCGGCCCGGCGACGGCGATGAAGTAGCGCAGCGCGTCGGCGTCGTAGCGGGCGAGGAAGTCGCGCACGTAGATGACGATCTGCCGGCTGCTGGAGAACTTCTTGCCCTCCATGGTCAGGAACTCGCTGGAGACGACCTCGGTCGGCAGGTTGAGCCGGCCGAGCGAGCCGGGTGTGCCGCCCTTGTCGCCCTCGCCGTTGTAGCCGAGCAGCTGGGCGGGCCAGATCTCGGAGTGGAAGACGATGTTGTCCTTGCCCATGAAGTAGTAGGCGTCGGAGTCGGGCGACTGCCACCACTGCCGCCAGGCCTCGGGGTCGCCCGAGCGGCGGGCCCACTCGATCGACGCCGACAGGTAGCCGACGACGGCGTCGAACCACACGTAGATGCGCTTGTCGTTGCGGTCGCGCCAGCCGTCCAGCGGGACCTTGACGCCCCAGTCGATGTCGCGGGTGTAGCTGCGCGGCTTGAGGTCCTTCAGCAGGTTCACGCTGAAGTTGAGGACGTTCGGCCGCCAGCTGTTGCGCGTGGCCAGCCAGTCGCCGAGCGCACGGGTGAACGCCGGCAGGTCGAGGAAGTAGTGCTCCTCCTCCACGAACTTCGGCGTCTCGCCGTTGATCTTGCTGACCGGGTTGACCAGGTCGATCGGGTCCAGCTGGTTGCCACAGTTGTCGCACTGGTCGCCGCGGGCGCCGTCGTAGCCGCAGATGGGGCAGGTGCCCTCGATGTAGCGGTCGGGCAGGGTCCGGCCGGTCGACGGGCTGATCGCGCCGAGCGTCGTCCTCGGGAAGACGTAGCCGTTCTTCAGCAGGCCGAGGAAGATCTCCTGGCTGGTCTGCGCGTGGTTGACCGTCGTGGTGCGGGTGAAGAGGTCGTAGCTCAGCCCGAGGCTGGCCAGGTCGTTGACGATGACCCGGTTGTTGCGGTCGGCGATCTGCCGCGGCGTGATGCCCTCGGCGTCGGCGGCGACCGTGATCGGGGTGCCGTGCTCGTCGGTGCCGCTGACCATGAGGACCTTGTCCCCGGCCATGCGGTGGTAGCGGCTGAAGACGTCGGAGGGGACGCCGAACCCGGAGACGTGGCCGATGTGCCGCGGCCCGTTCGCGTAGGGCCAGGCGACTGCGGTCAGGATGTGCCGATCACTCACGGCACGAGCCTAGGCGGGCCGGCTCGTGCAGGCCGACCCGCGCCCCGATCAGGGGTGGTAGACGACGCTCGACAGGGGGCTCTCCGGGCTGGGGTCGACCGGGGTGAGCACGGCCAGGCCGGCCAGGCCCAGGCCGATGACGCCCAGGGTCAGGGTGCACAGCGCCCGGTGCGCCACCGCGGGGTCCGGACGGCGCAGCCGCGGCCGCGGCCCCTGCGCCACCCAGCGGCGGGTGGTGACGGCGTCGGCGAGGAGCAGCTTGGCGACCGGCAGGGCGACGGCGCCGGCGAAGGCGACCGGGGCCGGCAGGCCGAGGGTCAGCGCCTCCGGGAGCGGGGAGAAGACGGCGACGACGCCGGCCAGCGCGACGACCGACAGCTCCACCGACGCGGTGCCGACCAGCAGCCGCCGGCTCGAGCCGTCGACCAGCGCGGCACCGCCACCGGCGGCCAGCACGATCCAGGCGGCCAGCGCCACGACGCCGCCGACGACCAGCAGCCCGGCCGGGCGCACGGGGGACGCCAGCACGCCGTCGATCTGCGTGAGCCCGGTCGCGAGCAGGCCGACGGCCTGCAGGACCGACAGCAGGCCGGCGAGCAGCGCGGGAGCGGGCACGCGGCGCAGGGCCTGCCCGGCGTCGGCGCCGTCCGCGGTCGCGGCCGGCCGCTGCGTGCGGACGGACGGCGGCGCGACGGTGTCGCGGACGTCGAGGACGCTGATCGCCACGAAGAACTCTCCCTGACCGGCGGATGGTGTCTCCGGTCAGGACGGGAGGTCGCGCGCCCGACCTGAGCGCCGGGCGCGCGACCCTCACCCCTCGGGGTGAGGCGGCTCAGCTCGCCGTGCTCGACGTCTCCTCGGCGGCGCGGGCCCTGCCCACCCGGCTGTGGGACCGGCCGTAGACGAAGTACGCGCCGATGCCGATGGCCATCCAGACCAGGAACCGGCCCCACGTCTCGGCCGGGAGGTTGAGCATCAGCCAGAGGCAGGCGACCGCCGAGACGATCGGGAGCACCGGGGAGAACGGCACCCGGAAGGACCGGGGCAGGTCCGGCCGCGTCCGCCGCAGGATGACGACGCCGAGCGAGACGAGCAGGAAGGCGAAGAGCGTGCCGATGTTCACCAGCTCGGCGAGGACGTCGAGCGGCACCGCGCCGGCCAGCACGGCGACGAAGAGGCCGGTGCCGATGGTGATCCGGTACGGGGTGCCGTAGGTCGGGTGCACCTTGGCCATCCCCGGCGGCAGGAGCCGGTCGCGGCTCATGGCGAACAGCACCCGCGACTGGCCGAGCATCAGGATCATCACGACCGACGTCAGGCCCGCGAGCGCGCCCAGGGAGATGAGCCCGGAGAAGACCGGCATCCCCTGCGCGGAGAACGCGTTGGCCAGCGGCGCCTCGGTGCTCAGCTCGGTGTAGTTCTGCATGCCGACGACGACCAGCGACACCGCCACGTAGAGCACCGTGCAGATCAGCAGCGAGCCGATGATGCCGCGGGGCAGGTCCCGCTTGGGGTCCTTGGTCTCCTCGGCGGCGGTCGCGACGATGTCGAAGCCGATGAAGGCGAAGAACACGATGCTGGCACCGGCGATGACGCCACCCCAGCCGAAGGTGCCCTGGGCGAAGCCGAGCAGCTCGACCAGCGGGCTGTGCCAGCCGGTGTCGCCCTCCGCGGCCGGCTGGGCCGGCGGGACGAACGGCGAGTAGTTGTCGGCGGAGAGGTGGAACACGCCGACGGCGATGACCAGCAGGACGATCGCGACCTTGATCGCGACGATCACCGCGGTGACCCGCGAGGAGAGCTTGATGCCCAGGACCAGGACCGCGGTCATCGCCAGCACGATCGCGACCGCCGGGACGTCGACGGGAGCGTCGTCCCCGGCGATCGCGCTCGGGAGCTCCAGCCCCAGGTCGCTGAGCAGCTGGCCCAGGTAGCCCGACCAGCCGACCGCGACGGTGGCCGCGCCCAGCGCCAGCTCCAGGACCAGGTCCCACCCGATGATCCAGGCCAGGAACTCGCCGAAGGTCGCGTAGGAGAACGTGTAGGCCGAGCCGGCGACCGGCACCGTGGAGGCGAACTCGGCGTAGCAGAGCGCGGCCAGCCCGCAGACGATGCCGGCGATCACGAACGACACGGAGACCGCCGGGCCGGCCTGCTCCTTGGCGACCACACCGGTGAGCACGAAGATGCCCGTCCCGATGATCACGCCGACGCCGAACACGGTGAGGTCCAGGCCCGACAGGTTCTTCCGGAGCCGGTGCTCGGGCTCGTCGGTGTCCCGGATGGACTCCTCCACCGACTTGATGCGGTGGGTGGTGCCGGCCACGGGGTCCTCCTCGTCCGGCCGGCCGGAGCCGGCGTCCAGTGTCCCCGGAAGCGTGGCACGGGCGGCGGGGGGCCGCACGCCTACGCTGCCTCCGTCCCGATCCCCACGAGGAGGTGCCCGCGATGACCGCAGGTGAGACGCCGCCGGCCGCCCCGCTCGAGCTGCCGTCGGACGGGGGTCTCGACGGGCCGCCCACGCTGCGCCCGCGCCCGGCCGGCCGCCAGCGCCGCGCCCCCACCCGGCGCCCCGACGTGGACGCCGTCGTCGACTGCGCGGTCTACGTCGACGGCCGCCGGCAGGAGCCCGTCACGCCGGAGGACGCGCTGCGCGTCGCCCGCGAGCGCGGCGGCTACGTCTGGCTCGGGCTGTACGCCCCGACCGAGGACGAGCTGGGCGCGATCGCCGAGCGGTACGACCTGCACCCGCTGGCCGTCGAGGACGCCGTCTACGCCCACCAGCGCCCCAAGCTCGAGCGGTACGACGACGCGCTGTTCATGGTGCTCAAGACCGCGACGTACGTGGAGCACGAGGAGCTGACCGCGACCAGCGAGGTGGTCGACACCGGCGAGGTCATGGTCTTCCTCGGCGAGCACTACGTCATCACCGTGCGGCACGGCGAGCACAGCCCGCTGACCGACCTGCGGCACCGGCTCGAGGAGCAGCGGGAGCTGCTGTGCCTCGGCTCGTCGGCGGTGCTCTACGCCGTCGCCGACCTCGTCGTCGACACCTTCGTGGAGGTCACCGGCCTGGTGGAGGAGGACGTCGACGAGCTGGAGGCCTCGGTCTTCAGCCCGGAGCGGACCGACGACATCGGGCGGCTCTACCAGCTGAAGCGGGAGCTCATGGCGCTGCGGCGGGCGGTGTCCCCGCTGGAGGTGCCGCTGCAGAAGCTGGCCGAGCGCCCGGTCGACGTCGTCCCCGACACGATGCGCTCCTACTTCCGCGACGTCCTCGACCACGCGATCCGGGTGCGCGACCAGGTCAACGGCCTCGACGAGCTGCTGACCTCGATCCTGCAGGCCTCGCTGGCGCGGACGTCGATGGCCGACAACGAGGACATGCGGAAGATCTCGGCGTGGGCGGGCATCATCGCCGTCCCGACCGCGATCGCCGGGATCTACGGCATGAACTTCGAGCACATGCCGGAGCTGGGGTGGCGCTACGGCTACCTCATGGTGTGGCTGGTCATCGTCGGCGCCTGCTTCTTCCTCTACCGCGGCTTCAAGCGCAACGGCTGGCTCTGACGCCTCGACTGTGCGCTGGTCCACGTCATCGCGCCCAGTTGAGGTGGACCAGCGCACGGTCAGGTCCCGAGCGCGGCCCTCACCGCCACGAGCAGCTCCGCAGGCCGGTGCAGGTCCGCGGCCGTCACGAACACCACCGTCCACCCCGCGGCCCTCAGCGCGTTGAGCCGCCGGCGGTCCCGGGCGAACTGCTGCGGGTCCGCGTGCCACAGCCCGTCGTACTCCACCGCGACCTTCAGCTCCGGCCAGGCGAAGTCGACGCGTGCGATGAACCGGACGCCGACCGTGACGCGGAACTGCGCCACCGGACGGGGCAGGTCGCTGCGGTGCAGGAGCAGGCGCAGCCGCGTCTCCTGGGGTGAGGCGGCGAGGCCGTCGGCCAGGGCGCACACGGCCCGGGCGCGCACGGACCCGCGGCCGAGACGGGTCGCGGCGAGCGCACGCACCGGCGCCAGGTCCACGATGCCCGAGGCGATCATCCGGTCCACGGCGACGACGGCCTCGTCCCCGGGCAACGACCCCGCGAGCGCCACGGTCGTGAACACGGGCGTCGTCACCGGCAGGCCGGCGTGCCGCCAGCGGTGCTCCGGCGGGATGCCTGCCCGCCGCACCCGCAGACCGGGCAGGCGGTGCGGGCCCCTCGTGGGCGGCACGGTCACCTCCACCTCGTCGTCCGCACCCGCCAGGGGCACGTCCCAGATCACCGCGGCGCTGCGGCCGGTGACCACCGCCTCCGGGAGGAGCAGGCATGCCGCCTCGGCCCGTACGTGGTGGGTCACCGGCAGCCGCTCGTGGACGTAGACGTCGTGCAGGAGACGGCGCCACGTCGGGCCGTCGAGCTGCCGCCAGGTGAGGAGTCCGGCGGCGACGGCGTGCGACCCGCGGAAGGCAGTGCTGCGCAGGGGTTCGGGGACGGCGGCCGGTCGCATCCCGAGACCGTGCCGGACAGCCGCGCCGACCGGCCCGGCTGTCCACAGGGCGGCCCGACTGTGCGGTGGTCCACCCCATGCGGGCGTCTCGAGGTGGACCACCGCACCCGTGGCGGGAAGGTCAGGGCGACTTGGCGGCGACGACGGCGTCGAAGACCGTGCGCTTGGGCAGCCCGGTCCGGGTGACGACGGCGCGGATCGCGTCCTTGCGGGTCTCTCCCGCCGCCTCCTCCGCGAAGACCGCCGCGGCGATCTCGGCCGCCGTCAGCTCCACCACGCGCTCGGGCGCCCCGGCCACGACCAGCGTGATCTCGCCCTTCACGCCCTCGGCCGCCCACGCCGCGAGCTCGGCGAGCCCCCCGCGCCGGATCTCCTCGTAGGTCTTGGTCAGCTCGCGGCACACGGCGGCCTGCCGGTCCGGGCCCAGGACCGCCGCGGCGTCGGTGAGCGCGTCGGCCAGCCGGTGCGGGGACTCGAAGAAGACCATCGTCCGCCGCTCGTCGGCCAGCGCGGTGAAGGTCGACCGCCGCTCCCCCGACCTCCGCGGCAGGAACCCCTCGAAGCAGAACCGGTCCACCGGGAGACCCGAGACGGCGAGCGCGGTGGTGACCGCCGAGGGGCCCGGCACCGAGGTCACGTCGACGCCGGCCTCGATCGCCGCCCGCACCAGCGTGTAGCCGGGGTCGGAGACCGACGGCATGCCCGCGTCGGTGAGCAGCAGGACCGTCGCCCCCGACGCCAGCGCGTCCAGCAGCCCCGGCAGCCGCGCCTGCTCCACCGACTCGTGGAAGGTCACCACCCGGCCGGTGAAGGTCACCTCCAGGTCGGCGGCCAGCCGGTGCAGGCGCCGGGTGTCCTCGACGGCGAGGACGTCGGCCGTCGCCATCACCGCACGCAGCCGGGGACCGACGTCCCCGGGCTGCCCCAGGGGCGCCCCGCCCAGCACCAGCCGTCCGCTCACGACGTCGAGCCTGTCACGACCGGGCCGGGAACCGGTCCCCCCTACCCTGGCGGCATGGCGGTGCTGGCTCCCGAGCGGGTGGACGCCGCACCCTCGCTCCGCCGCACCCGGCCGCCGCGCCCGCGCCGGGAGGTGGTCCCCCCGCTGCCCGCGGACCGCCGGACGTCGTGGGCCATCGCCGCGGTGCTGGGCCTCGTCGCGCTGGCCGTGCGGCTGTGGGGCATCACCTACCCGAAGGACCTGCTGTTCGACGAGGCGTACTACCCGCCGCAGGCCGACCAGCTGCTGACCTGGGGTCACGAGTACAACCGCGGCTACTCCTTCATCGTCCACCCGCCGCTGGGCAAGTGGCTGATCGCGGCCGGCGAGCAGCTGTTCGGCTACAACTCGCTCGGCTGGCGGTTCCCCTCGGCGGTGGCGGGCGCGGTCGCCGTCGTCCTGCTGTTCCGGCTGGGCCGCCGGCTGACCGGCTCGACGCTGGTGGGCCTGTTCGCCGGCGTGCTGCTGCTCGTCGACGGCTTCCAGTTCACGCTCTCGCGGATCGGCCTGCTCGACATCTTCCTGCAGGTGCTCGTGCTGGCCGCCGTCTCCTGCCTGGTGGTCGACCGCGACGTCGTCCGCGCGCGCGTGCGGGCCGCCGCGGAGGTCGGCGCCGGCGGCTTCCGGCTCGGCCCGCGCGGCTGGCGGATCGCGGCGGGCGTGCTGTTCGGCTGCGCCTGCGCGGTGAAGTGGAGCGGCGTCTGGTTCCTGGCCTTCTTCGCCGTCCTGTCGCTGTTCTGGGACCGCGCGGCGTGGCGGGAGGCCGGGGTGCCCCGCCCCACGCGGACGGCGGCGCGCCGGGGCCTGCCCGGTGCCCTGTGGGCGCTGGCCGTCGTGCCGGTGCTGGCCTACCTGGCCAGCTTCACCGGCTGGTTCCTCGGCGAGACCTCGCAGGGCAAGGCGTGGGCCCAGCAGAACCCGGACACGGCGTTCCCGTGGGTCCCCGACTCCCTCCGGTCGCTGTGGCACGAGCACGCCCAGTGGCTGGAGTTCCACAACGGCCTGTCCAGCCCGCACCCATGGGAGTCCGGCCCCTGGTCCTGGCTGGTGAACGGCCGTCCGATCCTGCTGTGGAACCCGCAGGGGATCGTCGACGCAGAGGGCGGGCAGGTGGTCCGCTACATCCTCATGGTCGGGACGCCCACGCTCTGGCTGGCCTTCGCCCCGGCGATGCTGTGGCTGGCCTGGCGGGTCGCGGCCCGGCGGGACCCGGCGGCGCTGACCCTCGCCGTCGGCATCGCGGCCGGCTGGCTCACCTGGTTCATCAACCTGGACCGGACGATGTTCATCTTCTACATGGCGCCGGTGCTGCCGTTCTTCGTGCTGGCCGTCGCCCTGGTCCTGCAGGACGTCGTCGGGCCGGCGGGCGCCTCGTGGCTGCGCCGGCGGGCCGGGCTGGGGGCGGCCTGCCTCTACGTCGCGATCGTCGCGGGCACGTTCGTCTTCTTCTGGCCGGTGCTGACCGGCGAACCGCTGTCGAACGCCGAGTGGGTGCAGCGCATGTGGTTCCCGTCCTGGTTCTAGCGGCCTCCCGCCGCCTACGGTGACCGTCAGGGACCCCGACCGGGAGGACGACGATGGCGCCGGAGCGACCGCACGTGCTCACCGAGACCGATGGTGACCTCTGGCGGGTCACCCTCGACCGCCCCGAGACCGGCAACGCGCTGACCCCCGGGCTCGCCGCGGACCTCGCGGCGGCGCTCGCCGCCCGCCCCGAGCAGACCCGGGCGGTGCTGCTCCTGGCGAACGGGCCCCGGTTCTGCGTGGGCGGCGACGTGCGCTCCTTCGCCGAGGCGGCGGACCCGGCGGCGCACGTGGGGCAGCTGGCCCACGACTGGCACGAGGTGGTCCGGCGGGTCCTCTACTGCCCGGTGCCGGTCGTCGCCGGCGTGCAGGGGGCGGTCGCCGGCGCGGCCATCGGTCTCATGGGCGCCTGCGACATCGTCATCTGCGGGCGC
This sequence comes from Blastococcus sp. TF02A-35, assembly GCF_004571075.1. Lineage (GTDB taxonomy): Bacteria > Actinomycetota > Actinomycetes > Mycobacteriales > Geodermatophilaceae > Blastococcus. The sequence goes on from NZ_SPQP01000005.1 coordinate 101,392, forward strand.
ACCACGAAGATCCGCCCCGCGTACGGCGCGCTCGGCTTCTCGCCCGACGGCGGGACCTCCTGGGCGCTGGCCCGCGCCCTGGGCGCTCCCCGCGCCCTGGACCTCATGCTGACGAACAAGGCGCTCACCGCCGCGGAGGCGCACCTCACCGGGCTGGTGGCCCGGCTGGTGGAGGACGAGGACCTGCTGGCGGCGACCGAGGCGACGGCGCACGCGGTGGCCGCCGGGCCGGTCCGCGCGATGGTCCGGACCCGGGCGCTGGTCCGGCGCGCGGCCACCCGCTCGTTCGAGGAGCAGCTGGACGAGGAGGCCCGGCTGATCGCCGAGTCGGCCGGGGACCCCGAGGGCCGGGAGGGCGTGCGCGCCTTCGTCGAGAAGCGGCAGCCCGACTTCCGCAACGCCCGCTGACGCACCGGGCCGGGGAACGTCGAAGGCCGGACCCGTTCGGGCCCGGCCTTCGACGTACGGGGTGGAGCTGAGGGGAGTTGAACCCCTGACCCCCTCGATGCGAACGAGGTGCGCTACCGGACTGCGCCACAGCCCCTTCGAGAGATGAGTTTACCGGTCCCGCTCCCCGACGCCACCACCGGGGGCGTCGGGGAGCCGGGGACGTCAGGCGTTGGCCACCCGGGCGGGGCGGTACTCGTCGATGTCGGCGAACCCGATGTCGTCGTCGTCCAGCCCGACGACGGCGCTGTTCTGCCAGCCGGCCGGCGCGGGGGTGCGTGCCGCCACGACCCGGCCCGGGCGCAGCGTGTGCACCGGGGCCAGCGGGACGCTCGGGTGCGGCAGGACCGGCACCACCGTCTCGTGCACCTCGACCGGCGGCGCGGTCCGCTGCGCGGGCATCGGGGCCGGCCGGGCCACCGAACGGGTGCGCATCGCCTCGCGGGCGGCGACGCGGGCGGCACGGCGGGCGGCCATCCGCTCGCGTCGGGCGACCTTCCGCAGGACCAGGACGTAGCCGACGGTCGCCAGGGAGAACACGCCCTGCGCGACCCACAGCCACGGGGACAGCAGCAGCGCACCGACCAGCGAGGCCAGCGTCACCAGCACCAGCCCGCCGAGGGCCCGGCGCCGCATCGCGTGCACGTCCACCTTCAGCTCACCGGTGGTGCGCAGGACCTCGCGGTCGATCTCCACCCGCTCGGTCTCCGCATGCCGCACGGTCTCCACCGACCGTCGCCGCTGCAGGGTCCGACCTGCGTCGGCCGTCTCCACCCGGCCGCCCTCCGCGTCGCCGCGGGTCACCACCATGGGGACCAGCACGACGAACCAGAGCACGACCAGAGCGGCCAAGAGCACGCCCGATCCCATAGGAACACCACCTGTCACATCAGTCACTCGCCAGGCGAGGCTAAGCAGGGACGGGGGTGCGATCCGGGAGGCGCGCGGGCGTGTCGCGGAGAGTTGTGGGACCCGTGTGACGGGAGACGGCGTGTCGACCGGGGACGCCCCGCCGGCCGGCACCGTGCGTGCTATGCCGCCGGGTCGATCAGTCGCCGGGTCGACCTGGCGACATCTGCCGCCAGCGGGCCAGCGCACCGCCGGGCAGGTCCTCGGCCAGCAGCGCGTAGGCGAGGTGGTCGCGCCAGTCGCCGTCGATGTCCAGGTAGCGGCGCAGCAGGCCCTCGTGACGGAACCCGAGGCGTTCCACCAGCCGCCGGCTCCTCGCGTTCTCGGGCCGGATGTCGGCCTGCAGCCGGTGCAGGCCGGCCGGCCCGAAGGCGTGGTCGCAGACCAGCGCGACGGCGAGGGAGGCGACGCCGCGGCCGGCCACCGCGCGGTCGACCCAGTAGCCGAGGGACCCGCTGAGCAGCGCACCGCGGACGATGTTGTCGACGGTGACCTGGCCGGCCAGCCGCCCGTCCACCCGGACGGCGAACGGCAGCGACGTGCCGAGGCGGGCGCGCCGGGAGACCGTCCGCCGCATGGCCCGGTAGGCCGCCGGGCTGTGCCGGGGCATCCAGGGCGCCGTGGCCGTCGGCTCCCACGGGCTGAGCCAGCTCTCGTTGGCCACGCGCAGCCGGCTCCACTCGGCGGCGTCGCGCCGCCGGAGCGGGTGCAGCTCCACCGGGCCCCAGGCCAGCCGGGCCGGCCAGCCGGGGTGCAGCAGCGGATCTGTCACGGGGACGGCGGGCTCAGCCGCCGAGGAGCAGCGGCATGACGGTGACCAGACCGCCGGCGGCCACCTCGGTGACGTCCTCGTCGATGACGATGAGGCAGTTCGCCCGCGCCATCCGCGCCAGCAGGGCGTCGGTCGCGTCGCCGACCGGCTCGACGACGTAGCCGCCGTCCGGGTGCCGCATGACCGTGCCGTGCAGGTACTGGCGGTAGCCCAGCGGGGAGAGCAGCTGCTGGCCGGAGATAGCCTGGACGGTGCGACGGAACAGCTGCCGCTTGCCCAGCATCAGCCGGATGGCAGGCCGGACGAACACCTCGAAGGCCACGAGCGCGGCGACCGGCTCGCCGGGCACGACGATGACCGGGACGTCCTCCCGGCCGAGCCGGCCGAACCCCTGCGCGGGGCCGGGGTGCATGGCGACCTGCCGGAACCGCATCTCCCCCAGCTGGGCCAGCGCCTCCTGCACCATGTCCATCCCCCCGCCGGAGACCGTGCCCGAGATCAGCACCAGGTCGCTGCGGAGCAGCTGGCTCTCCAGCACCTCGCTGAGCCGGCGCTGGTCGGCGGGCAGGATGCCGGAGCGGTAGGCGTCGGCGCCGGCGTCCCGGGCCGCGGCGGCCAGCGCGTAGCTGTTGACGTCGACCACCTGTCCCGGCGCCGGGACGGCGGTGACGTCGACGAGCTCGCTGCCGGCGCTGAGCACCGCGACCCGCGGCCGCGGGCGCACGAGCACGCGCTCGCGCCCGACGGCGGCGAGCAGGCTGATCTGGGCCGGGCCGATGGGGGTGCCCACGTGGACGGCGGGGTCCCCGGGGGCGACGTCGTCACCGGCCCGGCGGACGTAGCTGCCCGCGGGCGGGCCGGCCTGGACGGCGACCCGCGCGGCCCCCCGGTCGGTCCAGACGCCGGGCACGACGACGTCGGCGCCGGCCGGCAGCATCGCCCCGGCGGTCACCTTGAGCGCGAGCCCGGGCCCGATGGCGGTCGGGGCGCTGGCCCCCGCGACGCTCTCCCCCACCACGGCGAGCTCGACCGGCTGGCGGACGCTGGCGGTCACGACGTCCTCGGCGCGGGCGGCGTAGCCCTCCAGCGCCGCCTGGTCGAAGGACGGCAGCGCTCGCTGGCTGACGACGTCCTCCGCGCAGAGCAGCCCCTGGGCGTCGAGCACCGCGAGCTCGATGGGGTCCGGCTGCGGCACCGCCGCGAGGATCTCGTCGAGGTGCCGCTCGACGGTGCGCACGAGCGGCGAGGCGTCGGAGCGGCCGTCGGCCGGCAGCGGCACCGGGCCGGTCAGCGCGGGCTTGGGCGGGACGGGGCCGGTGCGCCGGACGGCGACCGGACCGGTGGGACGCGGTGGCGCCACGGGCATGTCGACCTGGGCGGTGTCCCGGTACCCCCGGGTCCCACCGCCTCCGTTGCTGCCGCCGTCGCTCTGCCCGGACATCCTCACCACCGTCGTCCTGCCGTGCCGTGGTCCGGCGCCGGCTCGCGCGGCGACGGGACCGGAGGACGTCCGGTCCCGTGCCGCGGTCCGATCGTGCCCCGAAGGGCGCCGGTCAGGACGACGACGCGCCCTCGGCGGGCAGCTCGGTGACGAAGTCGCGCAGCCAGCCGCGCAGCGCGGGGCCCAGGTCGTCGCGCTCGGCGGCGAGGCGGATGACGGCCTTGAGGTAGTCCAGCTTGTCGCCGGTGTCGTAGCGGCGGCCGCCGAACACCACGCCGTGCACGGGCTCGCCGCGCTCGACGAGGGTGGCCAGCGCGTCGGTCAGCTGGATCTCGTTGCCCCGGCCGGGCGCGGTCTCCCGGAGCACGTCGAAGACCTCCGGCGCCAGGACGTAGCGGCCGATGATGGCCAGGCTGCTGGGGGCCTCCTCCACCGGGGGCTTCTCCACCAGCCCGGTGATGGTGACGACGTCGCTGCCGGCCGAGGCCGGGTCGACCGCCACCGCGCCGTACTTGTCGATGTTCTCCATGCCGACGTCGAGCAGCGCGATCACCGAGCCGCCGTGCTCGGCCTGGACGGCGAGCATCTGCTCGAGCAGGTGGTCACGGGCGTCGATGAGGTCGTCGCCGAGGAGGACGGCGAACGGCTCGTCGCCGACGAAGGCCGCGGCCTGCAGCACCGCGTGGCCCAGCCCGCGAGCCTCGCCCTGCCGGACGAAGTGCACCTGGGCGACGTCCGTGGACTCCGCGACGGCGGCCAGCCGGCCGGCGTCGCCCTTCTTCTCCAGCGCCGCCTCGAGCTCGGGGGTGCGGTCGAAGAAGTCCTCGATGGCGGCCTTCCCGCGGCCGGTGACCATGAGCACCTCGCCCAGCCCCGCGCGCGCGGCCTCCTCGACGATGTACTGCAGCGCCGGGCGGTCGACGACCGGCAGCAGCTCCTTGGGCACGGCCTTGGTCGCCGGGAGGAACCGGGTTCCCATGCCCGCGACGGGGATGACTGCCTTCCGGGCCGGGCGGGCGGTGGGGTTCGACATGCGGGCAGCCTAGCCACACCGGCCCGGTGAGCAGCACGAGCGCTGGCAGGCGCTACCCACCGGTCACTGACACAGTGGGCTGATCCTCACCCCCGACGAAGTGGGAGGGATCCGTGTCCCCCGAGATCGTCACCATCCTCGCGCTGGTCGTGATCTTCGCGATCGCCACCGTCCTGCCGATCAACATGGGGGCGCTGGCGTTCGTCGCCGCCTTCGTCGTCGGCACCCTGTCGGTCGGGCTGACCACCGACGACATCCTCGGCGGCTTCCCGGCCGGGCTGGTGCTCACGCTGATCGGCGTCACGTACCTGTTCGCGATCGCGCAGAACAACGGGACCGTCGACCTGCTGGTCCGCGGAGCCGTCCGGCTCGTGGGCGGCCACGTGGCGGCCATCCCGTGGGTCATGTTCTTCGTGACCGCGCTGCTCACCGCCATCGGCGCCCTCTCCCCCGCGGCGGTCGCGATCATCGCCCCGATCGCGCTGACCTTCGCCGCGCGGCACGGGATCAGCCCGCTGCTGATGGGCATGATGGTCATCCACGGCGCCCAGGGCGGTGGGTTCTCCCCGCTGAGCGTCTACGGGGTCACGGTGAACGACATCGTGGACGAGGAGGGGCTCCCCGGCAGCCCGCTGACGGTCTTCCTCGGCAGCCTCGGGTTCAACATCGCGATCGCCCTCGTCCTCTTCCTCCTGCTGGGCGGGCGGTCGCTGCTCGGGCGCAAGGTCGCCGCCGAGCCGGTCCCGCACTCCGAGCACGCGCACGGCACCCTCGTCCGGGGGCACGGCGCCGCTCCGGGGCCCGCGGTCGGTGGGGACGACGACGAGCACGTGCACCCCGACGTCCCCCAGCCGGTGCGCTTCGAGCAGGTCCTGACCCTCGTCGGGCTGGTCGTCGTCGCCGTGCTCGCCCTGGCCTTCGACCTCGACATCGGCTTCGTGTCCATCACCGTCGCGGTGGTCCTCGCGCTGTTCTCCGCGCAGCAGCACAAGGGAGCGGTCACCCAGATCAGCTGGAGCACGATCCTGCTGATCGCCGGTGTGCTGACCTTCGTCTCCGTGCTGCAGGAGGCCGGCACGATCGACTACGTCGGCGACGCCGTCATCGGCCTCGGCGCACCGCTGCTCATCGCGCTGCTGCTGGCCTACATCGGCGGGGTGGTGTCGGCGTTCGCGTCCTCGACCGCGATCATCGGCGTCGCCATCTCGCTGGCGGTCCCGTTCCTGCTCGCCGGGGAGATCGGCGCCGTGGGGGTCGTGGTCGCCCTGTCCGTGGCCTCGACGATCGTGGACGTCAGCCCGTTCTCCACGAACGGCGCCCTGGTCCTGGCCAACGCGCAGGACGTGGACAAGGACCGCTTCTACAAGCAGATCCTGGCCTACGCCGGGATCGTCGTGGCCGTCGGACCGCTGCTCGCGTGGCTGGTGTTCGTCGTCCCCGGCTGGCTCTAGACCGATCGGAGTGCCGACGTGAGCGGACCCCTGGACGGCGTGCTCGTCGTCGACCTGACCCGTGCGCTGGCCGGGCCGCACGCCGCGATGATGCTGGGCGACCTGGGCGCCCGGGTGGTCAAGGTGGAGAGCCCCGGCAGCGGGGACGACACCCGGGGCTGGGGCCCGCCCTTCGTGTGGCCCGGGGGTGACGGGGCGGGCGGGAACACCGCGGGGGACCGCGAGTCCACCTACTTCCTGTCGGCCAACCGCAACAAGGAGTCGATCGCCCTCGACCTCAAGGACGAGGCGGACAAGGCGGTGCTCACCGAGCTGCTGCGCCGGGCCGACGTCCTGCTGGAGAACTTCCGCCCCGGCACGCTGGCCCGGCTCGGCTTCGGCACCGACGTGCTGGCCGGGCTCAACCCGCGGCTGGTCCAGCTGTCGATCAGCGGCTTCGGCCACGACGGGCCGGAGGGTGGCCGGGCCGGCTACGACCAGATCGCCCAGGGCGAGGCGGGCCTCATGTCGCTGACGGGGTCGGGGCCGGAGGACCCGCAGCGGGTCGGCGTCCCGATCGGCGACCTGCTGGCCGGCATGTACGGGGCCTACGGCGTGCTGGCCGCGCTGCACGAGCGGGAGCGGACCGGCCGTGGCCAGGTGGTGCGCACCTCGCTGCTCGCGGCCATCGTCGGCGTGCACGCCTTCCAGGGGACGGCGTGGACGGTCGCCGGGAAGGTCGGCCACGCGCAGGGCAACCACCACCCCTCCATCGCGCCGTACGGGCTGTTCCGCTGCTCCGGCGGCAGCGTGCAGCTCTCCTGCGGGTCGGAGTCGCTGTGGCGCCGGCTGTGCGCGGAGTTCGGGCTGGAGCCGGCTGCTCCCGGCCTGGCGACCAACGGCGAGCGGGTGGAGAACCGCGACCGGGTGATCGCGCTGCTGGAGGAGGCCTTCGCCGCCATCCCCGCCGAGGAGCTGCTCGCCCGGCTCGCCGCCGCCGGCATCCCCGCCGGCAAGGTGCGCACGATCGACGAGGTGTACGGCTGGGAGCAGACGCTGTCGCAGGGACTGCTGGTCGACGTCGAGCACGCGAGCCTCGGCCGGGTGCAGCTCCCGGGGCCGCCGCTACGGTTCTTCGACCCGTCCCCCGACGGGGAGACCGAGACGACCCGCCGGAACCACACCGCTCCCCCGGTGCTGGGCGCCGACGGCGACGCGATCCGCGCCTGGCTGGCCGGGACCGAGGAGGACACGACCCCGTGAGCGCACCGACCGACCGGCCGGCCCGCCTCGACGCCCGCGCCCTGCGCGACCTCGTCCTCGACGCCGGCTCGTGGCAGTCCTGGGACTCCCCGATCCCGCCCCGGGACGTCAGCGAGAGCTACGCCCGCGACCTGGAGCGCGCGGCGGAGAGGACGCGGCAGGACGAGTCGGTCATCACCGGCGAGGGGCGGCTGCGCGGCCGCCGGGTCGCCGTCGTCGCCGGGGAGTTCGGCTTCCTGGCCGGCTCCATCGGGGTGGCCGCCGCCGAGCGGCTGGTCTCCGCCGTGGAGCGGGCCACCGAGGAGGGGCTGCCGCTGCTGGCCGCACCGGTGTCCGGCGGCACCCGGATGCAGGAGGGCACCGTCGCCTTCCTGCAGATGATCGGCATCACCGCCGCGATCGCCCGGCACAAGGAGGCCGGCCTCCCGTACCTGGTGTACCTGCGCAACCCGACCTTCGGCGGCGTGCTGGCGTCGTGGGGGTCGCTGGGCCACGTGACCATCGCCGAGCCCGGCGCCTCGATCGGCTTCCTCGGGCCGCGGGTGTTCGAGGCGCTGTACGGCGAGCCGTTCCCGGAGGGGGTGCAGACCGCCGAGCACATGGCCGAGCGCGGCCTGATCGACGCCGTCGTCCCGCACGAGGAGATCGCCGAGGTGGCCGACCGGGCGCTGCGGGTGCTGGCCGCTCGCCAGACCTGGCACCAGGACGTCGCCGGTGCCGAGCGCCCGACGGCCGAGGACGGCACCGACGCCACCGACCCGGACGACGGGCGCAGCGCCTGGGACGTCGTCACCGCCTCGCGGCGGGAGGACCGGCCCGGCGTGCGGCGGCTGCTGCGCACCGCGGCCACCGACGTCGTCGGCCTGTCCGGGACCGGCGCGGGCGAGAAGGACCCGGGGCTGCTGCTGGCGCTGGCCCGCTTCGGCGGCGCGCCCTGCGTGGTCCTCGGGCAGGACCGGCGCGGGCAGTCGATGTCGGCACCGCTCGGGCCCGCGGCGCTGCGCGAGGCCCGGCGCGGCATGCACCTGGCCGAGGAGCTCCGCCTCCCGCTGGTGACGCTGATCGACACCCCCGGCGCCGCGCTCTCCCGCGAGGCCGAGGAGGGCGGGCTGGCCGGGGAGATCGCGCGGTGCCTGCACGACCTCGTGGTGCTGAGGGCGCCCACCCTCGCGGTGCTGCTCGGCCAGGGCACCGGCGGCGGCGCGCTGGCGCTGGTCCCGGCCGACCGGGTGCTGGCCGCGGCCAACGGCTGGCTCGGCCCGCTGCCCCCGGAGGGCGCGTCGGCGATCGTGCACCGCACCGTGGACCGGGCGGACGAGATGGCGGCGGACCAGGGCGTCCGGGCGACCGACCTGTGGCGGGCCGGGATCGTCGACCGGGTGGTGCCCGAGCGGCCCGACGCCGCCGACGAGCCGACCGAGTTCTGCCTCCGCCTGGGGCGGGTGCTCGGCGAGGAGCTCGCCGGGCTGCTGGGCCGCGACGACACCGAGCGCTACCGCACCCGGCTGCACCGGTACCGCCACCTCGGCCGCTGAGGTCGCCGCCGGTTCGGCGATGTGCGCGCACGGCCGGTCCTCCGCCCGGGATCGCGCCCGGGGCGCACACTGCCCGGACGCGGCGGAACCCGGTTCTCCTGCGCCGCGCCCCCTGGCACGATCACCGACGTGGCAGGGACGGCGGACGAGCAGCGCCTGCGCGACCTCGCGCGGCTGCGCCGCGTCCGCGACCGGATCGACCGGGAGTACGCCCAGCCGCTGGACGTCGAGGCGCTCGCCCGCGGGGCGCACATGTCCGCGGGCCACCTGAGCCGGGAGTTCAGGCGGGCCTACGGCGAGTCGCCCTACAGCTACCTGATGACGCGGCGGATCGAGCGGGCGATGGCGCTGCTGCGCCGCGGCGACCTCGGCGTCACCGAGGTCTGCTTCGCGGTGGGCTGCCAGTCGCTGGGCACGTTCAGCACGCGCTTCACCGAGCTGGTCGGGGTGCCGCCGAGCGTCTACCGGCGGGAGGCGGCGCGGGCGACCGAGGGCATCCCGTCCTGCCTGTCCAAGCAGGTCACCCGACCGGTCAGGAATCGAGAAGCGCGGGCCGGCGCCCCGTCCCTAGCGTGACCGCCATGGACATCACCATCCACCAGACGTTCCTCCCCGCCCCCGACCCCGAGCCCTCCCTGGCCTTCTACCGGGACGCGGTCGGCCTCGAGCTCCTCAACGACGTCGGCTACGACGGCATGCGCTGGCTGACGCTGGGCGCCCCGGGCGGGGCCGGCACCCAGCTGGTCCTGTACCCGCCGGCCGCCGACCCGGGCGTCACCGAGGAGGAGCAGCGCACCATCGCCGAGATGATGGCCAAGGGCACCTTCGCCTCCCTGATCCTGGCCACCACGGACCTCGACGCCGCCTTCGACGCGATCCAGGCGACCGGCGCGGAGGTCATGCAGGAGCCGGCCCAGCAGCCCTACGGCGTGCGCGACTGCGCGTTCCGCGACCCCGCGGGCAACACCGTCCGCATCCAGGAGCTGCGCTGAGAAGTCCTCGTCCGGGCAGTCCTCACTGTCGGACACCGCTGGTAGGCATCGGCCGGTCGCCGCAGGGGCGACCGGCCCGCACGGACGGAGACACCGCCGCATGAGCACGCAGACCGAGCCGGTCGGGACCCACGCCGCCGACAGCCACGACCTCATCCGGGTCGTGGGCGCGCGGCAGAACAACCTCAAGGACGTCAGCGTCGACATCCCGAAGCGCCGGCTCACGGTCTTCACCGGGGTCTCCGGCTCGGGCAAGAGCTCGCTGGTCTTCGCCACCATCGCCGCCGAGTCGCAGCGGATGATCAACGAGACCTACAGCGCGTTCCTGCAGGGGTTCATGCCGAACCTGGCCCGCCCCGAGGTGGACGTCCTCGAGGGCCTGACGACGGCGATCATCGTCGACCAGGAGCGGATGGGGGCCAACCCGCGCTCGACCGTCGGCACCGCGACCGACGTGAACGCCATGCTGCGGATCCTGTTCAGCCGCCTCGGGAAGCCCTACATCGGCCCGCCGACCGCCTTCGCCTTCAACGTGCCGACCCGCAAGGCCAGCGGCGTCATGAGCACCGAGAAGGGCGGCCGCGTCGAGAAGAACGTGGTGCGCGAGGCGGTCTACCAGGGCGGCATGTGCCCGCGCTGCGAGGGCATGGGCTCGGTCACCGACTTCGACCTGACGGCGCTGTACGACGAGAGCAGGTCGCTCGCCGACGGCGCCCTGACCGTGCCCGGCTACAGCATGGACGGCTGGTACGGCCGGGTGTTCGCCGGCGCCGGCCTGCCGATGGACACCCCGATCGCGCAGTACACGAAGAAGCAGCTGGACACGCTGCTCCACGCCGAGCCGACCAAGGTCAAGGTCGACGGGATCAACCTCACCTACGAGGGCCTGATCCCCAAGATCCAGAAGTCGATGCTCTCCAAGGACGTCGAGGCGATGCAGCCGCACGTCCGCCGCTTCGTGGAGCGGGCCATCACGTTCACCACCTGCCCGGAGTGCGAGGGCACGCGGCTCTCCGCCGAGGCGCGCTCCTCCCGCATCCGGGGCAAGAACATCGCCGAGCTCTGCACCATGCAGATCAGCGACCTCGCGGCCTGGCTCCGGGAGCTGGACGAGCCCTCGGTGGCACCGCTGCTGACCGGGCTGCAGCACACCCTCGACTCCTTCGTCGAGATCGGCCTGGGCTACCTCTCCCTCGACCGGCCGGCCGGCACGCTCTCCGGCGGCGAGGCCCAGCGCACCAAGATGATCCGCCACCTCGGGTCGTCGCTGACCGACGTCACGTACGTCTTCGACGAGCCGACCATCGGGCTGCACCCGCACGACATCGCGCGCATGAACGGCCTGCTGCTGCGGCTGCGCGACAAGGGCAACACGGTGCTCGTCGTCGAGCACAAGCCCGAGACGATCGTGATCGCCGACCACGTCATCGACCTCGGCCCGGGCGCCGGGACCGCCGGCGGCGAGGTCGTGTTCCAGGGCACCGTCGAGGAGCTGCGGCACAGCGACACGCTCACCGGCCGGCACCTCGGCGACCGGGTGGCGCTGAAGCAGGGCCTGCGCACCGCGACCGGCGCGCTGGAGATCCGCGGCGCGAACCAGAACAACCTCGTCGACGTCGACGTCGACATCCCCACCGGGGTGCTGACCGTCGTCACCGGCGTCGCCGGCTCGGGCAAGAGCTCGCTGATCCACGGCAACCTCGCCACGCGGGACGACGTCGTCGTCGTGGACCAGGGCGCGATCAAGGGCTCGCGACGCTCCAACCCCGCCACGTACACCGGCCTGCTGGAGCCGATCCGCAAGGCGTTCGCCAAGGCCAACGGCGTGAAGCCCGCCCTGTTCAGCGCCAACTCCGAGGGCGCCTGCCCCGCCTGCAACGGCGCCGGCGTCATCTACACCGACCTCGGGGTCATGGCCACGGTCGAGTCCCCGTGCGAGGAGTGCGAGGGCAAGCGGTTCCAGGCCACCGTGCTGGAGTACACGCTGGGCGGGAAGAACATCGCCGAGGTGCTGGCGATGTCCGTTGCCGAGGCCGAGGTGTTCTTCGGCGCCGGCGAGGCGCGCACGCCCGCCGCGCACGCCATCCTCGACCGGCTCGCCGACGTCGGGCTGGGGTACCTCACCCTGGGCCAGCCGCTCACCACGCTGTCCGGCGGCGAGCGCCAGCGGATCAAGCTGGCCACGCACATGGGCGAGAAGGGCGGGACCTACGTCCTCGACGAGCCGACCACCGGCCTGCACCTGGCCGACGTCGAGAACCTGCTCGGCCTGCTGGACCGGCTCGTCGACTCCGGGAAGACCGTGATCGTCATCGAGCACCACCAGGCGGTCATGGCGCACGCCGACTGGATCGTCGACCTCGGTCCCGGTGCCGGCCACGACGGCGGCCGCATCGTGTTCGAGGGCACCCCGGCCGACCTGGTCGCCGCGCGGTCCACCCTGACCGGCGAGCACCTCGCGACCTACGTCGGCGCCTGAGCCCTCCGGTCAGCCGGGGGCAGGACCAGGAACTCGTTGCCGTCGGGGTCGGCCAGCACCACCGTGCCGGCCCCGCCGGGACCGGCGCCGGCACGCGTGGCGCCGAGGGAGACCAGGCGCGCCACCTCCGCCTCGAGGTCGCCGTCGGCAGCGACCTCGAGGTGCAGCCGGTCCCTCGCCGCCGCGTCGGGCCGCAGGGGCACCCCGTCCCAGGTGACCTTCGGGCCGCCGTGCGGGGAGCGCACGGCGGTCTCGAGGTCCTGGTCCCAGACCAGCGGCCACCCCAGGGCGTCCCGCCAGAAGTAGCCGACCGCCTGGGAGCCGTCGCACGCCAGCGCACCGACGAACCCGCAGTCGGCGAGGAAGCCGTTGCCCGGCTCGATGACGCAGAACTCGTTGCCCTCCGGGTCGGCGAGGACCACGTGCTGCTCCTCGGGGAGCTGGCCGATGTCGACGTGCCGGCCACCGAGCTCCAGCGCCCGCGCGACCGTCCGCTCCTGGTCGTCCCACGAGCCGCTCGTCAGGTCCAGGTGCTTGCCGTTCTTCGCCGTCTTCGGCTCGGCGGTGGGGAGGAACCGCAGCGAGAACCCGGTGTCGTCGGCCGGCAGCAGCGTGGCCCCGTCCCCGGCGGCGCGGTCGGGCTGCCAGCCCAGGAGGCCGGCCCAGAACCGGGCGAGCCCCTCGGGGTCGAGGGCGTCGACGGTGAGCGAGACGAGGCGGCAGGTCATGGGTGTCGCACCTCCGGTGGCCGACGCGACGCCGGGAGCGGCTCCGGTCCCGACGAGGGCGAAGCCTGGACCTCGTCGGCCGGCAGGGCAACGCAATTGCCGGAGCCGGGCGCTGCGCGGGGGGTGACTCTCGCCCTCCTTCGTGGACGGCGGCGGGCGCATGACGCATCATTGGCAGTCGACGGGGCCGAGTGCCAGCCCCACGTCCTCCGCTCGACCAGGGAGCCACCGCAGTGCCCACGTACCAGTACGCCTGCACCAACCCCGAGACCAAGCACCAGTTCGAGGTCGTGCAGTCCTTCACCGACGAGCCGGTCAGCGAGTGCCCCGAGTGCGGCGCCGCCGTCCGCAAGGTCTACGGCTCGGTGGGCGTGGTCTTCAAGGGCTCCGGCTTCTACCGCACCGACAGCCGCAAGAGCAGCAGCTCCTCCGACGCGCCGAGCACCAGCTCCTCGTCCTCCACCTCGGCCAAGGACGGCGGCTCCTCGTCGACGGGCTCGACCTCGTCGACCAGCTCGACGACCTCCTCCACCTCGGGCAGCACGGCCAAGGCCGCCAACTGACCCCGGACGGGCCGCCCGTCCACAGCCGCCGCCCCTCTCCACAGCCCCGGCCGCACCCGCTCGGGTAGCGCCCCGGACGGGGAGGGTCGACGCATGTTCCGGCTGCGCCGCCCCCGCTCCCCCGCACTGCTCGCCCGCCGGCTCGCCGCCGGGCTGCTGGCCGGCCTCGCCCTGGCGCTCGCGCTGCGGCCCGAGCCGGCACCGGCCGACGCGGCGGCGACCGACCGACCGGTCGTGGTGGCCGCCACCGACCTCCCCGCCGGCACCCGCCTCACGGCCGCCCACCTGGCCGTCGTCGCCCTCCCCGGCGAGGCGGTGCCGGCCGGCGCCGTCGACCAGGTCGAGCCGCTGCACCACCAGGTGCTCGCCGGCCCCGTCCGCCGGGGCGAGCCCCTGACCGACGCACGGCTCGTCGGCGCCGGGCTGACCACCTCGCTGCCGGACGGCCAGGTCGCGGCGCCCGTGCGGCTGGCCGACCTCGGGGTGAGCGCCCTGGTCCGCCCCGGCGACCGGGTCGACGTCCTGGCCGCGGCCCCGGACAGCGGGGCGGCGGAGCGGGTGGCGGCGGGCGCGCTCGTCCTGGCCGCACCGGGCCGGGGCTCCGACGGCGACCCGGGCGCGGGGCTCCTCCTGCTGGCCGTCGACGAGGGGACGGCGACCGCCCTGGCGGCCGCCTCGGCCACCGCCACGCTCACCATCAGCCTCCCGCCGCCCTGACCGGCCGCGCGGACCTCGGGGGGATGTGGCTGGATGGTCGCGTGCTGAAGGGATTCAAGGACTTCCTCTTCCGCGGCAACGTCGTGGACCTCGCCGTCGCGGTCGTGATCGGCTCGGCGTTCACCGCGCTGGTGAACGCCTTCGCGAGCTCGTTCCTCACGCCGCTCATCGGGCTGCTGGGAGGTGGCGGCGAGCTCGGCGGAGTGCTCGAGGTGAACCAGCAGGAGTTCACCTGGGGCGCCTTCCTGAGCCAGCTGATCACCTTCGTGCTGACCGCGGCGGTGCTCTACTTCCTCGTCGTGATGCCGCTGCACCGGCTGCTGCAGCGGCGGGTGCGCGGCGAGGAGGCCGGCCCGGTCGCGCCGACGGAGACCGAGCTGCTCATCGAGATCCGCGACCTGCTCCGCGCCCAGCAGGCCGGGACGGAGCGGGACGGCCCCGCCCCCTCCTAGTCGCTGCCCCAGTGCGGCGGCCGGTTCTCCAGGTAGCGCCGGTCGTCGTCGCCGGTCGCCGGGCGCTCACCCCAGCCGATGTCGCTGTCGTCGGGCGCCCGGTCCAGCCGCAACGGCTGGGCCGGCGGCGGCGTGGGCGGCTCTGTCGGCAGGGGCTGCCCCAGCCCCTCGAGCACCTCGGCCGTCGGCAGCGCCGCCAGCACCGGCCCCGGGACCGCGAGCTTGCTGCCCCGGGTGCCCGACCCGACCACCACGAGGTCCGCGGCGGCGACGGCGGCGTCCACCAGCAGCGGCCAGGCGGCGGGCAGGCCCACGGGCGTGATCCCGCCGTAGGCCATCCCGGTCTCGCTGACCGCGACGTCCTGCGGGGCGAAGGACGCCTTGCGCGCACCCAGGTGCCGCCGCACCAGCCCGTTCACGTCGGCACGGGAGGTGGCCAGGACCAGGCAGGCGGCCAGCGTCGTCTCCCCCGCGCGGCGGGCCGCGACGACCACGCAGTTGGCCGAGGCGGCGAGCGGGACGCCGTAGGCCTCGGTGAAGGCAGCGGTGTCGGCGAGGTCGTCGCCGATCTCGGCCACCCACGCCGGGCCGGCCAGGCCGGCGAGCGCCGCAGCCACCGGCGGTCCCAGCAGGTCGGGCCGGTCGGTGGCGGGCAGCCAGGTCAGCGTGCCCAGACCGGGGGCGGCGGGGTCGGGCGCAGCGGGGTCGGCCATGCCGTCGATCCTGCGGCACGCCCCACCGGAGGGCAGCAGCCGGGGGCTGGCCGCATCCTGACGGTGTCCGGCTGTCGGCGGCTCCGGGCGGCCACCAGGATGAGGCGCATGATCGGTCAACTCCACTCCGTCGTGATCGACGCGCCCGACGCGCACGCCCTGGCCGGCTTCTACGCCGAGCTGCTCGGCATGGAGATCAGCAGGGGCGGGCCGGGCGACGACTGGGTCGTCGTCACCGGTGCCGGCTACCGGCTGGCCTTCCAGCAGGCCCCCGACCTCCAGCCCCCGGACTGGCCGGACCCGGCCCGCCCGCAGCAGTTCCACCTCGACATCCGCGTCGCCGACATCGCCGAGGCCGAGCCCAAGGTGCTCGCCCTGGGCGCCCGCGCGCTGCCCGGCGGCGGGGGCGACTTCCGGGTCTACGCCGACCCGGTCGGCCACCCGTTCTGCCTGGTGTGGGACGCGTGAGCGCCGACCGCCCGCCGGTGGACCTGACCAGCGCGAGCCCGTTCGTCGCCGCGATGGGCTTCCAGGTCGCCGAGGCCACCGGGGCCCGGGTGACCGGCCACGTCGAGCTCGGCCCCGACCAGCACACCCCGTGGGGCGTGGTGCACGGCGGCCTGTACTGCTCGGTCGTGGAGTCGGCCGCCAGCATCGGCGCCAGCCTCGCGGTTCAGGACCAGGGCCAGTTCTCGGTGGGCGTCAACAACAACACCGACTTCATCCGCAGCATGACCAGCGGCCGGGTCGACGTCGTCGCCGAGCCGGTCCAGCAGGGGCGGACGCAGCAGCTGTGGCAGGTCCTCCTCACCCGCGAGGACGGCAAGCTCGTGGCCCGCGGGCAGGTGCGGCTGCAGAACGTGCCGCTGCCGGGCTAGCGCAGGACGGCGGGGTCCAGCGTCACCTGGAACAGGGCGCGGGGGTCCTGGAGGGTCGCGGGCGGCCGGGCGGCCGCCCGCGGCACCACCCGGTCCCAGCGCGCCGGCCGGCGGTGCGGCAGCAGCTCCCGCCCCTGGAACAGGTACTCGCCCACCACCTCGCCGAGCAGCAGCCCGGCGCCGTGCTCGATCGGCAGCGCGACCGGGTCGCCGGGCCGCACCTCGTCGAGGAAGGTCGACAGCTGCCGCAGGTCCTTGGCCGGGCGGCGGCCGGAGATCTCCTTCGACAGGGCCCGCAGCTCCGCGGGGGCCATCCCCTGCGCGTCGACGTCGACCCCCGACTGGGTGCCGAGGCCGACGACCCCCGCGGCCAGGCAGGCGCCCAGCTCGTTGTGCGACCGCGGGCGCACCACCCAGACCCGCACGCCCTCGGGCTGCGGCGGCGGCGGCAGGTCGTCCGGCCCGGGCCAGAGGTAGGGCAGGTCGTCGGGCTCGGGGCCGAACAGCTCGGTGAACCGCCCGCGGTAGAACTCCGGGTCCTTGGCGACGAGGTTCGACCGGTGCGACCGGTGCAGCTCCTCGTTCCCGACCCACGACGGCAGCAGCCCGGCGGCGGCGAGCTCGGCCTGCGAGCGGCCCACGACCTCGGGGGCGAACTCACCGATCTGCGCCTCGGTCGTGTCGGCGAAGCCGCGCTCCCGCCACACCCGGGCCATCGCCAGGCCGTAGGCGACCAGCGCCGGCGTGCGGCCCTTCCACATCAGGACCGCGGGGTGGCTGGCCCAGCCGTAGTCGGGCAGCTCGAGCGCCCGGAGGATCTGCAGGGTCTCCACCCGCTGCTTGCCCAGCCGCGGGGAGTCCAGCAGCCGGGCGCTCTCCTCGAAGTCGGGCACCGGCACGAAGGTCTGCATCGAGGGGTTCCTGCCCGGCCCGGCGGCCGCTAACCCCCGAGCTCGCGCAGGGCCGACTCCCAGCGCTCCCGCCGCGCGTCGTCGCCCTGCTCCCACCAGGCCGGCCCGCGCTCGCCCAGCCCGGTCTTGGCCAGCTGCACCCGGGCGCGGGCGGCGGCCACGGCGTCGTCGTCCCCACGGCTGGTCCGGACGGCGGAGCGCGCCACGCCCAGGTGGTGCAGCAGCCGGGCCCGCACGTCGTCGGGCAGGGCCGGGTCGGCCGTGCGCCAGCGGCGGCCGTCGACGACGACGTACCGCCCGTCGGGCGTGCGCTCCGGGGTCACGCCGTGACGCGGGCGGCGAGCTCGGGCAGCACGAGGCCCAGCGGCGCGTCGACCCGGACGTCGGCCCTGGCGTCGCCGCGCGTCGGGCCGACGTTGACGATCGCCACGGGCACGCCGAGCTTCGCCGCGCGCAGCACGAAGCGGTACCCGCTCATGACGGCCAGCGAGGAGCCGAGGACCAGGAGGCTGCCGGCCCGCTCGACCAGCCCGAAGCAGTGGTCCACGCGGTCGCGGGGCACCGTCTCGCCGAAGAAGACGACGTCGGGCTTGAGCGGACCGCCACCGCAGGCCAGGCAGCCGACCATCACGAAGCCGTCGAGCACCTCGTCGGGCAGCTCTGCGTCGCCGTCGGGGTTGATCTCCTCGACCCGCGGCCCGAAGTCCGGGTTGACCGCCCGCAGCCGGTCGTCGAGCTCCGCCCGTCCGGCCAGGTCGCCGCAGCCCAGGCACACGGTGCGGTCGAGCCCGCCGTGCAGCTCGACGACGTCCCGGGCGCCGCCGGCCTGGTGCAGCCCGTCGACGTTCTGGGTGATGACGCCGCCCAGCAGACCCGCGGTCTGCAGCGCCGCGACGGCGCGGTGCCCGTCGTTGGGCCGGGCGTCGCGCATCTGCCGCCAGCCGACGAAGCTGCGCGCCCAGTACCGGTGCCGCCCGCGCGGGTCGCGGGTGAAGGTCTGGTAGGTCATGGGGGTGTGCCGGCGCAGGCTGCCGGTCGCCCCCCGGTAGTCCGGGATGCCGGAGTCGGTGGAGAGGCCGGCGCCGGAGAGCACCAGCGCGTCGCCGTCGGAGACGAGGTCGGCCAGCGCGTCGAGCGCGGCGCCGGTCCCCGGGACGGCGGGCGGAGCGACGGTCACGCGACCATCGTCCACGCCGGACGCCGCTCGCGCCGCCACGTGGCCCAGGTCACCCGGTGCGACCCGGCCCGAGCCGGGCGCAGCTCCTCGGCCGAGGGCCTACCTGAAGGCGTCCTTGACCTTCTCGCCGGCCTGCTTCAGGTTGCTGACCGCCTGCTCCCCCTTGCCCTCGGCCTCCAGGTCGGGGTTGTCGGTGGCGCGGCCCGCCAGCTCCTTGCCCTTGCCGGCGAGCTCGTCGATCTTGGCGCTGACCTTGTCCTCGCTGCTCATGGCGGCGCTGCTACCCGGCCGTCCCGGCCGGCATGCCGGCGTCCACCGGCTGGGGGAACAGCCGGCGGAGCACGTCGGACAGGGTGACGACGCCGATGGTCTCCCCCGCCGAGGTGACGACCGCCAGATGGTTGCGGCTCTCCCGCATCGCCTTGAGCGCCGCGTGCACGGTGGTGTCGGCATCGAGGGCGAAGACCGGCCGGGCGAAGGGGGCCGCGGGCGCCGGGTCGGGGGCGGTGAGGGTGTCGCGCACGTGCACGACGCCGGTGATCTGCTCCCCCTCGACGGCACCCAGGAGGATCCGCAGGTGCCCCGAGGCCTGGGTGAGCGCCCGGACCTCGCCGACCGTCGCCGCCGCGCGCACCCCCGTCGGCCGGGAGGCAGGCCCGACCAGGTCGCGGACGGTCAGCTGCTCCAGCGCCAGCACCCCGGCGATCTGCGTCGAGAAGCTCGCGTCGAGCGCACCGACGTTGGCCGAGTGCTCCACGAGGTGCCGCAGCGCGTCGGGGCTGTGCCCGACGGCGAGCTCGTCGGCCGGCGTCACGCCGACCGCGCGGACCAGCCGGTTGGCCATGCTGTTGAGCGCACGCAGCAGCGGCCGGAAGACCAGCATGAAGCCGCGCATCGGCACCGCCAGCAGGGTGGCCGAGCGCTCCGGGTGCGCGATGGCCCACGACTTGGGCGCCATCTCGCCCACCACGAGGTGGATGAAGGTCACGACCAGCAGGGCCAGGACGAAGCCGGCGACGTCGGCGGCGACCAGCGGCAGCCCCCAGCTCTCGAACAGCGGCGTGAGCCAGTGGTGCACGGCGGGCTTGCTGATCGCACCCAGCGCCAGCGTGGCCGCCGTGATGCCCAGCTGGGACCCGGCCAGCAGCAGGGTCAGCTCGGCGGAGTTGCGCAGCGCGGCGCGGGCCGGGCGGCTGGTCGGTGCCGCCTCCTCCAGCCGGTGCCGCTTGGCGGCCAGGACGGCGAACTCGACGGCGACGAAGAACGCCGACAGCGCGACGATGGCGACCGTCGCGGCGACGACCACCCACGGGTTCTCGGTCATCGGGAGCCCTCCTCGGCGGCGGTGTCGGCGGTCTGCATGCGGTCGGGGAGCTCGAGGCGGACCCGCGAGGGCACGTGGCGCTCGACGGCGAGCACGTGAACCTGCAGCGTCCGCGGGGCCGGCTCGTCGGCCAGCACGAGGTCACCGGGGTCCGGTGGCAGCTCGATGCCCAGCGTCGTCCCCGGCGGGGGCAGGGCGCCGGCGGCGGCGATGACCAGCCCGGCGATCGTCTCGTAGGAGCCGCGCGGCAGGTCGACGCCGAGGGCGCGCTCGACCTCGTCGACGTGCACCTCGCCGGGCATCTCCCAGACGCCGTCGCCCTCGACCGGGACGTACTCGGGGTGCTCGTCGTCGTGCTCGTCGGTGATCTCCCCGACGAGCTCCTCGGCGAGGTCCTCCAGGGTGACCACACCGGCGAAGCCGCCGTACTCGTCGAGCACGCAGGCCAGCTGGTTCTGGCTCTCGGTGAGCTCGCGCAGCACGTCGGGCAGCGAGGTGAACGTGGAGACCACCAGGGCCGGCCGCGCGATCGCCGTCACCGGCGCGCTGTCGGGCTGCGTCGTCGTCAGCACGTCGGCCAGGTGGACGACGCCCACGACGTCACTGGTGCCGCTCTCCAGCACCGGGTACCGGGAGTGGCCGCTGGCCATCAGCTCGCGCAGCTGGCCGACGGTGTCGGTGTCGGCGACGGTGCCGACCCGGGGGCGCGGGATCATCGCGTGCTCGACGTCGCGCTGCGGGAAGTCCAGGATCCGGTCGACCATCATCGACAGCTCCGCGGGCAGGTCCCCGCTCTCCCGCGACTCCTCGACGATGTGCTCGAGGTCGCGCGCGGTGGCCGCGTGCTCGACGTCGTGGACCGGCTCGATCCGCAGCGCGCGCAGCAGCAGGTTCGACGCCTGGTCGAACACCCGGACCAGCCAGCCGAAGACCGTCAGGTACCCGACGGTGGACGCGGCGAGCCGCAGGGCGACCGGCTCCGGCCGGGAGATCGCCAGGTTCTTGGGGAAGAGCTCGCCGAGCAGCATCTGCACGACGGTCGAGAACAGCAGGGCGAGCACCGCCCCGATGCCGACGCCGACGGCGGTCGGGATCCCCACACCGCCCAGCAGGGTGCCCAGGGAGCGGCCGATCAGCGGCTCGGCGACGTACCCGACCAGCAGCCCGGTGACGGTGATGCCCAGCTGGGCTCCCGACAGCATGAAGGAGGTGCGCCGGGTGACGCGCAGCGCGCGCTGGGCCGCGGCGTCACCGGCCTCGGCGCGGGCCGCCAGACCGGCCCGGTCGACCGCCATGTAGGCGAACTCCTGGGCCACGAAGTACCCCGTGACGACGGTGATCGCGAGGACCACCAGCACACCGAGCAGCAGCGAGAGCACTTCGGTCACCGGCCACGCACCTCCTCAGCGAACTGGGCGGGCGTGGCCTGGGGACTGTGATACGGGCTCATGGCTCTCTTCGACGGCGCGGACGGGCCGTGGCCGACCCGCTGGGTCAACGGCGGGCCGGCCCGGCGGGTTCCGTCGCCCGGCGGAACGAGACGGGGATAACGCTTGGCGCTCCAACCATTGGGCCACCACGCACGTAGCCTCGGGGTGTGACCGCGGACCGTGCACCCGAGCCCCCGGACCCCCTCGCCCTCGACCGGCAGGTCTGCTTCGCCCTGTCGGTGGCCGCCCGCAACGTGGTCGCCGTCTACCGGCCGGCCCTCGAGCCGCTGGGCCTCACGCACCCGCAGTACCTGGTGATGCTGGCCCTCTGGCAGCACGGGCCGCTGTCGGTCACGAAGCTCTCCGGTCTCCTGCAGCTGGACCCCGGCACGCTCTCCCCGCTGCTCAAGCGGCTGGAGAGCGCGGGGCTGCTGCGTCGGGAGAGGGACCCGGCGGACCAGCGGAACCTCGCCCTCGCCCTGACCGACGAGGGCCGGGCGCTGCGCGAGCAGGCGGAGCGGATCCCGGCCGGCATCGTGGAGCGCCTGGGCATGCCGTTCGAGGAGCTGATGGGCCTGCACGGCGCGCTGACCCGGGTGATCGAGGCCGCCCAGCAGGCCCTCGGCCGGCCCGGCGAGGTGACGGCACGATGACCGGCGCCGACCCCGGGCAGGCAGCCACCGACCAGCCGGTCGTCCGGCCGGCTCCGCACCGCTGGCTCTGGTACGCCCTGGGCGGCGGGCTGCCCGCTCGGCACCGCAGCTGGGTGCTGTTCGACACCACCACCCGGACCTGGGGCCTGCGCCACGTGGCGCGCATGCTCGTCCAGATGGCGGTCCCGATCGCGTTGATCATGGTCTTCCTGCCGGCACCGCTGGGCCTGCGCGCGGGGGTCGTGGGCGGTGGGATCTTCCTGGGGCTCATCTACTCGCTCGCCTACATGCCCGAGACCACCGAGACCCGGGTGATGAAGGCGGGCTACCCGGCCGGCACCGCGACCGAGGTCCGCGACCGGGCCTCCCGCGAGCGCGACCGCCGGGACAGCGAGCGCCGGCGGGCCGCGGCCGCCAAGCGCGCCGCCCGCTACCGGGAGCGCACCGGCCGCTGACCCCGCCTCACGCCGCCGGGTCGCCCCCCGGGGTGAGCGGCGACGCCGCGGCGACCGGGGCGGGGACCGTGGGCAGGACGGGGCCGGCGGCGGGCTCCTCGGCCCCGTCGCCGTCCCGGGCCGCGGCGAAGGCCGCGCTCAGCCGCCGGTAGGCCGGGCTGGCGAAGGCGACGAGGACGGCGAGCAGCCCGACCAGCCCGGTGACGACGAAGACGAGGGCGATGCCGCGGGTGGGCCCGGTCCCGAACCACCCGCCGATCGCCCGCGCCCCGGCGCCGTCGGTCATGAACGGGATGACGACGAACTCCGTGAGCGGGGCCATGAGGAAGGCCGTCAACGGCGAGGCCGCCTGCTCGACGCTCTGGGCGAAGCCGAACACCCGGCCCTGACGCTCGTAGGGCACCACCCGCTGCAGCACGGTCTGCTCGGCGGCCTCGGCGAACGGCATCACGGTCATGAACACGGCCATCGCGACGGTGAGCGTCAGGATGGAGGAGGCCAACGGGAACAGCATCGTCCCGGCCCACATCGCCGCGTTGACCAGCAGCAGCACCCGGATCGGGCGGCTGCCCAGACCGATGCGGGCCACCAGCAGCCCGCCGACGATCAGCAGCGCGGACAGCGCACCCCACAGCAGCCCCCAGGCCTGCACCGACATCAGCGACAGGCCGTAGGGGTCCATGAGCGCCATGAAGGCGCCGCCGAGGAAGTTGTTGAAGCAGCTGAACAGGATCAGCGCCAGCAGGCCGGGCACACCGCGGACCAGGCGCAGCGTCCCGCGCAGGTCCACGCCCGAGCCGGCCGTCCCGCCGTCGCCGGCCGCGGCGGACGCCACGCCGTCCTCGGGGACCCGGACCCCGGCGAGGTGGACGACCGACAGCACGAGGACGGTCAGGGTCAGGGCGAGGACGGCGGTCATGCCGCCGAACGCGACCAGCAGGCCGCTGATGACCGAGGTGACCAGCATGGACAGGCCGGTCGCCGACCCGACGAGGCCGTTGGCGCGGTCCCGCCGGTCCTCGGGGACGAGCAGGGTGACCAGCGTGGGCAGCGCGATCATCCGGGGGTTGCCGGCGATCACCCCGGCCATGAGGAGGACGACGAAGCACCACAGCGGCAGGCTGCCCGCGGACCGGAACGACTCCGCCGGCGTGACCAGGTGCAGCCCCAGCGCCAGGGTGTAGAAGGCGATCGAGGCGACCGTCGACCCCTGCAGCACGGCGTGCTTGCGGTGGTGGTCGACCAGGCTGCCGAACCAGATGCCGGTGCTCGCGGTCGCCACCAGGAAGATCCCGGCGATCATGCCGGTCGCGAACACCGACCTGGTCTCCAGGAAGACCCAGAAGGTGACCGCGAACCAGACGGTGTAGTTCACGACCGACACCAGCAGGTTGTTGATCAGCAGGTGCGCGAAGACCCGCTCGGGGCCCGAGCGCAGGTCGAGTGCCGGGGCTCGGTCGGTCACTGTCTCCTCCTCCGTGGGCACCGGTCCCGCGGGCGGGGTGCCCGGCACCGGTGCGGTCCGAAGTGCAGACCGCTCGGACCGCGCCGACTCATCGGTGCCCACGCGGTCGGCAGCCCGGCACGAGGAAGGATGGCCGGCATGGACGGCGCAACGCTGCTCGAGACCGCCATGGCAGCCGCCGCGGACCTGCCCGCGGCGACGCACGAGCACCCGTTCGGCCCCGACTGGGAGGTGTTCAAGGTCGCCGGCAAGGTGTTCCTGCTCGCGACCGAGGTCCCCGGGGAGCCGGTCGTCACGCTCAAGTGCGAGCCGGAGCACAGCACGGCGCTGCAGCAGCGCCACGCGGAGATCGTCCCCGGCTACCACATGAACAAGCGGCACTGGCTGACCATCCGCGGGGGCAGAGGGGTCACGGCCGACCTCGTGGAGGAGCTGGTGGCCAACTCCTACGAGCTCGTCGTCGCGGGGCTGCCCCGCTCGAGGCGCCCCTGACCGGCGACGGCCGCGACCGCTGGGTGCCCCCGGCAGGATTCGAACCTGCGACACACGGTTTAGGAAACCGATGCTCTATCCCCTGAGCTACGGGGGCCGCGGCGTGGCAACCCCCACGCCGGACCTTCGACGAGAGGCTAGCGGGCGGCGCCGGGGAACCTCTGGCGCACCCGACGCGTCGGACGGATGAGGGTGCGGACGGAACGCCAGGGGTTACCGTTCGTGTGCGTACGTCCCGCTCCGGCAACGGCGCCGGAGACGACGGAAAGGGTGGACGAGGATCGATGGACACCACGGTGGTGGACGTCCCCGAGAAGGGGCGTTTCGAGGTGCGGGTCGGCGAGCGCGTGGTCGGGCTGGCCAGCTATCACGTCGAGGGCAGCTCCATGACGCTCCCGCACACGGAGGTCGACCCCAGCATGGGCGGCAAGGGCATCGGGACGACGCTCGTCGCCGGCGTCCTCTCCGCGGCGCGCGAGCGCGGGCTGACGGTCCTCCCCTACTGCTCCTTCATCCGCCACTACATCCAGCAGCACCCGGAGGACGTCGTCCTCGTCGCCGCCGAGGACCGGCCGCACTTCGGCCTGGAGACCGCCGACCGCTGAGCGCGGGCGCCCGGGCCGCCGCCTAGGCTGCGCGGATGCCCGAGGGCCACGCCCTGTACCGCCTGGCGCGGGAGCAGACCCAGCTGTTCGCCGGCCGGACCGTGCACGTCACCAGCCCGCAGGGCCGGTTCGAGGCCGGCGCCGCACTGCTCGACGGGCGGGTGCTCGACGAGGTCTTCTCCTACGGCAAGCACCTGTTCGCCCGCTTCGGCGGTGACCACCTGCACGTCCACCTCGGGCTGTACGGCACGTACACGACCGGCACGGGCAGCCCGCCGCCGGCGAAGGGTGCCCTGCGCATGCGCTGGGAGGCCGACGGTCCCGACGGGGCCGGCGTCTGGACCGACCTGCGCGGCCCCACCGCGTGCGAGGTGCTGAGCACCCCGGAGGTGGACCGGATCCTCGACCGGCTCGGTCCCGACCCGCTGCGCCCCCGCGCCGACGGCACGGTCGCCCACCGGCGGATCGCCGGCAGCCGCACCGCGGTCGGCGCGCTGCTCATGGACCAGTCGGTGCTGGCCGGCGTGGGCAACGTGTACCGGGCCGAGCTGCTCTTCCGGCACGGCGTCTCGCCGTTCCGCCCCGGCCGGCAGGTCGACGCCGAGCTGTGGGGCCGCATGTGGTCCGACCTCGTCGCCCTGATGAAGGACGGCGTCAAGGCGGGCCGGATCATCACCACCCGCCGCGAGGACCGGACGAGGAAGCGCGGACCGGTGGAGCAGGCGGACGCGCACTACGTCTACCGCCGCACCGGGCTGCCCTGCCGGATCTGCGGCACCGAGGTGCAGACCCAGGTCCTGGTGGGCCGCAACCTCTACTGGTGCCCCGTCTGCCAGGCGGTCTGAGCCCCCGGCGGACGCCCAGCCGGAGCGTGTACGTTCGCCGCCGATGAGACTGGCATCACGGGGGGTCGTCAGCGTTCTCGCGGCGGCGGTGGTCGCGCTCGGCGGCCCGGGCACCGCCGCGGCGGCACCCGAGGAGACCGCGGGACCGCTGAGCACGGTGGGCTACGACGTCTCGCACCCGCAGTGCGGCACCGAGCTGCCCCCGCCGGGCGCCTTCGCCGTCGTCGGGGTCAACGGCGGGCTGGCCACCCGCACCAACCCGTGCCTGTCCGAGCAGCTGGGCTGGGCCGCCCGGTCCACCGGCACCGTGCCCGGGCAGCCGCGGGTCCAGCTCTACCTGAACACCGCCAACCCCGGTGAGCTGCGCGGCCAGGTGACCACCTGGCCCAGCTCCGGCAGCACCCCCTACGGCCGCTGCGACGGCGCCAACTCGATGGCCTGCTCGTGGCAGTACGGCTGGGAGCGGGCCCGCACCAGCGTCGAGTCCTTCTTCCGGCCCGCCGCCCGCGCCGCCCGGCTGGACAGCCAGCCGGCGCGCTACACCTGGTGGCTCGACGTCGAGACCATGAACACCTGGCAGGGCGGCTCGGCCGACGCCCGCGCCCGCAACCGGGCCACCCTCGAGGGGATGACCGAGTACCTCGACGAGCAGGACGGCCGGGTCGGCGTCTACTCGACCGGCTACCAGTGGGGGCGCATCGTCGGCGACGTCCCGGCGGAGAGCCCGCTGGTCGGGCTGCCCAGCTGGCTGGCCGGCGCCACCGACCTCGGCGGGGCCGTGGCCGCCTGCCGCACCGCGGCGCTGGTGCCGGCCGGCCGGGTCGAGCTCGCCCAGTACGTGCCGGACGACCTCGACCTCGACCTCGCCTGCCGCTAGATGGCGCCCTTCGCCGGGTCGCCGGCGGGGATCGCCTCCAGGTAGCGGACGTCCAGCGGGGCGGCCAGCTTGTCGCCGATCGCGGCGCCGAGGTTCGTCAGCGCCTCGGCCTTGCCGTGCACGCGCAGCGCCTCGACGCTCTCCCAGCGCTCGACCATCACGAAGAACCCCTCGCCCTCGTGCAGGGCGTAGCGCTCGCAGCCGGGCTCGGCGTGCACCTGCGGGACGGCGGCCAGCACCGCCTCCCGGACGGCGTCCACGGCGTCCGGGCGCGGGGTGATGGTGGCGATGACGACGACGGACACGGGGCCTCCTGGGCGACGGGGACGGATCTCCCGGACGCCAGCCCTGGTGGACCGGCCCCGGCCGGGTCAGGATGCCAGTCGTGGCCGACGATGGTGTTCCCGCTCCCCCGTCGGCCGAGCACCCGCTGCGCGTGGCGGTCGTCGGCGCCGGTCCGGCGGGCATCTTCGCCGCCGACGCCCTCACCCGGCAGAGCGCCGTCCCCGTCGCCGTCGACCTGATCGACCGGCTGCCGACGCCGTTCGGGCTGGTCCGGCACGGCATCGCCCCCGACCACCCGCGGATGCGGGCCATCCGCGACACCCTGCACCGCAGCCTCGACCACCCCCTGGTGCGGTTCGTCGGCAACGTCGAGGTGGGCACGGACATCTCCCTCGACGAGCTGCGCCGGCACGTCGACGCCGTCGTCTACACCTACGGCGCCGCGCTCGACCGGCACCTGGGGATCGAGGGCGAGGACCTGCCCGGCAGCCTGGCCGCCACCGACGTCGTCTCCTGGTACTGCGGGCACCCCGACGCCGACCGCGCCGGCGTCGAGGCGGCGCTGGCCGGCGTCCGCTCCGTGGTGGTCATCGGGGTCGGGAACGTGGCCCTCGACGTCGGCCGGGTGCTCGCCCGGGCCCCCGAGGAGCTCGAGCCGACCGACATGCCCCAGCAGGTGCTGGACGCGCTCGCCGCGGCGCCGGTCGAGGAGGTCACCGTCCTCGGCCGCCGCGGCCCGGCGCAGGCCACCTTCACCACCCAGGAGCTGCGCGAGCTCGGCGAGCTGGCCCGCGCCACGGTCCTGGTCGACCCGGCCGAGCTCGAGCTGGACCCGGCGTCCGAGGAGCGGGCCGCCGCCGACCGCAACGTCGCCCGCAACCTCGCGGTGCTGCGGGAGTGGTCGGGGCACCGGCCGGAGCCGGGGCACGTGCGGATGCGCCTGCGCTTCTACCGCCGGCCGGTGCGGCTGCTCGGCGAGGACCGGGTCACCGGGGTCGAGGTCGAGCGCACCGCCGTCGACGGCGACGGCCGCGCGGTCGGCACCGGCGAGCTGGAGGTGGTCCCGGCCGACCTGGTGGTGCGCTCGGTCGGCTACCGGGGCACCCCGCTGCCCGGGCTCCCGGTCGACGAGCGGTCGGGCACGGTCCCGCACGAGGCCGGGCGCGTGCTGCGCGACGGCCGCCCCTCCCCCGGCGAGTACGTGGCCGGGTGGATCAAGCGCGGCCCGACCGGCGTCGTCGGGCACAACAAGCACGACGCCCGCGAGACGGTCGCCGGGCTGCTCGCCGACGCCGCGGACGGCACGCTGCGCGTCCGCGGGCCGGTCGACGACCTCGTGCGCACGCTGCAGTCCCGCGGCGCCGAGCCGGTGCTGCTGGAGGACTGGCGGGCGATAGACGCGGCCGAGCAGGCGCTCGGCGCGACCAGGGGACGGGCCCGGACCACGCTGCACGAGCGGGAGTCGCTGCTGGCCGCGGTGCGGGCGGCCGCCCGGGCGGGCTGACCCGGACCCCGCGCGTACGGCAGACTCGACGCCGTGACCGGTCCCACGGCCCAGCAGACCCCCGAGACGGCTCCCGCCGCGCCCCCGATCTCCTTCGCGCGCGGCGCCCCCTCGACCGACATCGTCGACGTCGAGGGGCTCAAGGAGGCGGCGGTCGCCGCCTTCGACACCGACCCGGCCGGGATGACCGGCTACGGGACGGCGGTCGGCTACGTCCCGCTGCGCCGGTGGATCGCGGAGAAGCACGGCGTGCCCGAGGACCACGTCCTGGTCACCAACGGCTCGATGCAGGCCGACGCCTTCCTCTTCGACGAGCTGGCCACCCCCGGCGCCGCGGTGGTCACCGAGCGGCCCACCTACGACCGGACGCTGCTCGGGCTCAAGCAGCGCGGCGCCGACCTGCACCTGGTCACGCTGCAGGAGGACGGGATCGACCTCGACGAGGTCGAGGCACTGCTGCGCAGCGGCGTCCGCCCGGCACTGGCGCACGTCATCCCGAACTTCCAGAACCCGGCCGGCTACACGCTGTCGCTGGAGAAGCGGCACCAGCTGCTGGAGCTGGCCCGCGAGCACGGCTTCGTCGTGTTCGAGGACGACCCCTACGTCGACGTGCGGTTCAGCGGCGAGCCGCTCCCCCGCCTGCTCGAGCTCGACGGCGGGGCCGCCAGCACCTCGGTCGTCTACGCCTCGTCGTTCTCCAAGACCGTGTGCCCGGGCATCCGCGTGGGCTACCTGGTCGGGCCGCCCGCCCTCGTCGAGCGGATCCGCGTCCGGGCCACCAACACCTACATCGCGCCGAACATGGTCGCGCAGGGCACCGTCAACCAGTACGTCCGCGGCACGCGCTTCCCCGCGGCCCTGGAGCGGGTGCGCTCGGCGCTGGCCGAGCGCGTCGGGCTGCTCGACGTCGCCCTGCGCGAGCACCTGCCGCAGGCGAGCTTCCGCCGTCCCGACGGCGGCTACTTCCTCTGGGTCGAGCTGCCGGCCGGCGAGGGGCACGACGTGCGGCGGATCGCCCAGGAGGCCACGCGCCGCGGCGTGGCGATCGTCCCCGGCACCGACTTCCTGCTCGACGGCGGCGAGAACGCCTTCCGGCTCGCCTTCTCGGGCGTGCAGGCCGCCGACATCGAGGAGGGCGTGCGCCGGCTGGCCGCGGCCGTGGCGGCCGCGCAGGGCTGACCGGCTCAGGCCAGCGCGGCCCGCAGCTCGCGCGCCGCCGCCTCCGAGGACGCGGCGACGAACCGGATCAGCCCCTCGGTGTCCGGCTCCAGGCGCAGCGGGCGGCCCTCGGCGTCGAGCGCGGCGCCGCCCGCCGCCAGCAGCACGGCGAGCCCGCCGGCGACGTCGTGCACGTGGGTGCCGCTGCGGTCGAGGTCGTGCCAGGCGGCGGCCGCGCCGTCGGCCACCAGGCACAGGTCGACGGCCGTGCAGCCGGTGACCCGCACCCGCCGCGCCGTCGAGGGGACAGCGACGGTCCGCCCCGACGGGCCGCTCGGGACGACGACGGTGCTGCCGGGCCGCGGCGCGATCGGCACGCCGTCCCGCTCGGCGCCGATGCCGTGCACCCCGGTCCAGCGCCGCCCGGAGGCGAGGTCGGCGACCAGCCCGGCGACCGGTATGCCGTCGCGCACCAGCGCCGCGGAGAACGCCCACGGCGGCAGCCCGGCCGAGAAGTTGCCGGTGCCGTCCAGCGGGTCGAGGACCACCCACGGCTGCCCCTCGCCGACCGGGCTGTCGCTGCGCTCCTCGCTCAGCACGGTGACCCCGAGGCCGGCCAGCACCGCCACCGCCGCGGCGTGCGCCGCCTCGTCCGCGGCGAGCACCGGGCTGCCGTCGTCCTTGGTCCGCTCCTCGCCGCTGTCGCGGGCGAGGCCGACGGCGATCTCCACCCGGCTGGCGGCCAGCGCCGCGAGGTGCCGGAACCGGTCGGCCAGGGAGCAGCCCTCCCCGGGCCCGGGCACCTCCCGCCAGCGGTCGGTGCTGCCGTGCCGCACCCGCTCGCACCCCCAGCCGGCCGCCAGCGCCCGCACCGCGGGGTGCTCCAGCGGCACCCCGGAGCGGCGCAGCACCACGGCCTCGGCGAACCCGTCGGGGTGCCACTGCCGGCGGACCAGCGCCGCCTGGCCGTCACCCAGGAGCACGCGCAGCCGCGGGTCGTGCACCGCCGGCGCCAGCGCCTCGGGGGGCATGCCGAGCGCGAGCGCCGCCGTCCGGACGTCGGCCCCGCTGACGGCCACCCGCAGGTCGGTGTCGGACTCCGCGCGCCGGCGCAGGAACCAGCGCTCAGCCACTGTTGCGCAGCGCGGTCGCGATGCCGTTGATCGTCAGCTGGATGTTCCGGCCGGTCAGCTCGTCGTCCTCGCCGCCCCGGCGGCGCCGCAGCATCTCCACCTGCAGGTGGTGCAGCGGCTCCAGGTAGGGGAACCGGTTGCGGATCGACCGGGCCAGCGACGGGTTGTCGGCGAGCAGCTGCTCCTCGCCGGTGACGGCCCGCGCCATGCGGCAGGTCCGCTCGTGCTCGGCGGTGATCCGGTCGAAGACCCGCGCCCGCAGCTCCTCGTCGGGGACGAGCTCGGCGTAGCGGGCGGCCAGCCCCAGGTCGGTCTTGGCCAGCACCATGCCCATGTTCGAGAGCACCGTGCGGAAGAACGGCCACCGCCGGTGCAGGTCGCGCAGCCGCTCCAGCCGCTCCTCGGAGCCGCCCACCCACTCCTCCAGCGCGGAGCCGGTCCCGTACCAGCCGGGCAGCATGATCCGCGTCTGCGACCAGCTGAACATCCAGGGGATCGCCCGCAGGTCGGCGATGGAGTCGCCCTTCTTGCGCGAGGGCGGCCGGCTGCCGATGTTCAGCTCCGCCAGCTCGCCGATGGGGGTCGCCGCGCGGAACCACTCGACGAAGCCCGGCGTCTCGTGCACCAGCTCGCGGTAGGCGCGCTGGGCCCGGGCGGCCAGGTCGTCCAGCACCGCGTACGCCTCGTCGGCGTCGTCGCCGAGCCCCTCGACGTCGAGCAGCGTGGACTCCAGGGTCGCGGCGACCAGCGCCTCCAGGTTCCGCCGCGCGAGGTCGGGGTCGGCGTACTTGGCCGCGATGACCTCGCCCTGCTCGGTGATCCGCAGCGCCCCGGCCACCGCGCCGGGCGGCTGGGCCCGGATCGCCTCGTAGCTGGGGCCGCCGCCGCGCCCGACGGTGCCGCCGCGACCGTGGAACAGCCGCAGCCGCACCCCTTCGGCCCGGGCCAGCTCCACCAGGTCCAGCTCGGCCCGGTACAGCGCCCAGTTGGCGGCGAGGTAGCCGCCGTCCTTGTTGCTGTCGGAGTAGCCGAGCATGACCTCCTGCACGTCGCCGCGGTTGGCCAGCAGCGCCCGGTAGAGCGGCTGGTCCAGCACCGCGCCGAGCGTGGTGGCGGCCGCCTTCAGGTCGTCGATCGTCTCGAACAGCGGGGAGATCCCGACCGGGCAGGTGGGGCCGTCGGCACCCGCCGGGTCGAGCAGCCCCACCTCCTTGAGCAGGACGGCGACCTCCAGGACGTCGCTCACCGACGCGCACATGCTGATGACGTAGTTCGGGATCGTCCGGGTGCCGAGCAGCGCCACCTGCTGGGCGGCCGCGACGAGGACGTCGAGCTCCTTGCGGGTCTCCTCCGACAGCTGGGCGTCGGGGCGGACCAGCGGCCGGCGCAGCGTCAGCTCCCCCGCCAGCAGCTC
This sequence comes from Blastococcus sp. TF02A-35, assembly GCF_004571075.1. GTDB lineage: Bacteria > Actinomycetota > Actinomycetes > Mycobacteriales > Geodermatophilaceae > Blastococcus. The sequence goes on from NZ_SPQP01000005.1 coordinate 133,472, forward strand.
GACCCGGGCCGCCTCGTCCAGCGCCGTGTAGTCCTCGCACACGCCGGCCCAGGCCAGCAGCTCCCCGACCACCTGCTCGTGCACGCCGGAGTTCTGCCGCAGGTCCAGCCCGCAGAGGTGGAAGCCGAACACCTCCACGGCCTCGCGCAGCCGCAGCAGGCGGTCGTCGGCCAGCGAGCCGGCGCCGTGGCTGCGCAGCGACGCGTCGATGACGTCGAGGTCGGCGCGCAGCTCGTCGGGACCGTCGTACGCCGGCAGCGACGGCACCTGCTCGGCCTCCCCGGGGACCGAGCCGAGCACGCGCCGCGCGGTGGCCTGCAGCCGCGCGGAGATGCCGGTCAGCGCGCGGCGGTAGGGCTCGTCGGCGCGGAACGGGGAGTCGTCGCGCGAGGCCTCGGCCAGCGAGTAGAGCTGCGGCGTGGGCGTGACCAGCCGGTCGGACATCGACAGCTCGCTGCGGAGCGCGGCCAGCTCGGCGAGGTGGTGGGCCAGCGCCGTCTCGGCCTGCCGGGTGGTGGCGCGGCGCAGCGCCTCGGCGGTGACGAACGGGTTGCCGTCGCGGTCGCCGCCGATCCAGGAGCCCGGCAGCAGCATCGGCCGGCGCAGCAGGCCCGCGCCCGGCCACCGCTCCTCCAGCGCGCGACGCAGCTCGGCGTTGATGGCCGGGACGACGTCGAACAGCGACAGCTCGTAGTAGCGCAGCGCCTCGTCGATCTCGTCCTGCAGCCGCAGCCGGGACAGCCGCAGCAGCGCCGTCTGCCAGAGGGTGAGCACCGAGCGCCACAGCTGCGCCGACCACACCTCGTCCACGTCGCCGTCGCCCGCGCGGTCCCGCTGCCGGATCAGCTCGGTGACCTGGCGCTGGACCTGGAAGACCGTCTTGCGGCGGACCTCCGTCGGGTGGGCGGTGACCACCGGGCAGACCAGGGCGCCGGCCAGCTCCCGGGCCACGTCGTCGGCGCTGAGCTCCTTCTGGTCCAGCAGCGCGAAGGTGGCCGCCAGCGAGCCCTGCTGCGGCGGGGAACCCGCCCGGCGGTGGTGCCGGCGGCGGCGCTCGTGGTGGATGTCCTCGGCGAGGTTGGCCAGCAGCGAGAAGTGGCTGAACGCGCGGATCAGGTGGTTGGCGGAGCGGACGTCGAGGCCGGCCAGCCGCCGCGCCAGCTCGACCCGGTCGACCTCGGAGCGGCGGATGCGGAAGGCCTCCACGCGGGTGGACTCGACCAGCTCGAGGACGTCGGCACCGGCCTGCTCGCCGATCACCTCGCCGAGGACCCGCCCCAGGAGCCGGATGTCCTCGCGCAGCGGGAGCTCGTCGGCGCGGCCGTCGTCGCCCCCCTCGCCGGCGTGGTGGCGGAGATCGGCGACGTCGACCGTGGCTTCGGACACGGCCCGAGTATCAGGGACGCAGATGACGGGTACATGTCAGAGCTGCCCGCCGGGCTGGTCCTACTCGCGCTCGAGCTCCCGCAGGCACTGCGCGGCGAGGGAGTCACCGGACTCGGCCCCCAGCCGGAACTGCTCGACGGCGCCCTCGAGGTCGCCGCGGTCGGCCAGCAGCACGCCGAGGTTCTGGTGGCAGTAGGTGTCCCCCGCGGCGATGCCGCTGCGGTAGGCCTCCTCGGCCGCCTCCTCGTCGCCCAGCTCCTCGCGGTAGAGGTTGCCCAGCGGCAGCCAGGCCACCTGCTCGCCGAGCTTCGCCCCGCGCTCCAGCACCGAGCGGGCCTCGGCCGAGCGGCCGGTCTCCCGCAGCAGGTGGGCGAGGTCGGCGCGGGCGGCCGGGAAGTGGTGCTGCCCGGCACGCAGGTCCTCCTCCAGGGAGGGGTCGAGGGTGGAGCACCAGCGCCAGCAGGCGACGACGGCCTTGGCCTCCTCGTCACCGGCGGCGGCGAACTCCTCGGCCACCGCCATGGCGTGCTCGCGCTCGCCCTGCTCGCGGAGCAGGAAGGCCAGCTGCAGGCCGCCCTCCAGGTCGCCCGCGGCGGCGGCGCCCCGGTAGGCGCGCATGGCCCCGGCCAGGTCGCCGAGGTCCTCCAGCACCAGCCCGAGGTTCCGCCAGGCGTCGGCCTCGCCGCCGCGCAGCGCGACCTCGTAGGCGTCGACCGCCTCCTCCCAGCGGTTCTGGGCGGCCAGCGCGTTGCCGAGGTTGAACGCGGCGACGGTGTCGCCCAGCTCGAAGGCGCGGCGGAAGCAGGCCTCGGCGTCGGCCTGCCGGCCGGCGTCGGCCAGGTCGCAGCCGAGGTCGATCAGCGCGTCGGCGTCGTCGGAGGCGAGCAGCCGCCGCAAGCGCGCGTCGAGGTCCTCGGTCATGCCGACGATGATCGTGGCGGCGGAGCCGGTTCCGCGCCCCTGCGCGGCCCCACCTCACCCCAAGGGATCGCCCCGGGGCCGATCGGTCACCCGATCAGCTGCCCCGGGGCGGCGGTCAGCTGCCGAACGCCTCACGCCAGGCCGGCAGGAGCGAGGTCCGGACCCACTCCAGGTAGGGCTCCTGCTGGTCCCCGCCGATCTGGACGAGGGCCAGGTGGGTGAAGCCGGCGTCGGCGTACTCGCGGGCCGCGTCGATGACCGCGCCGACGTCGTCGCCGCACGGGATCGAGCTCTCGACGTCCTCCTCGCGGACGAAGGAGCTGGCCGAGTCGAAGGCCGCCGTCCCGGGCAGCTCCGCGTTGACCTTCCAGCCCAGGCCGAACCAGCGGAACAGGCTGTGCGCCCGGGTGACGGCGGCTGCCTTGTCCGTGCCGTAGCTGATCGGCATCTGCGCGACCTTGGGCTTGCCGGCGCCGCCCGCGGACTCGAACGCCTCCACCAGCTCGCTCATCGGGTCGGTGGCGACCAGGACGTCGGCCAGCTCGCCGGCGATCCTCGCCGCCTGCTTGCCACCGGCGGCGAAGCCGATCGGCACCCGCTTCTCCGGCAGGTCCCAGAGCTTGGCCGACTCGACGTCGAAGTGCTGGCCGCGGAAGTTCGTGTACCCGTCGCCGTCGAACAGCTCGCGGATGATCTGGATGGCCTCGACCACCATCTCGTGGCGGACGTCCGCCGGCGGCCACCCGGCGCCGACCACGTGCTCGTTGAGGTTCTCCCCCGCGCCCAGGCCGAGGGTGAAGCGGCCCTCGGACAGGATCTGCAGCGTCGCGGCCTGCTGGGCGACGATCGCCGGGTGGTACCGGAAGCTCGGGCAGGTCACGTACGTCATCAGCGGGATCCGGCTGGTCGCCTGCGCCACCGCGCCCAGGGTGACCCAGGCGTTGGGCGAGTGGCCCATCTCGTCCAGCCACGGGAAGTAGTGGTCGCTGCTGACGGCGAAGTCGAAGCCGACCTCCTCGGCTCCCACCACGTGCCGCACGAGGTCCCTCGGCCCGGCCTGCTCGGTCATCATCGTGTAGCCCAGCTGCATCGACATGCCGCGCGGCTACCCGGCGCTCCCGCCCGCTACGCGCGCTCCGCGGCGAGCGCCTCCCGCAGCTTGGTCCGGCCGCCGGTGCGCAGCAGCGCGCCGGCGTAGACCCGGCCACCGATGCGGACCGCGGCGACGATCGCCACCAGCATCAGGACGACGGCGAGCGCGACCTCCCACAGCGCCACGTCTCCGGCGGCCTGCCGGACCGGCATGACCAGCGGCGAGAGGCCCGGGATGTAGGACGTGACGACGGCCAGCGTGCTGCTGGGGTCGGTCGCGCCCTGGATGGCGATGAAGAAGCCGACGATGAGCGCGAGCATGGTCGGCGTCAGCACGCTGCCGAGGTCCTCCTGCCGGCTCACCAGCGAGGCGGCGACGGCGAAGAGCGAGGCGTAGAGGGCGTAGCCGAAGACGAACCAGAGGATCGCCGAGACGACGGTGCTGATCAGGTCGCCGGGCACGTCGACGACGTCGAAGGCGAGCGCCCCGACGATGCTGATCGCGCCGATGAGCACGATCTGCGCCAGGCCGAGGACACCGAGCCCGATGATCTTCCCGGCGAGCAGCTGCCACGGCCGCATGGTGGCCAGCAGCAGCTCGACCACCCGGCTCGCCTTCTCCTCGACGACGCCCTGCGCGACGAACTGGCCGAACATGATGAGCAGGCCGTAGAGCAGCGAGATGGCGATGATCGCGGTGAGGACGCGCTCCTGCTCGTTGCCGTCGTCGCCCTCCAGCGAGGTGACCTCCACCTGCGGGACCTCGGTGACCTCCACCCCGGCCGCGGCGAGCTGGGAGCTGATCGCCACGCCGCTCACCGCGCCGTTGACGACCGCCTCCATCGTCGAGTCGCGCTCCTGCACCAGCAGCTGCGGCTGGGACCCGTCGGCGTCCAGCAGGGCGCCGTCGACGTCCTCGTCCTCGACCGCCTGCCGGGCGGCGGCCTCGTCGTCCAGCTCGACGACGGTCACGTCGACGCCGGCGGCCTCGCCCTGGGCCACGATGGCCGGGCCGATCTGCGTGGCGTCCCCGACGACGCCCAGGCGCCCCTCGTCACCGCCGGAGCTCACGGCGACCTGGAAGCCCATGAGGCCGACCAGCAGCAGGACGGTGACGACCAGGCTGATGATGAAGTTGCGGTCGCGCAGGCGGGTGGAGATCTCCCGGCCGGCGACCAGCCGGACCAGCTCGGTGCTGCCCGGGGTCTTCTCGGGGGTCATGCCGCCACCTCCGCGTCCTCGGTGCGCGGGTCGGCGACGGCGCCGCGGAACAGCTCCACGAGCGTGGGCTCGCGCCAGGCGAAGTGGGTGACCCGGCCGGTCCGCAGCGCGGCCGCCAGGACCGCCTGGTCGTCGGTGCCGGGCGCGAGCTCCAGCAGGGTGTCGCCGGCCTGCTCGGAGACCACGCGGGCACCGGGCACCCCTCCGGCCCAGCCGGGCGGCGCCTCCGGCACCACGACCCGCAGCAGGCGGCCCGACTCGGCCGCGCGCAGCTCCTCGACGGTGCCGGCGGCGACGATCCGGCCGCGGGCGAGGATGCCGACGGAGTCGCACAGCCGCTCGACGAGGTCCAGCTGGTGGCTGGAGAAGACCACGGGCACGCCCTCGCGGACCTGGCCCAGCAGCGCCTCGGCGAGCGAGTCGACGCCGACGGGGTCCAGGCCGGAGAACGGCTCGTCGAGGATCAGCACCTCCGGCCGGCTCACCAGCGCCGCGGCCAGCTGCACCCGCTGCTGGTTGCCCAGCGACAGCTTCTCGACGGCGTCGCCCCGCCGGGCGCCCAGGCCCAGGCGCTCGGTCCACTCGGCCGAGGCGCGACCGGCCGCGCCGGCGTCCATGCCGTGCAGGCGGGCGAAGTAGGTGATCTGCTCGCCGACCTTCATCTTCGGGTACAGGCCGCGCTCCTCCGGCATGTAGCCGATCCGCCGGCGCACCTGCTGGTCCAGCGGCCGGCCGTGCCAGCGGACCTCGCCCGCCTCGGCACGGGCCAGGCCCATCGCGATGCGCATCGTCGTCGTCTTGCCGGCACCGTTGGAACCGCAGAAGCCGAACATCGAGCCGGGCCGGACGGCGAAGCTCACGCCGTCGAGCACCTGGTTCGCGCCGAAGCTCTTGCGGAGCCCGTCGAACTCGAGCACCTGTCCTCCTGCCGTCGTCCCCGTCCGCGGCGAACCGTAGCGAAGCTCACGACCTCACCGGCGACCCGCTGCCCCCGGCGTGCCGTGGCGGTCCCCGACGACCTGCGGTCTCATCGCCCCATGAGCGAGCGCAACGGCGTGGCCCAGCCGCCTCCCGGTGTCGGTCTCGAGGGGCTGCGCGCCGCCGCGGCCGGGTGCCGGGCCTGCGAGCTGTGGCAGGACACCACCCAGACGGTCTTCGGCGACGGGCCCGGGACGGCGCGGGTGGTGTTCGTCGGCGAGCAGCCCGGTGACCAGGAGGACCGGAAGGGCGAGCCGTTCGTCGGCCCGGCCGGCCGGCTGCTGGACAAGGCGCTCGCCGAGGCGGGCATCGAGCGGCGGGACAGCTACATCACCAACTCGGTGAAGCACTTCTCGCACACCGTGAAGGGCAAGCGGCGCATCCACCAGACGCCGCGGCCGGAGCACCTGCGCGCCTGCCGCCCGTGGCTGGACGCGGAGCTGACGATCCTGCAGCCGGAGGTGGTGGTGGCCCTGGGGGCGACGGCGGCGAAGTCGCTGATCTCGCCGTCGTTCCGGATCACCCAGGACCACGGGCGGCTGATGCCGTGGACGCCGCCGGGCACCCCCGCGCCCACGGAGGACGACGACGAGGACGCCCCGCACCAGACCTGGATCCTCGCGACCACGCACCCCTCGGCGATCCTGCGCACCCCGGACGAGGCCCGCGACGCCGCCTACGCCGCCCTGGTCGCGGACCTCTCGGTGGTCGCGCACGCCCTCGCCTGAGACCGACGCCAACGAGGCCGCGCGATGTGCGCCTGCGGCGGGTTCCGGGACCCGGATGGCGCCGCAGGTGCACATCGCTGCGCGCCCGGCCTCAGCCCACCGTGGAGCGGGACGCGCGGAACAGCCAGAAGGACGGCACCAGCAGGGCGACGGCGGCCATCGCGACCACCACGACGACCCCGCCGGACACCATCGCCGCGGTCACGCCCGCCGCGCTGGCCAGCGCGCCGGCGCGCAGGTCGCCCAGCCGCGGGCCCCCGGCCACGACGACGATGAACACGCCCTGCATCCGGCCGCGCATCTCGTCCGGCGCGGCCAGCTGCAGCATCGACGAGCGCAGCACCGCGCTCACCATGTCGCCGGCGCCGGCGATGGCGAGGAAGAGCACGGCCAGCCACAGCGACTGCGCCAGGCCGAAGCCGACCGTGGCCACGCCCCAGACGACGATCGCGCCGAGCACCGCCGCGCCCTGCCGGTCGATCCGCGAGACCCAGCCCGAGGTCAGCCCCATCACCAGCGCCCCGATCGAGACGCCGGCGAACAGCCAGCCCAGCGCGTTGGGCGAGCCGGCGAACCGGGTGTCCTGCAGCTCCGGGAAGACCGCGTTCGGCCAGGCGAAGAGCATCGCGATGATGTCGACGACGAAGGTCATGAGCAGCACCGGCTGCGTGCGCAGGAAGGTGAAGCCCTCCCCCACGCCACGCACGGCCGCACCCAGCCTCAGCTTCACCACGCGCCCGCCCGGCGGGAGGGAGGGCAGGCCGCGCAGCAGCAGCGCCGCGACGAGGAAGCCCAGCGCGTCGACCACGTAGGTCAGGAACAGCTCGCCCTGGCTGATCAGCACGCCGGCGAGCAGCGGCCCGGCGATCACGCCGGCCTGCCGGACGGTCATGGCCAGGGCGTTCGCCGCGGGCACCAGCTCGGTGCCGACGAGCGCCGGGATGGCGGCGCTGCGCGCCGGCTGGTTGACCGCCGAGAAGCCGGACACGAAGGCGGTCAGCACCCACAGCAGCGCCAGGTTCCCGCCCCCGGGGAGCAGCGCCTGGACGGCGAGCAGCGCGCTGGTGACGGCGGCACCGGTGGAGGTGACCAGCATCAGCTTGCGCCGGTCCATGACGTCGGCGATGGCACCGCCGAGCAGGCCGAACACGACCAGCGGCACCAGCGCGACCACCGAGGTGATCCCGACGAACAGCGAGCGCCCGGTCAGCTCGTAGACCTGGAACGGGACGGCGACCAGCGTCATCTGCTGGCCGACCATCGTGGCCGCCAGGCCACCGAACATGCGGCGGTAGGCGGGGATCTGCAGCGGCGTGGTGTCCAGTGCCAGGCCGCGGCGCCTGCGCACCGGCTCGGGCACCGGCTCCTCGACGCCCCGGCCGGCCTGCTCGGCGTCGACCGGCTCGCTCACGGGGCGAGCCGCTGGACGACCCAGCCCCCGCCCTCGGCGTCGTCCCTGAGGAACCGCAGCCGGTCGTGGAGCCGGTCGCCCCCGCCCTGCCAGAACTCGACGCGCTCGGGCACCACGCGGTACCCGCCCCACGTCGCCGGCCGCGGCAGCCTCCCCTCGGGCGTCTGCTCGTCCAGCAGCCGCACCCGCTCCCGCAGCTCCTCGCGCGAGTCGACGACGGTCGACTGCACCGACGCCGCCGCGGCCACCTGGGCACCGCGCGGCCGCGGGTCCCACAGGCCGTCGGAGGCGGCGTCGCCGACCCGCTCGACGCGGCCGGTGATGCGCACCTGCCGCTGCATCGCGTGCCAGGGGAAGACCAGCGCCGCCCGGGGGTTGACCGCCAGCTGCGCGCCCTTGGCCGAGGCGTAGCTGGTGCCGAAGACGACGCCGGCCGCGTCGTACCCCTTCATCAGCACGATGCGCGCGTCCGGCGCCCCGTCGGCGTCCGCGGTCGCCACCACGACCGCGTTCGGCTCGGGCAGCTCGGCGGCCACGGCGTCGCCGAACCAGCGGTCGAACTGCTCCAGCCAGGTGGGCGCGAGGTCCGCCTCGGTGAAGCGGCCGGCGTCGTAGTCGCGGCGCATGCGGGCGAGGTCCGGCAGGTCAGGCACACGACCATGCTGACACCGCGGTGTGGCCCCCCGTGTGCCGGGCAGCCACCGACGGCCTAGGGTCGGCAGGCAATCGCGCGCCCCTCCAGGGCGCACGTGGTCCCGCGCGCAGAGGAGCATGCGAGATGGCCGACGACTTCGTACCCGGCCTGGAAGGCATCATCGCCTTCGAGACAGAGATCGCCGAACCCGACAAGGACGGCGGCGCCCTGCGCTACCGCGGGGTCGACATCGAGGACCTGGTCGGCAAGGTCACCTTCGGCAACGTCTGGGCGCTGCTGGTCGACGGCAAGTTCGGCCCGGGCCTCCCGCCGGCCGAGCCGTTCCCGATCCCGGTGCACAGCGGCGACGTCCGCGTCGACGTGCAGGCCGCGCTGGCGATGCTCGCGCCCTTCTGGGGCTACCGCCCGCTGCTGGACATCACCAGCGAGGAGGCCCGCGACCAGCTGGCCCGTGCCGCGGTGATGGCCCTGTCCTACGTCGCGCAGTCCGCCCGCGGCATCGGCACCCCCGCCGTCCCGCAGAAGCGGGTCGACGAGGCCGCCACGATCGTCGAGCGCTTCATGGTCCGCTGGCGCGGCGAGCCCGACCCCCGCCACGTCGCCGCCGTCGACGCCTACTGGACGTCGGCCGCTGAGCACGGCATGAACGCCTCCACGTTCACCGCCCGCGTCATCGCCTCCACCGGTGCCGACGTCGCCGCCGCCATGTCCGGCGCGATCGGTGCGATGTCCGGCCCGCTGCACGGCGGCGCCCCCTCCCGCGTGCTGCACATGCTCGACGAGGTCGAGAAGACCGGCGACGCCGAGAAGTACGTCAAGGACCTCCTCGACCGCAAGGAGCGGTTGATGGGCTTCGGTCACCGCGTCTACCGCGCCGAGGACCCGCGCGCCCGCGTGCTGCGGCGCTCGGCGGAGGAGCTCGGCGCCCCCCGCTTCGAGGCGGCCCGCGCCCTGGAGCAGGCGGCGCTCAAGGAGCTGCGCGAGCGGCGTCCCGACCGCCCGGTCGAGACCAACGTCGAGTTCTGGGCGGCCATCGTCCTCGACTTCGCCGAGGTCCCGAGCCACATGTTCACCTCGATGTTCACCTGCGCCCGCACCGCCGGCTGGTGCGCGCACATCCTCGAGCAGAAGGAGACCGGTCGCCTCGTGCGCCCGTCGGCCCGCTACGTCGGCCCCGACTCCCGCAAGCCCGAGGACGTCGAGGGCTGGGACACCATCAAGACCAAGGCCACCACCCAGCCTGCATGACCCCCGGTCGCTGACGACGACGGCCCGGACCCGCACCGCGGTTCGGGCCGTCGCCATCGGCCGCCCGCCCGACCCCTCCCCGGAAGGCATCCCACGGATGAGCATCACGATCCCCGCCGAGCTCCTGCCCGCCGACGGCCGGTTCGGGTGCGGGCCGTCCAAGGTGCGGCCGGAGGCGCTGCGGGCGCTGGCCGGCGACGGCGCGGCGATCATGGGCACCTCCCACCGGCAGGCCCCGGTCAAGAACCTGGTCAAGCAGGTGCGCGAGGGCCTCGCCCAGCTCTTCGACCTGCCCGACGGCTACGAGGTCGTGCTGGGCAACGGCGGGACGACGGCGTTCTGGGACGCGGCGCTCATCGGCCTCATCCGGGACCGCGCCGCGTTCGGCACCTACGGCGAGTTCTCCGCCAAGTTCGCCTCCGGCGCCAAGGAGGCCCCGTTCCTGGGCGACCCGGTCGTCGTCAAGGCCGAGCCCGGCTCCCTGGCCCTGCCGACCGCCACCGAGGGCGTCGACGCCTACGCCTGGGCGCACAACGAGACCTCGACCGGCGTCATGGCCCCGGTCGCGCGACCCTCCGGCACCGAGGACGCGCTGGTCCTCATCGACGCCACCTCCGGCGCCGGCGGCCTGCCCGTCGACGTCTCGCAGACCGACGTCTACTACTTCGCGCCGCAGAAGTCCTTCGCCGCCGACGGCGGCCTGTGGGTCGCCCTCATGTCGGCCGACGCGCTGGAGCGGGTCGCCGAGATCAAGGCGTCGGGCCGCTGGATCCCCGGCTTCCTGGACCTGTCCATCGCCGTGGACAACTCCACCAAGGACCAGACCTACAACACCCCGGCCGTGGCGACGCTGTTCCTCCTGGCCGACCAGGTCCGGTGGATGCTCGGACTCGGCGGGCTCTCCGGCGCCGTCGCCCGCACCCGCGAGTCCTCCAGCCGGCTCTACGGCTGGGCGGAGAGGTCCGGCTACGCCACCCCGTTCGTGGCCGACCCCGACCACCGCAGCTACGTGGTGGGCACGATCGACTTCGCCGACTCGGTGGACGCCGCCGCGCTGGCCAGCACGCTGCGCGCCAACGGCATCGTCGACGTCGAGCCCTACCGCAAGCTCGGCCGCAACCAGCTGCGCGTCGGCATGTTCCCCGCCGTCGACCCCGACGACGTCAGCGCGCTGACCGCCTGCATCGACCACGTGGTCGAGCGCCTGTAGGGACCGGCGCCCGCCCGCCCCGGCGGGCCGCAGGAGACTTCGTGACGTCCAGTGGATCGGTGGGAGGTGAGCGTGGGCCCCGGTGACCCCTCGGGACCTCCCGGTGGCGACCTGTTCGCCGCGGGCGGTGAGGCGGGCCGGCTCATGGCGGCCTTCGACTGGGCGAGCACGCCGGTCGGGCCGGTCGAGGCCTGGCCCGCGAACCTGCGCTTCGCCGTCCGCACGGTGCTGGTCTCCAAGTTCCCCATGGTGCTCACCTGGGGACCGGAGTTCACGCAGTTCTACAACGACTCCTACGCCCCGCTGATCGGCGCCAAGCACCCCGCCATCGGGCAGGACATCCGGCAGACCCTGGCCGAGGGTTGGGACGCCCTCGGGCCGCCGATCGAGCACGCCATGGAGACCCTGGACGCCTCCTGGCTGCCGGGCCTCCTGCTGCTCCTGGAGCGCGCCGGCTACCGCGAGGAGACCTACTTCACCGTCTCCCACGCCCCCGCCTTCGGGGACGACGGCCGGGTCGCCGGCATGCACGCCGTCTGCACCGAGGTCACCGGCGAGCTGCTCGCCTCGCGCCGGCAGCAGCTGCTGCACGACCTCGCCACGGTCGGCGGGCAGCTCGGCGACGAGCGGGAGACGGTCACCGCCATGTGCGCGGCGCTGGCCGGCGACGCGCTCGACGTCCCGTTCGCCGCCGTCTACCTCTCCACCGACACCGGCGGCTACGCCCGGACCGCGACCACCGGCGTGGACGCCGCGCTGCTGCCGGACGAGCTGGCCGACGGCGCCACCGCGCTCCCGGCGGTGGCGTCGCTCGGCGTCACCGGCGGACCGTTCGGCGACCGCGTCACGGAGTCCGTGGTCCTGCCGCTGCGCACGAGCCGCGAGGCCGAGCCGGTCGGCCTGCTGGTCGTCGGGAAGTCGCCCAACCGCGCGCTGGACGCGGAGTACGCCGCGTTCCACGAGCTCATGGCCGGGCAGTTCGCCGGGGCCGTCGCCAACATCCGCGCGTTCGAGACCGAGCGGCTGCGCGCGGAGTCGCTGGCGGAGCTGGACCGGGCGAAGACCACGTTCTTCTCCGACGTGAGCCACGAGCTGCGCACGCCGCTCACCCTGCTCCTCGGCCCCATCGGCGACGTCCTCGGCGACGACGCCCACCCGCTGGGCGCCGAGGTCCGCGAGCAGCTCGGGCTGGCCCTGCGCAACGGCCGGCGGCTGCAGCGCCTGGTCAACGACCTGCTCGACTTCGCCAGCATCGAGGCCGGCCGGGCGACGCCGGTCCGCGTGCGCACCGACGTCGCCACCTTCACCGCGGAGCTGGCCGGCATCTTCCGCGCGGCCGCCGAGCGTGCGGGGCTGCGGCTGACCGTCGACTGCCCGCCCCTGGCGCGGCCGGCCTTCGTCGACGCCCGCATGTGGGAGAAGATCGTCGTCAACCTCATGGCCAACGCCATGAAGTACACGTTCGTGGGCGGCATCGACGTCACCCTGCGCGACACCGGGGACGGCTTCACGCTCGCCGTCGCCGACACCGGCGTGGGCATCGTGGCCGAGGAGCTGCCGCAGCTCTTCCAGCGGTTCCACCGCGTCGCCGGCGCCACCGCGCGCACCCGCGAGGGGTCGGGCATCGGCCTGGCCATGGTGCAGGAGCTCGCCGCGCTGCACGGCGGGACCGTCGCGGTCAGCAGCGAGCCGGGCCGGGGCAGCACGTTCGCCGTCACGCTCCCCTACGGCGAGCCCGACGCCGAGCCGGCCGCACCCGTCGCGACCCCCTCGGAGGCCGCGCGCGGGGAGGCAGCGAGCTGGGAGGACGACACCACCCGGCCGCAGGACACCGGGTCCGCACCGCGCGAGGGCGGCACGGTCCTGGTCGTCGACGACAACGCCGACATGCGCGCCTACCTCGCCCGGCTGCTCGGCCCGCACTGGCAGGTCCGCACCACCGCCAACGGCGAGGAGGCGCTGGCCGCCGCCGCGGAGCAGGTCCCCGACCTGGTGCTGACCGACGTGATGATGCCGCGGGTGGACGGTTTCGAGCTGCTGCGGGCGCTGCGCGCCGACCCCGCGACCCGCCACGTCCCGGTCATCATGCTGACCGCCCGCGCCGGCCAGGAGGCCTCGGTCGAGGGCCTCGAGGCCGGGGCCGACGACTACCTCGCCAAGCCGTTCCAGGCCGCTGAGCTGCTCGCCCGCGTGCGCATCGCGCTGGAGCGGGCGGCCGGCCGCGCCCGCACCCCCGCCGAGCCGGCCCCCGCCGAGCCGCGGGAGACCGCACCCCTGCCCCTCCCGCCGCTGCCGCCCGTACCGGTGGTCGCCCACGAGGCGCCGGCACCGGCGGCCGCGCCGGGCCTCGGGGACGGCGGTCACCGGGCGGAGTGGCGGCTGCCGTCGGAGCCCTCGTCGATCCCCGTGGTCCGCCGCCGGCTGCGCGCCCTGCTGCACGAGGCGGGCGTGGACGACGACCAGGCCTACGACCTCCTGCTGGCTGCCTGCGAGGCGGCGAGCAACGCGGTCGAGCACGCCCAGGACCCGACCGAGCCGGTGGTGGAGGTGGCCGCCTCGGTCACCGACGACTCGGTGGAGATCACCGTGCGGGACCACGGCCAGTGGCGGGAGCGGGTGCCGAGCATGGACCGCGGCCGCGGCTCGACGCTGATGAGCGCCTTCGCCGACGTCACCGCGACCCCCAGCCCGGAGGGCACGCTGGTCCGGATCACCTCCCCGCGGCTGCGCAGCCGCGCGACGGGCTGACCCGCGGCCTCAGCGCAGCAGCCAGGTGTCCTTGCTGCCGCCACCCGGCACGCCGGGGCGCGCGGGGGCGGCATCCGGGGCGACCCGGGTGAGCGCCAGCGGGAGCGTGGTCGTCGTCGCCGGCCCGGCGACGGAGAAGATCCGCAGGTCCACCGGCCGGGGGTGCAGCCCCCGGCCGACCAGGGTCGGCGCGGTGGAGGGCTCGAGCGGCTCCCGGGCCACGAACCGGTGCGGCGCGGCGGCGATCTCCGCGCGCAGCGCCTCGAGCTCGGCCGCCGAGCAGGTGCGGCCGTGGACGACCCGCCGGCCGCCGTACCCGGCGACCTCCTCGACGTCGAGCTCGCCCAGCCGGCCGCGCACGGCCGCCCAGGCGGTGGGGTCGGCCAGCACCCAGGTGCCCACCGAGCCCAGCAGCGGCTCCTCGCCCAGGTAGAACCGGACCATCGCCGGCACCCAGGCGTAGCCGGCCGCGTCGTCGGCGACTCCGTTGCCCGGCACGTTCGCCAGCCCCAGGCGGCCGGCCCGCACCGCCTCGGTGAGCGCCACGGCCAGCGGCAGGTCCGCCGCCGTCCGGTAGGCACCGAGCGAGGAGTCGTCGAAGCGCCGGTAGAGGACGTCGACCGGCACCCGCTCACCGCCGACGACGGCGTCCAGGCCGCCGTCACCACGGGGGTGGAGGTCGCCGGCGCGCACCAGCGGGACGTCGAGGGCGGCGGCGAGCACCTGGTGCTCGAACCACGCGCCGTCGGTCTCCCCCTGGGTCAGCACCGCCACGCGTGGCGGGCCGGCGCAGCCCGGCGGCGCCGCGGCGGCCAGCGCCCCGGCGAGCAGCGGCACGGCGCCCGCGGGCTCCACGACCTGCCGGCCGACGTGCGCGAACAGCTCCGGCGCGGCGGTGCGGGCGCTGTCCCGGTTGGCCAGCGCGTAGCCGATGCCCGACGGCACCCGGAGGTTGTCCTTGGCGACCACCCAGCGGCCGTCGACGGCGCGCACCACGTCGGTGCCGGCGACGGCGGCGCGCTGCTGGCCGGGCCAGGCGAGGGCCACCGCGTCGGGGTCCCGCCCGGGGCTGTGGGCGACCGCCCACTCCGGCAGCACACCGGCGCGCACGATCTCCGCGGCCCGCTCGGTGTCACCCCGCCGCCGGCCGGCCGGCCGGTAGGCGTCGGCGAGGAAGGCGTTCAGGGCGCGGTGCCGCTGGGCCACGCCCGCCGAGAGCGTCGCCCAGGTCGAGGCGCCGACCAGCCGCGGGACCGGGTCCATGGGCACCGGGTGGAGCTCCTGCCGGCCGTCGACCCACACCGAGGTGGCGACGCCGAGGGCACGCCGGCGGGCAGTCAGGTCGTCGGCGGCGAGGGCGAGCCCGTCGGGCCCCACGGTCTCCAGGGCAGCCGCCAGCTCCACCCATCCGCTGCGCAGCCGGCCGTCCGGCCCGACGGCCTCGTCGGTGCGGACAGTGGGGTAACCGGCGAAGAGGTCCCCGCTCACAACCAGCGATCGAACCAGGCGGCGAGCCGCTGGCCCAGCTCGACCAGCGCCTCGCGCCCGACGATGGCGTGCCCCTCGCCGGGGAAGAGCAGCAGGTCGCTGCACGCGCCCCGCGCCTGCAGGGCGTGGTGGGCCTGCACCGACTCGGCGACGGGCACGTTGGTGTCCCGGTCACCGTGGGCCAGGAGCACCGGCGCGGTGAGCCGGTCCAGCGACGTCATCGGCGAGATGGCGGCGAGCATCTCCCGGTCGGTCACCGGGTCGCCGTACTCGGTCACCGAGGCCTCCGCCATCCACGGCTCGGTGCCGGCGAAGAACGTGCGCAGGTCGCTCATGCCGGCCAGCGAGGCCCCGGCGGCGAACAGCTCGGGCCACCGGGTGAGCGCGACCAGCGTCAGGTAGCCGCCGTAGGACCAGCCGTGCGCGCCGACCCGGCCGGGGGCGGCGATGCCGGCGGTCACCAGCTCGTCGACGGTGGTGCGGACGTCGTCGAAGGAGGCGGCGCGGGCGGGGCCGTCGTCCGCGGTCATGAACGCACGGCCGAACCCGCCGGACCCGCGGACGTTCGGCGCGAAGACGGTCAGCCCAGCGGCGACGATCGACTGGGTGATCGGCGACCAGTCCGGGCGGGTCTGCCCCTCCGGGCCGCCGTGGAAGCTGACCACCGTGCGGTTCGGGGCGGTGGCACCGGCCGGCGCGTACAGCCACCCGGACAGCCGCAGGCCGTCGGGGGCGACGTACTCGTGCAGCACGGGCTCGACCAGCAGGCCGGGGTCCGGCCGGGCCGGGGTGCAGGCCAGCGGCTCGGCCGCGCTGCCGTCCAGCGGCACCCGCCAGAGACCGCGGGGCGAGCGGGGGCCGCTCAGCTCGGCGACGAGGGCGTCCTGGCCGGGCAGGAGCGCCCAGCCTGAGAGCACCCGCTCGGGCAGCGGCACCGTGCGCAGCAGCTCGCCGTCGGCCAGCCGGTGCAGGCAGAGCTCGCTGACGCCGTCGAGGTTCCACAGCGCCAGCACCGTGCCGTCGGCGCGGACCGCGTAGCCGTCGAGGTCGGCCTCGGGGCGGTACAGCACCCGGCGGCCGGCCGAGGGCACGCCGTCGGCGTCCACCGGCACCTCGACGAGGCCGGCGCGGTCGGTGAACGGCAGCCCGGGCAGCGACGCCCGGACGTGGACGGCCCGGCCGTCGGCGGTGAGGCGGCCGTCCTCGGAGGCGATGCCGCCGGGCTCGTCGAGCCGGATCACCCGTCGCTGCAGCCCGGTGGGGACGTCGATGACGACGACGTGCCGGAAGGCGCGCGGCCCGCGGCGCGCGAGCACCGTGCGGTGGTCGGGCGAGACGGCGGTCACCGACAGGAAGCCGCCGGAGGCCAGCGTGCGCAGCTCCCCGGTGACGACGTCGACCAGCACGACGTCGGCGTCCGGCCCAGAGCCCGACGCGACCGAGCAGGCGTAGTGGTGCGGGCCGGCCCAGCAGCCGGCGAAGACGGTGGCCCGCGGGTCGTGCCCCGCGAGGACCCGGTGGCCGGTCCCGTCGGGGCGGACGGCGTGCAGCTCGGCGCAGATCGACCCGCCGGGGCTGACCAGGTAGGCCACCCACGCGCCGTCGGGCGACCAGGAGACGGAGATGACCTCCTCCCCCGGCGCGGACAGGACCGCGGGCGGGGTCCGGCCGTCGAGGGCGGCGACCTCCAGGCGCGGCAGGCCCGACCGGTCGGAGACGTAGGCGACCCGCAGCCCGTCCGGGGAGGGCGCCGGGCACCAGGCACCGGCGGCTCCGGCGATGGCCTCGACGGCCGCGCGGACGGAGGCGGGCAGGGTCTCGGGCGGGACCAGCGCCTCGAGGGCGGGCATCGCCCCGCGGGTGAGCCCTGCGGGCACGGCCGTCGACCGGTGGGTCACCGGGCTGGCCATCGCGCCTCCTCGGCTCGGGATGGTGCCGCTCCGAGGTCCCCACTGTCGTGGTCGCTCGTTGCGGTCGTGTGTCACGGGTGTCATCGGCGTGGACAACCCTCTTCCGCACCCCCCACGGGAGGGATCCGCGCCACGTGCGGCTGCGCGCCACGCCGAGCCGCCTGCGCGCGGGGCCCGCCGCGCCCGGATAGCCTCGGGGACCGGGCTCCCGACCGGGCCCGCCGTCGGCTGCTAGGAGGTCGCCATGCGCTCGCTGCGCCTCGTGGCGCTCTCCGACGACGGCCAGAGCCTGGTCCTGGCCACCGAGGGGCCGGACGGCGCCGAGGGCGAGCGGTTCGAGCTCCCCATCGACGACCGGCTGCGCGCCGCGGCCCGGGGCGACGCCCGCCGGCTGATCCAGATCGACGTCGACAGCGGGACCGAGCTGCCGCCGCGGGTCATCCAGTCCCGCATCCGCGCCGGTGAGACCCCCGAGCAGGTGGCCGCCTCCTCCGGCACGCGGGTCGAGCGGATCATGCGCTTCGCCCACCCCGTGCTCCAGGAGCGCAAGCGGGTGGCCGACCAGGCCCGCGAGGCGCGGGTCCGGCTCTCCGACGGGGGCCCCGGCACCGCCCTGCGGCAGTTCATGGTCGAGCGGCTGCGGCTGATCGACACCGACATCGACACCGTGCAGTGGGACGCCTTCCGCGGCGACGACGGCAGCTGGGTCGTCACCGGCGCGTGGCGGGCGGGCGAGAAGTCGGGCACCACCCGCTGGCGCTTCGACCTGCCCTCGCGCACGGTCACCCCGGTCGACGCCGCGACCACCGACTTCGCCGAGGGCACCCGGCTCGTCCGGGTCGTCCCCGAGGTGGCGCCGGCCCCGCGCAGCCGGCCGGTGTCCGTGGTCCGCGCCCCCGAGCCGGTCCCCGCGCCGTCGGCCCCGGCGGACGACGACGAGGACGAGGTCGTCCGCGACGTGCACGCCCCCGACGGCACCCCGGACGACGACGCGATGGCGGCGCTGCTCGACGAGGTCGCCGAGCACGACACCGTCGTCCTCGGCCGCACCGGCGAGGACGGCGACGACGGCGAGGACCCCCGCGCCCGCATCCCGGCGTGGGAGGACATCGTCTTCGGGGTCCGCCGCAACCGCTGAGCCGGCCGCGCCGACAGCGAAACTCGTTCGCGGTGGTCACTACCTGCGCCTAGCGTGAGGGCGCCATGGACGACGCCACACCCGCCACCGCCCCGCGCGGCAAGCTCTCCGCCCTGGCGCGCCTGTGGCCGTTCGCGCGGCCCTACCGCGGGCTGGTCACGCTGACCTTCGGCGCCGCCCTGCTGGCCACCCTGGCCCAGCTCGCCCTCCCCCTGGTCACCGCCGCGGTGGTCGACGGGCCGATCGCCGAGGGCGACCGGTCGGGCCTCCTGCCGCTGCTGGGGCTGGCCCTGCTCTTCGGGGTGGCCGAGGCCGCCCTGTTCTTCGTCCGGCGCTGGGCGATGAACCGCAGCTGCCTGCAGCTGGAGCGCGACCTTCGCGACACCCTCTACCAGCGGCTGCAGCGGCTCCCCGTCGGCTTCCACGACCGGTGGGGGTCGGGCCAGCTGCTCTCCCGGGCGACCACCGACATGTCCACGATCCGCCGGTTCGTCGGGTTCGCGGCGGTCTTCCTGGTGGTCAACCTGGTCACCTGCGTCGTCGTCCTGGTGCTGCTCCTGGCCACCTACTGGCCGCTGGGGGTCGCGGTGGCGGCCACAACCGTGCCGCTCACCCTCCTGGGCATGCGCTGGGAGCGGCGCTACAACACCGAGTCCCGGCGGGTGCAGGACCAGCAGGGCGAGCTGACCACCGACGTCGAGGAGGCGGTGCAGGGCATCCGCGTCGTCAAGTCGCTGGGGCGCAGCGGCCTGGTCTTCGACCGCTACGACGCCAAGGCGACGCGGCTGCGCAGCCTGGAGCTGGACAAGGTGCGCACCCTGGCGCTGCTGTGGTGCCTGTTCGAGCTGCACCCGCAGCTCACGCTGGCGATGATCCTCGTCGGCGGCTCCCTGGCGGTCAGCAGCGGCGCGCTCACCGTGGGCGGGCTGGTCGCCTTCATCGCGCTGTTCACCGTGCTGCTCTGGCCGATCCTGTCGCTGGGCTTCCTCTTCGCCTTCGCGCAGGAGACCGCGAGCGCCTGCGACCGCGTGGGCGAGCTGCTCGACGCCCCGCTCACCGTGACCGACCGGCCCGGCGCCACCCCGGCCGTGGTGGGCACCCCCGCCCGGCTGCGGTTCGAGGGCGTGCGGTTCGCCTACCCGGGCGCCGCCGAGCCGGTCCTCGACGGCGTCGACCTGGACCTGCGTCCCGGCGAGACCGTCGCGCTCGTCGGCGCCACCGGTTCGGGCAAGACGACGCTCACCGCCCTGGTCCCCCGCCTGTACGACGTCACCGGCGGCCGGGTCACCCTGGACGGCACCGACGTCCGCGACCTGCCCCTGGCCCAGCTGCGCAGCGTCGTCGCCACCGCGTTCGAGGACGCCACGCTCTTCTCGATGAGCGTGCGGGAGAACCTGGCGCTCGGCCGGCCCGACGCCGGGGACGACGAGGTGGCCGAGGCGCTGCGGGTGGCGCAGGCCCAGTTCGTGCACGAGCTGCCGTGGGGCCTGGACACCCGCATCGGGGAGCAGGGCCTCTCGCTCTCCGGCGGGCAGCGTCAGCGGCTGGCGCTGGCCCGCGCGGTGCTGGGCCGGCCGTCGGTGCTGGTCCTCGACGACCCGCTCTCCGCGCTCGACGTGCACACCGAGGCGCTGGTGGAGCGGGCGCTGCGCGAGGTCCTGGCCGAGACGACCGCGCTGGTGGTCGCGCACCGCGCCTCGACGGTGCTGCTGGCCGACCGCGTGGCGCTGCTGGCCGGGGGCCGGATCACCGCCGTCGGCACCCACAGCGAGCTGCTGGCGGGTGTCCCGGCCTACCGCGACCTGCTCGCCCAGGACAGCGAGCTGACCGAGGTGACCCGGTGAGCGCCCCGGCCGAGAGCTGGCGCGGCGTCGCCACCGAGGACACCGAGGAGCTCTCGGCCGGCGCGGGGGTGTTCCTGTGGGCCCGCTCCCGTCGGCTGCTGCGCGACCTGCTGCGGCCGCACCGCAGGACCCTGTGGCTGCTGCTGCTCACCCTGCTGGTGCAGAACGTCGCCTGGCTGGCCGGGCCGCTCCTGGTCGGCATCGGCATCGACGTGGCGGTCCCCGCGCTGGTGGAGCGGTCGGACGCCTGGCCGCTGGTCTGGGTCGCCGGCGCCATGGTGGCCGCGGCGCTGGTGGACACCGCGCTGCGCTACGTCTTCCTCACCCGCTCCGGGCGGATGGGCCAGGCGGTGCTGCTGGCGCTGCGCCGCCGGGTGTTCACCCACGTCCAGCGGCTGCCGCTGTCCTTCCACGAGAAGTACACCTCGGGCAAGACGGTCAGCCGGCTCACCAGCGACGTCGAGGCGCTCGCCGAGCTGCTCGACGAGGGCCTGGACAGCCTGGTCACCGCGCTGTTCAGCGTGCTGACGATCGGCGTCGTCCTGATGGTGCTGGACCCGGGCCTGGGCGCGGTGGCGCTGCTCGGGTTCCCGGCGCTGTTCGTCGTCGCCCGCTGGTTCCAGCGCCACTCCACGGCCGCCTACCGGCGCACCCGGGAGACGATCGCCGCGCTGATCGTGCAGTTCACCGAGACCTTCGGCGGCATCCGGGCGGTGCAGGCCTTCCGCCGCGAGCCGCGCAACGACGAGCTGTACGCCGCCCTGAACGAGGACAACCGGCGCGCGCACCACCGGGCGTTCTGGCTGATCGCCGTCTTCATCCCGGCGGTGACCCTCATCGGCAACGTCGTCACCGTGGCCGTCCTCGGCATCGGGGCGTGGCGGGTGATCGGCGGCGGCCTCGCCGTCGGGACGCTGGTGTCGTTCCTGCTGTACCTGCGCCGGTTCTTCGACCCGCTGCAGGACGTCGCGATGTTCTACAACGCCTACCAGTCGGCGACGGCAGCCCTGGAGAAGCTGTCCGGGGTGCTGGAGGAGCGGCCCACCGTCCCCGAGCCGAGCGACCCCGTGCCCCTCCCCCGGGCCCGCGGCGAGCTGGTCCTCGACGGCGTCTCCTTCGGCTACACCGACCGGACGGTGCTCCCCGAGCTGCGGCTCACCGTGCCGGCCGGCCAGACGGTGGCGCTGGTCGGCGCCACCGGGGCCGGCAAGTCCACGCTGGCCCGGCTCGTGGCCCGGTTCTACGACCCGGTCTCCGGCGAGGTCCGGCTGGACGGGGTGCCGCTGCACCGGCTCTCCGACGCCGACCTGCGGCGGGCCGTGGTCATGGTGACCCAGGAGAGCTTCCTGTTCTCCGGGACGATCGCCGACAACATCGCCTTCGGCCGGCCCGAGGCCACCCGCGAGGAGGTGGAGGCGGCCGCGCGCGCGATCGGGGCCCACGGGTTCATCGCCGCGCTCCCGGAGGGGTACGACACAGACGTGCACCGGCGCGGCGGGCGGCTGTCGGCCGGGCAGCGCCAGCTGGTGAGCTTCGCCCGGGCGTTCCTGGCCGACCCCGCGGTGCTGGTCCTCGACGAGGCGACCAGCTCGCTCGACGTGCCCAGCGAGCGGCTGGTGCAGCGGGCGCTGCACACGCTGCTGGCCGACCGGACGGCGCTGATCATCGCCCACCGGCTCTCCACGGTGGAGGTCGCCGACCGCGTGCTGGTCATGGAGAGCGGCCGCATCGTCGAGGACGGCACCCCTGCCGACCTCGTCGGCGGTACCGGTCGCTTCGCCGGACTGCACCGCGCCTGGGCCGACAGCCTGGTCTGAGTGGAACAGCGCACCCGCGCGGGTAGTTGACCGGGCATGAGTGCTTCGGTGTCGATGCCGCTGGGCGGCGTCCAGGTGGGTTCCTACGACAGCTACGAGCAGGCGCAGGCCGCCGTGGACTACCTCTCCGACGAGAAGTTCGCCGTGGAGAACGTGACGATCATCGGCACGGACCTGCGCATGATCGAGAAGGTCACCGGCCGGATGACGATGGGCCGGGCGGTGGCCGCGGGCGCGGCGGGCGGCGCCTGGTGGGGTCTGTTCGTGGGGCTGCTGCTGGGCATCTTCGCCGCCGACGGCGGCAACTGGCTCGGCTCCGTGCTCAGCGGCCTGCTGATCGGTCTGGCGTTCGGCGCGGCCTTCGGCGGGATGGGCTACGCGGCCACCCAGGGCCGGCGCGACTTCACCAGCACCAGCACGATCAAGGCCAGCCGCTACGACGTGATGTGCAACCCGGCGCAGGCCGAGGAGGCCCGCGCCCTGCTCGCCCGCTTCGCCCTGCGCGGCTAGCTGTAGTGACCACGAGCGTTGTTGACGGCGTAGCGGGCTGATCCAACGAGGAGACCTCCGAGCGAAGGTGTGGGTGCTGACGCCTCACCGACCGCCCGGAGGTCTCGTTGTCCCACGCTAATGCCCGT
>NZ_SPQP01000060.1 GCF_004571075.1 Blastococcus sp. TF02A-35
AAGCTAAGCCTCTCAGCGCCGATGGTACTGCCCTGGAGACGGGGTGGGAGAGTAGGACGCCGCCGGACAAACATTCACGAAGGGCCCCAGCCATCACGGCTGGGGCCCTTCGTCGTCCCCCCACAAAAGCCCGTACTAGCCATTTCGGCCCTAGAGGGGGGCCTTCATGGCCATTTCGGCCGTTGCGGGGTCAGCGGCGGGGGCGGGGCTCCTTCGTCGTGGCGCCGACGTTGTCGGCGAACCAGGTGTTGAGCGCGACCAGGTCCCGCCAGCCCTCCCGGACGCGATCGACCGCCGCGCGGGTGTGCAGCCAGTCCTCCGGCGTCCAGTGACGGGTCGCGTAGAGCGACCGGTGCCTGAGCAGGTCGATGCGCTCGTGGTCGGCGGAGAAGCCGGCGGGAACGCGCACGAGGCGGTCCCCCTCGATCTCCCAGGCTGCGGCCCGCAGCCGGCCCACCTCGGCGGCGAGCCGGGATCCTTGCAGCTCGTCGGCCACCGCCCGCCGGTAGCGCGCCACCTGGTCGGACTCCAGCCGCCAGCACCCGCCGGAGACGGTCAGCCCGTCCGCGGAGATCTGCACGTACCAGGAGCCGGTGCCCAGGCCCACCCTGGTCACGACCGCGCCCTGGTGTGTCTTGTAGGGCGTCTTGTCGTGGGAGAAGCGCACGTCCCGGTAGGGGCGGAAGACCTTGCCGGTGCCGAACTCCGGCGCGAGCTCCTCGACCAGCGCGCTCATGGGGCCGCGGACGTGCGCCTCGTAGTCGGTCCGGTGCGCCGTCCAGTACGGCTTGCTGTTGTCCGCCTCGAGACCTTCGTAGAAGACCAGCCCCTGGTCGGGGAAACCCTCGAAGGTCATCGCCCGTCCTCTCCGTCCAGCTCCACGTGCCAGCGGACCTCGCGGAGCGGCTCCCCGCCCGTCTCCAGGGTGCGGGCCCAGCCGTCGGCGGCCCAGCCGGCCGACTCGAAGAAGCCCTCCGACACCCGGTCGGACTCCAGCAGCCACACCCGCATGCTGCGGACGCCGTCGGCGACAGCCAGGTCGGTGGCGGCAGCGAGCAGCCGGCTGCCATGCCCGCGGCGGCCCCAGCGGGGCTCGACGAGCAGCGGGCCGAGCTCGGCGACACCGGGCTCCTCGCCCGGGACGGTCGCCGCGAAGCCGACCACCTCGTCCCGCTCCAGCGCCACGAGGACGCGGTGCGCGGGGGAGGGTGGGGTGCTGACGGCGGCCTCCCACGTGGCGGTCACCGCGGCGTCGTCCCAGCCGTCGAGGACCGCAGGCGGCAGGACGGCGCGGAACGCCGTCCGCCAGGTCACGGCCTGGACGCGGGCGACGGCGGCACCGTCACCCCGGCGGGCGGGGCGGACGGAGACGTCGGCCGACCCCGTGAGGCGGGGGAAGAGCGGCGGCGAGGTCACCCGGGCAGCCTAGGTGCGGCGGTCGCGGGCGCCGACGTCGTACCCGGCGGGCAGGATCAGCTGCTGTGACAGCAGTCGACCGGATCCCCGCCGCGCTCGCGCGGCGCATCGCGCTGGCCGCCCAGGGGTTCGCCGACCCGCGCCCGTCCGGGCCGGTGGGGACCAGGCAGCTGGGTCGGCTCGTCGACCGGCTCGCGGTGGTCCAGATCGACTCGGTCAACGTGCTCTCGCGGTCGCACTACCTGCCCGCGTTCAGCCGGCTCGGGCCCTACCCGCGGGAGGCGCTGGACGCGCTGTCGAACCGCCGGCACACGCTGTTCGAGTACTGGGCGCACGAGGCCTCCTTCCTCCCCGTGCGGCTGCACCCCTGCCTGCGCTGGCGGATGGCCGCGGTACAGCAGGAGGCCTGGGGGAGCATGACCCGCGTCCAGCGGGAGCGGCCGGAGTACGTCGCGTCCCTGCTCGAGCGGGTGCGCGACGGCGGCCCGCTCCGGGCCAGCGAGCTGCAGGAGGAACGGCCCAACCGGCCCGGCAGCATGTGGAACTGGCACGCGGGCAAGGCGGCGCTGGAGTACCTCTTCTTCACCGGGGCCCTCACCGCCGCCCGGCGCACCGCCGGGTTCGAGCGGGTCTACGACCTGCCCGAGCGGGTCCTGCCCGCAGCGGTCCTGGAGGCCCCCACCCCCACCCGGCCCGACGCCGTGCGGGAGCTGGTCCGCACCGCGTCGCGGGCGCTGGGGGTGGCCACCGAGACCGACCTGCGCGACTACTTCCGCCTCACCCCGGCCGACGCGCGGACGGCCATCGCCGAGCTGGCCGACGCCGGCGAGCTGCTGCCGGTCGAGGTGGACGGCTGGGGGCGTCCCGCCTGGCTGGACCCCGCCGCCCGCCGTCCCCGGTGGGTCCGGGCGCGGGCGCTGCTGAGCCCGTTCGACTCTCTGGTCTGGGAGCGGCCGCGGGTGGAGCGGATCTTCGGCTTCCGCTACCGGCTGGAGATCTACACACCGGCGGAGAAGCGGGTGCACGGCTACTACGTGCTGCCGTTCCTGCTCGGGGACCGGCTGGTGGCGCGGGTGGACCTCAAGGCCGACCGGAAGGCCGGTGTCCTCCGGGTGCAGGCGGCGCACCTCGAGGAGGGCGCCGACCGCGCGGCCGTCGCCGCGGCGCTGGCCGAGGAGCTGCGGCTGATGGCCGGCTGGATGGACCTGCCGGACGTCGCCGTCGCCGAGCGGGGGGACCTGTGGCCCGACCTCAGCCGTGCTCTGGGGGCTGCGGCGTGAGGCCGGCGAGCCGGCGGACCACCGCGAGGCCGGCCGGCTCACCGGGCCAGTGCCGGAGGAGCGCCTCGTCGCCGGCGCGCCGCACCACCGAGCGCAGCGCCCAGGCGACGACCACGACGTCGTCGGCGTAGCCGAGGACCGGAACGACGTCGGGGACCAGGTCGACCGGCGAGAGCAGGTAGCCCAGGAGCAGCCAGAGGCGCACGCGCAGGCCCCGGGGGAGCGTGCGGTCGGCGGCCAGCCGCCGCACCAGGCGGACGACGTCGGGCAGCAGCCGCAGCGCCTCGCGGACGGCCAGCCCGCGGGACCGCCACAGCAGGAGGACCAGGACCAGCCACAGCACCACGAGCCCGCCGGCCACGGCGAGCACCGGCTGCCACCACTCCACGGCGACCAGTCTGCCGGGCGCCCCGCCGTAGGCTCGCGGACGTGCCAGAGATCGCGCCGCTCCGGGTCCAGGTCATCGCCCAGACGCAGTTCACCCCGCCGGCCGACGTGCCGTGGGAGACCGACGCCGAGGGCGGGCAGGCGCTCGCGGAGTTCGCCGGGCGGGCCTGCTACCAGTCCTGGGACAAGCCGGTCCCGGCCACGGCCACGAACGCCGGCTACCTCCGGCACATCCTCGAGGTCGGCCACCTGGCGGTGCTGGAGCACGGTTCGGTGACCATGTACCTCACCGGGGTCTCCCGGTCGCTGACCCACGAGCTGGTCCGGCACCGGCACTTCTCCTACAGCCAGCTCTCCCAGCGCTACGTCCCCGAGCACGACGCGGCCGTCGTCGAGCCGGCGGTCATCGCCGAGGACCCGGAGCTGCACGCAGCCTTCGTGGCGGCGACCGACGCGGCGACCGCCGCCTACGCCGAGCTGCTGGAGGGGCTGGAGAAGCGGTTCGCCGACGTCCCCAACGCCACCCTGCGCCACCGGCAGGCCCGCCAGGCCGCCCGCTCGGTGCTGCCCAACGCCACGGAGACCCGCGTCGTGGTCACCGGCAACTACCGGGCCTGGCGGCACTTCGTCGCCATGCGCGCCAGCGAGCACGCCGACGTCGAGATCCGCGAGCTGGCCATCGCCTGCCTGCGGGAGCTGCAGCGCGTGGCCGGCAACGTCTTCGGGGACTTCCGGATCAGCACGCTGGCCGACGGCACCCAGGTGGCCGCCAGCCCCCTCGTCACCGAGGGCTGAGCGCCTCTCCGGTCCCTCCCGGCACGCGCGTCGCCGGCCGTCCCGGGACGTCGGTGCGCCGCCGTAGGCTCGGGTCCGTGGCACCGATCGACACCCAGTACGAAGACCTCCTCCGGCGCATCCTCGAGCAGGGGACACCCAAGGAGGACCGGACCGGCACGGGCACCGTCAGCCTCTTCGGCGAGCGGCTGCGCTACGACCTGTCCGAGACCTTCCCGCTGGTGACGACGAAGAAGGTCCACTTCAAGTCGATCGCCGTGGAGCTGCTGTGGTTCCTGCGCGGTGAGAGCAACGTGGCCTGGCTCCGCGAGAACGGCGTCACCATCTGGGACGAGTGGGCCTCGCCCGAGGGCGAGCTCGGGCCGGTCTACGGCGTGCAGTGGCGGTCCTGGCCCACGCCGGACGGGCAGCAGGTCGACCAGATCGGCCAGCTCCTGGAGACGCTGCGCACCGACCCCGACTCCCGCCGGATGATCGTCTCGGCCTGGAACGTCGCGGCGCTGCCGGACATGGCGCTGGCCCCCTGCCACGCGTTCTTCCAGTTCTACGTCGCCGACGGCAGGCTCTCCTGCCAGCTCTACCAGCGCAGCGCCGACATGTTCCTCGGCGTGCCGTTCAACATCGCCAGCTACGCGCTGCTGACGAAGATGATCGCCGCGCAGGTCGGGCTGGAGCCCGGCGACTTCGTCTGGGTCGGCGGCGACTGCCACATCTACAGCAACCACGTCGAGCAGGTGACCGAGCAGCTCTCGCGGGAGGTGCGGCCCTTCCCGACGCTGGAGCTGGCGCCGGCGCCGTCGCTGTTCGACTACACCTACGAGCACTTCACGGTGCACGGGTACGAGCCCCACCCCGCGATCCGGGCAGCCGTGGCGGTGTGAGCGGCCGGGGTGCGGTGTCCATGATCTGGGCGCAGGCCCGGGGCGGGGTGATCGGCGCCGGCGGGAAGCTGCCCTGGCACCTGCCCGAGGACCTGAAGCTCTTCCGCACCCTGACGACCGGGTCGACCGTCGTCATGGGCCGGCGCACCTGGGAGTCGCTGCCCGAGCGGTTCCGGCCGCTGCCGGGCCGGGTCAACGTCGTCCTGACCTCGGACCCGTCCTGGTCGGCCGACGGGGCCCGCCGCGCCGCCTCGGTCGAGCAGGTGCTCGCCGAGCACGAGGACCTCTGGGTCATCGGCGGGGGAGAGGTCTACGCCGCCTTCCTGCCGCACGCCGACCGGGTCGTGGTCACCGACGTCGACACCGCGGTGGAGGGCGACACCTGGGCTCCGTCGCTGGACGACCGGTGGGCGCTGGCGGCCCGGACACCGGCCGAGGGGTGGTCGGTCTCGGCGTCGGAGGGCCTGCGCTTCGCCGTGTCGGAGTACGCGCGGGGTCGCGTCTCCACCGCTGGGTAGATTCTCCTCATGACCACCGACCCCGCCCGTCCGTTCGGACGTGTCCTGACGGCGATGGTCACCCCGTTCGCCGAGGACGGCTCGATCGACCTCGCCGGGGCCCAGCAGCTGGCCGCGCACCTGGTCGACCGGTGCGCCAACGACGGGCTCGTCGTCTTCGGGACGACGGGGGAGTCGCCGACGGTCAGCGACGCCGAGCAGCACGCGGTGCTCGAGGCCGTGCTCGACGCCGTGGGTGACCGGGCGACCGTCGTCGCCGGCGTGGGCACGAACGACACCGCGCACTCCATCGAGCTGGCGCAGTCCGCCGAGCGGCTCGGCGTGCAGGGGCTGCTCGTCGTCACCCCGTACTACAACCGGCCGCCGCAGGCCGGCCTGCTCCGGCACTTCACGTCGGTCGCCGACAGCACCGAGCTGCCGATCATGCTCTACGACATCCCTGTCCGCACCGGCATGCCGATCGAGGTGGACACCCTCGTCCGGGCCGCCGAGCACCCGCGGATCGTGGCGGTCAAGGACGCCAAGGGCGACCTCGGCGCCATGGCCTGGACGATGGCCCGCAGCGACCTCGCCTACTACAGCGGCGAGGACATGCTGAACCTGCCGATCCTCGCGCTGGGCGGCGTCGGGGTGGTCAGCGTCGTCAGCCACCTCGTCGGCCCCCGCGTGGCCGAGCTGATCGCCGCCGTGGAGGCCGGCGACCTCGCCACCGCCCGGACGATCAACACCAGCCTGCTGCCGGTCTACACCGGCGTGTTCCGCACCCAGGGCGTCATCACGGTGAAGGCCGCGCTCAACGCGCTCGGCCTGCCCGCCGGACCGGTCCGGCCGCCGCTGGTCGACGCCACCCCCGAACAGCTCGCGCAGCTGCGCGACGACCTCGCCGCTGGAGGCGTACCCCTGTGAGTGGTCAGGTCACCCAACCGCACCTCGACCTCAAGGCGCCCCCGCCGCTGCCCGAGGGCGGCCTGCGGGTGATGGCCCTGGGCGGTCTCGGCGAGATCGGCCGCAACATGGCCGTCCTCGAGTTCGACGGCAAGCTGCTGATCATCGACTGCGGCGTCCTCTTCCCGGAGGCCGAGCAGCCCGGGGTCGACCTGATCCTGCCCGACTTCGGAGTCATCGAGCACCGCCTCGACGACGTGGTCGCCGTCGTCCTCACCCACGGGCACGAGGACCACATCGGCGCGCTGCCCTACCTGCTGCGGCTGCGCGGCGACATCCCGCTCGTCGGCTCGCGGTTCACCCTCGCGCTGGTCGCGGCCAAGCTGCGCGAGCACCGGCTCGACCCGACGCTGGTCGAGGTCGCCGCGGGCGACGACCACCTGGCCGGGCCGTTCCACTGCGAGTTCATCGCCGTGAACCACTCGATCCCCGACGCGCTCGCCGTCGCGGTGCACACCCCGGCCGGCGTGCTGGTGCACACCGGCGACTTCAAGATGGACCAGCTGCCGCTCGACGGCGTGCTGACCGACCTGGGCGCCTTCGCGCGGCTCGGCGTCGAGGGCATCGACCTCCTGCTGGCCGACTCGACCAACGCCGAGGTGCCCGGCTTCGTGACCCCGGAGCGGTCGATCGGGCCGGTTCTCGAGGACGTGTTCGCCCGCGCCACCCAGCGGCTGATCGTCTCCAGCTTCGCCAGCCACGTGCACCGGATCCAGCAGGTGCTCGACGCCGCCGACAAGCACGGCCGCAAGGTGGCCTTCGTCGGCCGGTCGATGGTGCGGAACATGGGCGTCGCCCGAGACCTCGGGCTGCTGCGGGTCGCCCCGGGCCTCATGGTCTCCCTCGACGACGCGGCGAAGATGCCGGCCGAGCAGGTCGTGCTGGTGAGCACCGGCTCCCAGGGCGAGCCGCTGTCGGCCCTCGGCCGCATGGCCCGCGGGGACCACCACCAGGTGACCATCGAGGCCGGCGACACCGTCGTCCTCGCGTCCTCCCTGGTGCCCGGCAACGAGACCGCCGTCTACAAGGTCATCAACGGGCTGGCCCGCCGCGGCGCGACCGTCGTGCACAAGGAGACCGCGAAGGTGCACGTCTCCGGGCACGCCCCGGCCGGCGAGCTGCGGACGCTGCTGAACGTGGCCAAGCCGAAGTACCTCATGCCCGTGCACGGCGAGTGGCGGCACCTGCGGGCGCACGCCAAGCTCGCCGAGGAGACCGGCATGACCAGCGACCGGATCATCCTGGCCGAGGACGGCGTGGTCGTGGACCTCGTCGACGGCAAGGCCTCGCTCGTCGGCTCGGTGCCGGTGGGCGACGTCTACGTCGACGGCCTCAACGTGGGCGACGTCGGCGAGGAGTCGCTGCAGGCCCGCCGCATCCTCGGCGACGAGGGCTTCGTCGCGCTGACCGTGGTGATCGAGCCCTCCACGCGCACCATCGTGCGGCCGGTGCACCTGTCCACCCGCGGGTTCTCCGACGACCCGTCGGCGTTCGACGAGGTGCTCGCGCTGGTCGAGGACAACCTGAAGCGGGCGCTGTCCGACGACGACGCCGACGCCCACCGGCTGTCGCAGATCATCCGCCGCACGGTGGGCAAGTGGGTGTCGGACAAGCACCGCCGCCGCCCGATGATCATCCCGACGGTGCTGGAGGTCTGAAGGCCGCGAGCGATGTGCGGCGAGGGCGCGTTTCGATCACCGGGACGCGCCCTCAGTGCACACTGCCGCGTACCTCGATCGGCGTGATGTCCTCGTCGGCCGGCAGGTCGAAGCCCCACACCTGGGCGTAGAACGAGAGCTCGCCGTCCAGGGCGGCCCGGATGTTCTCCGCCTTGCGGAACCCGTGCTGCTCGCCCGGGAACAGCAGGTAGGCGTGCGGCACGCCCTTGGCGCGCAGCGCGGCGACGATCGCCTCGGCCTGCGACGGGGGGACGACGGCGTCCTCGTCGCCCTGGAACACCGCCAGCGGGGTGTCGAGCGCGTCGACGTGGTTGATGGGTGACCGCTCGGCGTGGACGGGGTTGCCCGAGGGCCCTGCAACTGGGTCATAGGGCGCCACGAGACCGTCGAGGTAGCGCGACTCGAACTTGTGCGTCTCGGCGGCCAGCGCCCCGAGGTCGGCGACGCCGAAGTGGCTGGCGCCCGCGGTGAACACCCCGGGGCGCATCGTCAGCGCGGCGAGCACCGTGTAGCCGCCGGCCGAGCCACCGCGGATGGCCATCCGGGCCGGGTCCACGCGTCCGGCGTCGGCGAGGTACCGGGCGCAGGCGACGACGTCGTCGAGGTCGACGACGCCCCAGCGGCCCTGCAGCGCGTCGCGGTAGCGCCGGCCGTACCCGGTGGAGCCCCGGTAGTCCACGTGCGCGACGCAGAACCCGCGCGAGGTGAAGTACTGGATCTCCAGGCTCAGCACGCGGTCGTGGCTCGACGTCGGCCCGCCGTGCACCATCACGACCAGCGGCGGCAGCCCGCCGTCCGCGTCGACGTCGGGGTTGGCCGGCGGGTAGACGACGGCGTGGGCGGCGTCGATGCCGGTGCCGTCCTCGGGGGTCGGGAAGGTGAGGAACTCCGGCGTCGAGAACCACGCCGGGTCCAGGCCGAGGTCGCGCGCGGGGCGCAGGACCTCGCTCTGCCCGCTGTCGACGTCGACCGAGAGCACCACCCGCTCCGCCGCGGGCCCGCCGGCGGCGCAGACGACCCGCGAGCCCTGGGCGCGCAGGTAGGAGAACGAGGTATAGGGCAGGTCGAGCTCGCGCGGCTCCGCGCCGGGGGAGAGGACGGCGAGCCGGTCGGCGCCGTCGCGGCCGTAGGCCAGGGCGATGCGGCCGTCGTCCAGCAGGGCGAACCGGCTCTGCCCGAACCGCCACTGCGGTCCGGCGATGTCGCTGCCCACGTCGAGCACCAGCTCCGCCTCGCCGCCGGGTGCCCATCGGTACAGCGACCAGACGTCGGTGCGGTCGCAGAGGAACCAGAGCGTGCCGTCCGGTGCCCAGGAGGGCTGGACGACGGACTCGCCGGGCCCGCCGGCGACGACGGTCCCGGTGCCGTCGGCGGCCCGGACGACCAGCTGGGCGGTGTCCCAGGGCATGTGCGGGTGGTCCCACTGCAGCCACGCCAGCGCGGTGCCGTCGGGGGAGGGGGCCGGGTCGGAGACGAAGTCGGGGCCGCTGACCAGCACGTCCTCGCCGCCGTCCGGAAGCACGCGCACGATCTCGTCCACCACGTCGGCCGCCGCACCCGACGGCGCGTGCGTCTCCCGCACCGCGAGCAGGCCGTCGGGGGCGACCCGCAGGTCGGCGTGCCGCACGCCGGAGGGGACCGCCGGCTCACCGGTCACCGCGACCGGTTCGGGAGCGCCCGGGTCCAGCCGGTACAGCCGCTGGTCCGAGAAGTTCGTGAACCACACCGTGCCCCCGGCGACCGTCCACGCGGCGCCGCCGTACTCGTGCACCCGGTTGCGGGCGTTCCACGGGGCGGGGAGGACGTCGGTCACGGTCCCGTCGGGCGACCGGCGCACCAGGGCCGACCGGCCGCCCTCGGCCGGGCGCGACTCCGACCACCAGACGTCCGCCCCGTCGACGACGACCTCGCCCAGCGCCGCGGCGGCGCGGACGACCAGTGCGGAGGTGATCGGCGTGGGCCAGGAGCCGGGGCTGGTCATGGGTGTGACGTTATGGCAGTGGTCCGACGGGTGCGGGACACGACGCCTGGCCTGCCCGGTCCCGGCCCCCGGCGGGCTTACCGTCTGACGCATGCCTGCCCGCACCACGTCGACGCGTCGGCCGGCCGCGACCCGCAGCCGGTCCGGTTCGACGGCGGCGAGCAAGAAGCGGCCGCCCGCCAAGCGCGCGCCCAACCGCCGTCCGGCCGCCAAGAAGAAGCAGCAGTCGGGTCCCGGCCTCTGGCGGATCGCCAGCGGTGGCTGGAACCTGCTCGCCAAGGGCGCCGGTGGCCTCGCCCGCTCGGTCGCCCGCCCGGAGGAGGCCGAGCCGCTCGCGCCCGAGCACCGCCGGGACGGCGTCGGCCTGGCCGTGCTGGGCCTGGCCATCGTGCTGGGCGCCGCCGCCTGGAGCGACGGCATCGGCCCGGTGGGCGCCGCCCTGACCGACGCCGTGCGCTGGGTCATCGGCTCGCTGGTGATGGTGCTGCCGGTCATCCTCTTCTTCGCCGCGCTGCGGCTGCTGCGCCGGGGCCCGCGCCCCGAGGCGCGCGGCCGGCTCGCGATCGGCTGGGTCTGCACGCTGTCCTCGGTCCTGGGCATCGCGCAGGTGCTCGGCGCCGGGGCCGACCCCCAGCAGGGGCGCCCCGGCTCGGGCGGCCTCATCGGCTGGGCGGTCGGGACGCCGCTGGTCGCCGGGCTCGGCCCGGTCGTCACCGTCGTCCTCCTGGTCCTGCTCGCCTTCTTCGGCCTGCTGGTCATCACCGCGACGCCGGTGCACCAGATCCCCGAGCGGCTGCGCGAGTTCACCGACCGGCTGCTCGGCCGCGAGGACTACGACGAGGACTACGACGAGTACGACTACGACGACGAGGAGGACGAGGAGCCCGCACCGAAGGGGCGCCGTCGCCGCTCGCTCTCGGAGGACCTGCTCACCACCGGCCCGATCGACCACGGCGCCTACGCCGAGGCGCCCGACGCCACCCGCACCACCGACCCCGAGCACACCGTGCTGGCCGACCCGCCGCCGGTCCCCGCCGCACGCCCGGCCGTCGTCGACCGGACCCGGCCGGAGGAGGACCTGCCGCCGGTCACCGAGCCGGAGCAGCTGTCCATCCAGCCGGTCGAGGGCGACTACGTGCTGCCCGCGCTGTCGACGCTGCGCCCCGGCGACCCGCCGCGCGCCCGATCCAAGGCCAACGACGTCGCCATCGAGGCGATCAGCGGCGTGCTCGAGCAGTTCAACATCGACGCCGCCGTCACCGGGTTCACCCGTGGCCCGACGGTGACCCGCTACGAGGTGGAGCTCGGCCAGGGCGTCAAGGTCGAGAAGATCACCCAGCTGACCAAGAACATGGCCTACGCGGTGGCCAACGACAACATCCGCATCCTGGCGCCGATCCCCGGCAAGTCCGCCGTCGGCATCGAGGTGCCCAACACCGACCGCGAGAAGGTCAGCCTGGGCGACGTGCTGCGCTCGCAGGCCGCCAAGCAGGACCCGCACCCGATGCTGGTCGGCCTCGGCAAGGACATCGAGGGCGGCTTCGTCTGCGCCAACCTGGCGAAGATGCCGCACCTGCTGGTCGCCGGTGCCACCGGTGCCGGTAAGTCCAGCTGCGTCAACTCGATCCTGACCTCGCTGCTGCTGCGGGCCACCCCGGACCAGCTGCGGATGATCCTGGTCGACCCGAAGATGGTCGAGCTGACGCCCTACGACGGCATCCCGCACCTGATCACGCCGATCATCACCGACCCCAAGAAGGCCGCGACCGCGCTCGCCTGGCTGGTGGAGGAGATGGAGCAGCGCTACCAGGACATGAAGTCCACCGGCGTGCGGCACATCGACGACTTCAACCGCAAGGTCGAGAAGGGCGAGATCACCGCGCCCCCGGGCAGCGAGCGGGTCTACCGCCCCTACCCCTACATCCTGGCGATCGTCGACGAGCTCGCCGACCTCATGATGGTCGCCCCGCGCGACGTCGAGGAGCACATCGTCCGGATCACGCAGAAGGCGCGTGCCGCCGGTATCCACCTGATCCTGGCGACCCAGCGCCCCTCGGTCGACGTGGTCACCGGTCTGATCAAGGCCAACGTGCCGTCGCGGCTGGCGTTCTCCACGTCCAGCCTCACCGACAGCCGGGTCATCCTCGACCAGCCGGGCGCGGAGAAGCTCATCGGCATGGGCGACGCGCTGTTCATGCCCATCGGCGCCGGCAAGCCGATGCGCGTCCAGGGCGCCTTCGTCACCGACGCCGAGATCGAGGCGGTCGTCGAGTTCACCAAGCGGCAGGCCGAGCCGGAGTACCGCGAGGAGGTCTTCTCCGCGGGCAGCGCCGCCGGCGAGCAGAAGGAGATCGACGAGGACATCGGCGGGGACCTCGACCTGCTGCTGCAGGCCGTGGAGCTGATCGTCACCAGCCAGTTCGGGTCGACGTCGATGCTGCAGCGCAAGCTGCGCGTCGGCTTCGCGAAGGCCGGCCGGCTCATGGACCTCATGGAGAGCCGCGGCATCGTCGGCCCCTCCGAGGGGTCCAAGGCCCGCGACGTGCTCATCAAGCCCGACGAGCTCGAGGCGACGCTGTTCACCCTGCGCGGCGGTGCGTGAACTCTGTCGTGGATCACTCCGCCGAGCGGTGAGGACGGCGCCGGTGGCGACTAGGATGGCCGGGTGACAGCCGCGCCCAGCCCTGCCCGGACCGTGGCGGTGGTGACGCTCGGATGCGCCCGCAACGAGGTCGACTCCGAGGAGCTGGCCGGCCGGCTGGCTGCCGAGGGGTACGAGCTCGTCGAGGACGCCGAGGGCGCCGACGCCGTCCTGGTCAACACCTGCGGCTTCATCGAGTCGGCCAAGAAGGACTCCGTCGACGCGATCCTCGCCGCGACCGACTCCGGTGCCTCCGTCGTCGCCGTCGGCTGCATGGCCGAGCGCTACGGGTCCGAGCTCGCCGGCGCGCTGCCGGAGGCCACGGTCCTCGGCTTCGACGACTACGCCGAGATCGGCGGCCGCCTCGACGACGTCCTGAGCGGGCGCCCCCTGGTGCCGCACACCCCGCGCGACCGCCGCACCCTGCTCCCGATCAGCCCGGTGCAGCGCACCGCGGCCACCGTCGCCCCGGACGCACCCGCCATCCCGGGCCACGACTGGCTGCGGCGCCGGCGGCTGGCCTCCGGCCCGACCGCGGCGCTGAAGCTGGCCTCCGGCTGCGACCGCCGCTGCGCCTTCTGCGCCATCCCCACCTTCCGCGGCGCGTTCGTCTCCCGGCCCCCGGCCGAGGTGCTGGGCGAGGCCCAGTGGCTGGCCTCCCAGGGCGTCACCGAGCTCGTGCTGGTCAGCGAGAACTCCACGTCCTACGGCAAGGACCTCGGGGACCTGCGCTCGCTGGAGAAGCTGCTGCCGCAGCTGGCCGCGGTGGAGGGGATCGTCCGCGTGCGGGTGGCCTACCTGCAGCCCGCCGAGCTGCGCCCGGGCCTGCTGGACCTGATCGCGGGCACGCCCGGTGTGGCGCCCTACTTCGACCTGTCCTTCCAGCACTCCTCGCCCACGCTGCTGCGCCGGATGCGGCGCTTCGGCGGCACCGAGGACTTCCTGCGCACGATCGAGCGTGCCCGTAGCCTGGCCCCGGGCGCCGGCTTCCGCACCAACGTCATCCTCGGGTTCCCGGGGGAGACCGAGGAGGACGTCGCCGAGCTCGAGCGCTTCCTCACCGAGGGCCGCCTGGACGCGGTCGGTGTCTTCGGCTACTCCGACGAGGAGGGCACCGAGGCCATGCGGCTGCCCGGCAAGCTCGACCAGACCGAGATCGACGCCCGCGTCCGCCGCATCACCGACCTGGTCGAGGAACTCACCGCCCAGCGCGCGGAGGACCGCATCGGCGAGCGGGTCGAGGTGCTGCTCACCGAGGACCTCTCGGCCGAGGAGGGCCCCGGCACGTGGGTCGGCCACGCCGCCCACCAGGACCCCGACGCCGACGGCACGACCACCGTCACCGGTGTCCCGGACGGCGCCGTGGCCGGGCGGCTGGTCGAGGCGGAGGTCGTCGGCACCGAGGGCATCGACCTCGTCGCCCGGGTGCTCGTCCCCGCCGTCGCCCCGGCCGGGCGGTGAGCCCGGTGACCGACGTCGCCCCCGACCCGGCTGCGACACCCCCGCAGTCGGCGAAGCTGGTCAACCTGCCGAACGCGCTGACCGTGCTGCGGCTGCTGGTCGTCCCGGTGTTCGCGCTCCTGCTCCTGCAGGACGACGGCCTGGACAACACCGACCGCTACTGGGCGACGCTGGTCTTCGGGCTGGCCATCATCACCGACCGCTACGACGGGCTGATCGCGCGGCGCACCGGCCAGGTCACCGAGTTCGGCAAGCTGGCCGACCCGATCGCCGACAAGGCGCTCACCGGCACCGCGCTGATCGGCCTCTCGGTCCTGGAGCTGCTGCCCTGGTGGGTGACGGCGGTGATCCTCGTCCGCGAGGTCGGCGTGACCGTCCTGCGGTTCTGGGTCATCCGGCACGGCGTCATCGCCGCCAGCCGCGGCGGCAAGGCCAAGACCGTGGTGCAGGCCCTGGCCATCGCCCTGTACATCCTCCCGCTGACCGGGCTGCTGGCCTCCGCGCGCTGGTGGGTGATGGCCGCGGCCGTGCTGCTCACCGTGCTCAGCGGGCTGGACTACGTCTACCGGGCCGTGACGCTGCGGCAGACCAGCGCCCGCGCCATGCGGGCCGCCACCGCCCGCCGCGCGACCGGGCCGAGCACCGGCACCCGGACCGACACCGCGGCCTGAGCGCCGCGATGACGACGTCGTCGCCCGTGACGGGGGCGCTGGCCGCCGAGCTGCAGCGCGCCCTCCTGGCCCGCGGGGAGACCGTCGCGGCGGCGGAGTCGCTGACCGCCGGCCTGTTCTGCGCCACGCTCGCGTCGGTCCCCGGCGCGAGCGCCACGCTGCGCGGTGGCGCCGTCGTCTACGCCACCGACCTCAAGTCCGCGCTGGCCGGCGTCCCGGAGGAGCTGCTCGCCGAGCACGGACCGGTCAGCCCGCAGACCGCCGCCGCGCTGGCCGAGGGCATCCGCCTGCGGTGCGGCTCCACCTGGGGGGTCGGCCTGACCGGGGTGGCCGGCCCCGACCCGGTGGACGGGCACGGGCCCGGCCGCGTGTACCTCGGCGTCAGCGACGGCGAGCGCACCGACGTCGCCGAGCTGGACCTTCCCGGGGACCGGTCGGCGGTCCGGGCGGGTGCGGTGGCCGCAGCGTGCCGCTCGCTGCTCGACCGGCTGGGGTGAGCGCCACGCGGGAACGGCGGCTCCGTCACAGGCGTTACGCCATCAGCGGACTCGGCCCCGCCGACGGGCTGTCGGCGCACGGGCCGCGTACCGTGAGCGCACGGTGCCTGACGGCACCGCCGCTTCCCCGCAGGCAGGACAGGAGACGGCCATGACGCTGCTGCGCACCCAGCTCGGGAGCACCCTGCGCGGCCACCGGCTGCGTCAGCACCGCACGTTGCGCGACGTCTCCGGCGCCGCCCGGGTGAGCCTCGGCTACCTCTCCGAGGTCGAGCGCGGGCAGAAGGAGGCCTCCTCGGAGCTCCTCGCCTCGATCTGCGACGCCCTGGAGCTCGAGCTGGCCGACCTGCTCGCCGAGGTGAGCCTGGAGCTGCGCGTGGCCGCGGCCGGCGCGGACGTCCGCCCGCTGGCCACGACCGGGGAGACCCGCGAGGAGAGCGCCGTCCCCGCCGGGACCGCTGCTCCGGCCGCCGAGCCCGCGCTGGCCCTCGTCGGCGCCGGAGCGCAGGGCCGTACGGCCCACCGCCGCGGCGACGCGGTGTCGCTCGCCGCCTGACCCGGTCCCGCCGGCCGTGAGCCGCACCCGGGCCGGGCTGCTCGACGGCGCCGCCCGTGCGTTCGCCGAGCACGGGCTGCGCGGCTCCACGATGCAGTCGGTGGCCGCCGAGGCGGGTGTCGCCAAAGGCACCCTCTACAACTACTTCCGCACCAAGGACGACGTGGCGCGGGCGCTGCTCGCCGCCGAGGCCGACCGGCTGGCGGCGGTCGCCGCGGCCCTGCCGCTGGACCAGGCGCTGACCCTCCTCGCCGACGAGCTGGGCACGCACCCGGTGCTGCGCCGGCTCGCCGAGTCCGAGCCCGACCTGCTGGCCGGGCTGCTCCTGCCCGACGCCGGTCGGTGGGCGGAGCTCACCGCCTCCCTCGCCCGCGTGCTGGCCGTCGACGACGACGCAGCCGAGCTGGCCGGCCGCTGGCTGCTCGGGGTCGTGCTCCAGCCGGGGCGCACCACGCAGCGGCGGCGGCAGGCGGCGGCGCTGGCCGCGGCGCTGCGACCCGCAGGGCTCACGCCAGGGGCAGACCGCGGGTGAAGGTGACCCGGTCGCGACCCGGCCCGGCGTGCCCGGGCGAGGGCGGCCATCGTGGGCCAGCGGCGGTAGATCCCCGCCTTGCCCGCACGCGCGCGGGCGGCGATCCGGTCGCTGTTGAAGATC
>NZ_SPQP01000061.1 GCF_004571075.1 Blastococcus sp. TF02A-35
CGCTGTTGAGTTCTCAAGGAGCGGACGCGCAGAAACTCGACCCTTCCGGGCTTCGTCCCTGGCTGGATGTCCAACTCTACGCCGGTTTCCGGTCGGCCCGCTACCCGCAGGCCCCGGTCCGGCGGCCTTTCCGGGCCGCGCGGCGCATGGAGAAGCATACACGAGGTTCTGGGGTGGTGTGCAACCCCCTGGAACGCGTCCCCGGTCACACGGCCGGCGGTCCGGAACGGGCCGGCGTCAGAGGCCGAGGAAGCTCTCCAGCCCGACCGTCAGACCCGGGCGGCGGCCGATCTCCCGGACGGCCAGCAGCACGCCGGGCATGAACGACGCCCGGTCGAACGAGTCGTGCCGGATGGTCAGGGCCTCCCCCGCCGCTCCGAGCAGCACCTCCTGGTGGGCGACCATCCCGGTGAGGCGCACCGCGTGCACCGGGACGCCCTCGACGTCGGCGCCGCGGGCGCCCGGGAGGGAGTCGGTCGTGGCGTCCGGCGCCGGCGGCAGGCCGGCGGCACGGCGGGCGGCGGCGATCAGCCGGGCGGTGCGGACGGCGGTGCCCGAGGGGGCGTCGACCTTGTGCGGGTGGTGGAGCTCGACCACCTCGACCGACGGGAAGAACCGGGCCGCCTCCTGGGCGAAGCGCATCAGGAGGATGGCGCCGATGCCGAAGTTGGGGGCGATCACGACACCGAGCTCGGGCTTGGGCTCCAGCCACTCGGCGACGGTGGCCAGCCGCGCCTCGTC
This sequence comes from Blastococcus sp. TF02A-35, assembly GCF_004571075.1. GTDB lineage: Bacteria > Actinomycetota > Actinomycetes > Mycobacteriales > Geodermatophilaceae > Blastococcus. The sequence goes on from NZ_SPQP01000061.1 coordinate 742, forward strand.
GAACCCGGTGGTGCCGACGACGCAGTGGATGTTGTTGTCGATGCAGAACCGGATGTTGTCCATGACCACGTCCGGCCGGGTGAAGTCCACGACCACCTGCGCGCCGGCGTCGGCCACGTTGAACAGCCAGTCCCCGTCGTCGACCATCGCGACCAGCTCGAGGTCCTCGGCGTCGTTGACCGCCTTGACCACTTCGGTACCCATCCGGCCCCGGGCCCCGAGCACCCCCACGGGGAGGAGCGAGGAGGTGGACGGCGTCTGCGGGTCGGTCGTGGTCACGCGGTCAGGTTTCCCGGACGACGTCCCTGATGCAAGGCGACCGGGCGGTCAGCGCGCCCGCCGGGTGAACGCCGACCACAGGAGGAGACCCAGCACGGCCCCGGCGACGTCGGCGAGCCCGTCGGCGACGGACGCGGAGCGTCCCAGGGCCGTCGCGCCCTGCAGGACCTCGCTCCCCACGGCGTAGGCGACGAGCCCGAGCAGCAGCGGCAGCCGGGCGAGCCCGGCCCACCGGCCGCTGAGGGCCAGGGCGGCGAAGACCACCAGGTGCACGACCTTGTCCGTCCCCGGGGGTGCCGTCGGCACCCCCGAGGCGGGGAGGAACAGGACGACCAGCGAGACGAGCACCGCCACCCCGAAGGCGACGCGCGGCAAGGCCCCCGGCACCGTGTCAGAGCTTGTCGAGGTCGGACTCGCGGTAGGGCCCGACGACGGCCAGGCAGGTCTCGCGGCCGAACAGCTCCGTGGCCACGGACCGCACCTGGTCCTCGTCGACGGCGTCGATGCGGGCCAGGACGTCGCGCACCGGGACGTACTCGCCGTAGGACAGCTCGCTCTTGCCCAGCCGGCTCATGCGCGAGCCGGTGTCCTCCAGGCCCAGCACGAGCCCGCCGCGCAGCTGGCCGCGCGCTCGGGACACCTCCTCGGAGGTCAGCCCGTCCGCCGCCACCCGGTCCAGCTCGGCGCGGATCAGCCGCAGCACCTCAGGCACCCGCTTCTTGGAGCAGCCGGCGTAGACCGAGAAGGCACCCGCCCCGGCGTAGTGGCTGAGCGCCGAGCCGACGCTGTAGACCAGCCCCCGCTTCTCGCGGATCTCCTGGAACAGCCGCGAGCTCATGCCGCCGCCGACCGCGGCGTCCAGCACCGCGGCCGCGTACCGCCGCTCGTCGTGCCGGCCCATGGACGGCGCCCCCAGCAGGAGGTGCGTCTGCTCGGTCCGGCGGGAGATGAGCCCCGCGCGACGGGCCGGGCGCACCAGCTCGACGTCGCCGGTGCGCAGCGGCGCCGGCTCGGCCGTCCCCGACAACCGGTCCCCGAAGGCCGCCCGCACCAGGTCGAGCACCTGCTGGTGGTCGACCCGGCCGGCCGCCGTCACGACGATCGACGGGACGGCGTACCGCGACCGGTACCACCCGTCGACGTCGTCGCGGGTGAGCCCCTCGATCGACTCCACCGTGCCCAGCACCGAGCGGCCCAGCGAGGTGTCGCCGAAGAGGGTCTCGGCGAACAGGTCGTGCACGGCGTCGGCGGGCTCGTCGTCGCGCATGGCGATCTCCTCGAGCACCACCGTGCGCTCGGACTCCAGGTCCGCCGCGGTGTTGGTGGCCTCGGTGACCAGGTCGGCCAGCAGGGTCACCGCCAGCGGCAGGTCGCTGGCGAGCACGTTCGCGTAGTAGCAGGTGTGCTCCTTGGCGGTGAACGCGTTCATCTCCCCGCCGACCGCGTCCATGGCCGTCGCGATCTCCAGCGCGGAGCGCGACGCGGTGCCCTTGAACAGCAGGTGCTCGAGGAAGTGCGACGACCCGGCGACCGTCGGCGTCTCGTCCCGCGAGCCGACGCCGACCCAGATCCCGAGCGTCGCCGAGAGCACTCCCGGCATCGTCTCGGTGAGGACCCGAAGGCCCCCGGGCAGCGTGGTGCGCTCCACCCGGCCGCCGACCTCGTCGAGGTCGAGCAGCGCGGTCTCCCCTACGGGAACCGGGGCGGGTGCATGCGCACCCGCCCCGGTTCCGATCACGTCAGACGTGGTCACTCACCCGCAGGTGCGGCCTCGGCCGCGGCGGGAGCGGCGTCCGAGCCCTCGCCCTCGGCAGCGACCGGCTGGAGGCTGATCTTGCCGCGGGCGTCGATGTCGGTGATCTCCACCTGCATCTTGTCGCCGACGTTCGCGACGTCCTCGACCTTGGCGATGCGCTTGCCGCCACCGAGCTTGCTGATGTGGACCAGCCCGTCCTTGCCCGGGAGCAGGGAGACGAAGGCGCCGAACGGCGTGGTCTTGACGACCGTGCCGAGGAACCGCTCGCCGACCTTGGGCATCTGCGGGTTGGCGATGGCGTTGATCCGGTCCACCGCGGCCTGCGCCGAGGGGCCGTCGGACGCGCCGACGTAGATCGTGCCGTCGTCCTCGATGGTGATGTCGGCGCCGGTCTCGTCCTGGATCGCGTTGATCATCTGGCCCTTGGGGCCGATGACCGCACCGATCTTGTCGACCGGGATGCGCACCGTGGTCACGCGCGGGGCGTACGGGCTCATCTCATCGGGGGCGTCGATCGCCTCGTTCATCACGTCGAGGATGTGCAGCCGGGCCGCGCGGGCCTGGGTCAGCGCACCGGCGAGCACGTCGGACGGGATGCCGTCGAGCTTGGTGTCCAGCTGCAGGGCGGTGACGAAGTCACGCGTGCCGGCGACCTTGAAGTCCATGTCACCGAAGGCGTCCTCGGCACCGAGGATGTCGGTCAGCGCGACGTACTCGGTCTTGCCGTCGACCTCGTCGGAGACCAGGCCCATGGCGATGCCGGCGACCGGGGCCTTCAGCGGCACACCGGCGTTGAGCAGGGCCAGCGTCGAGGCGCAGACCGAGCCCATCGAGGTGGAGCCGTTGGAGCCCAGCGCCTCCGACACCTGGCGGATCGCGTAGGGGAACTCCTCGCGGTCCGGCAGCACCGGCACCAGCGCCCGCTCGGCGAGCGCGCCGTGGCCGATCTCGCGGCGCTTGGGCGAGCCCACGCGGCCGGTCTCACCGGTGGAGTACGGCGGGAAGTTGTAGTTGTGCATGTAGCGCTTGCGGTTCACCGGCGACAGGGTGTCCAGCTGCTGCTCCATGCGGAGCATGTTCAGCGTGGTGACGCCCAGGATCTGGGTCTCGCCGCGCTCGAACAGCGCCGAGCCGTGCACCCGCGGGATGACCTCGACCTCGGCCGACAGCGGCCGGATGTCGGTCAGGCCACGGCCGTCGATGCGGACCTTGTCGCGCAGGATGCGCTGGCGGACGACCTTCTTGGTCAGCGCGCGGAAGGCACCGGAGATCTCCTTCTCGCGGCCCTCGAAGCGGCCGGCCAGGGCGGCCTTGATCTCGTCCTTGAGGGCGTCGGTGGCGTCCTCGCGCTCGTGCTTGCCGGCGATCTGCTGCGCCTGGGCCAGGCGGTCGCCCACCTCGGCCTCGACGGCGGCGTAGACGTCGTCCTGGTAGTCCAGGAAGCGGGGGAACTCGGCGACCGGCTTGGCGGCCTTCTCCGCCAGCGCGGACTGCGCGTCGCACAGCGCCTTGATGAAGGGCTTGGCGGCCTCGAGGCCCTGCGCCACGACCTCCTCGGTCGGGGCGGGCGCGCCACCGGCGACGAGCTCGATCGTCTTCTCGGTGGCCTCGGCCTCGACCATCATGATCGCGACGTCGCCGTCGGGGAGGACGCGGCCGGCCACGACCATGTCGAAGACGGCGTCCTCGAGCTCGGCGTGGGTCGGGAAGCCCACCCACTGGCCGTTGATCAGGGCGACGCGGGTGCCGCCGACCGGGCCGGAGAACGGCAGGCCGGAGAGCTGGGTGGACGCCGAGGCGCCGTTGATCGCGAGCACGTCGTAGAGGTGCTGCGGGTCCAGCGACATGACGGTGATGACGACCTGGACCTCGTTGCGCAGGCCCTTGGCGAAGGTCGGGCGCAGCGGGCGGTCGATCAGGCGGCAGGTGAGGATCGCGTCCTCGGACGGGCGGCCCTCGCGACGGAAGAACGAGCCGGGGATGCGCCCGGCGGCGTACATCCGCTCCTCGACGTCGACGGTCAGCGGGAAGAAGTCGAACTGCTCCTTCGGCTGCCGGCCGGCCGTGGTGGCCGAGAGCAGCATGGTGTCGCCCATGGTGATGACGACGGAGCCGGCGGCCTGACGGGCAAGGCGGCCGGTCTCGAAGGTGACCGAGCGGCTGCCGAAGCTGCCGTTGTCGATGACCGCGGTGGCGGTGGTGACGCCGTCCTCGGCGTCGAACTCGGCGGTGATGGTGGGTGCGGACATTCGTCCTTCTCTCTTCTTCGTCGCGGCGGCCTCGTGCCGGCCTGCGACTCCTCTTGCGGCGGGCGTCCGCCGTGTGCGTCCGGGTGACCGGTGCTCGATCGAAGCCCTCGGGAGCCGGGTCCCCACCAGGGGGCCGTGCCCGGGGGCCACTACCGAGGACCGGCCCGTCGCGGATCGCGTCGGGTGGGCTCGCCGTGGCCCGTGCGGCGGGTGCCGCACGAGAGAGGGGACCGTCCCGGCGTGAGCCGGGGGCGGTCCCCTCGACGTGCTTAGCGGCGCAGGCCGAGCCGCTCGATGAGCGAGCGGTACCGGTTGATGTCGGTCTTCGCCAGGTAGTTCAGCAGCCGGCGACGCCGGCCGACCAGCAGGAGCAGGCCCCGCCGGCTGTGGTGGTCGTGCTTGTGCGCCTTGAGGTGCTCGGTGAGGTCGCTGATCCGGCGGGTCAGCATCGCGACCTGCACCTCGGGCGAACCGGTGTCCTTCTCGACCGTGGCGTAGTCGGTCATGATCTGCTGCTTCGTCGCGCTGTCAAGCGCCATGGTTCGCCTCCTGGGCGGGTCACGTGTGGCCCTCGGTCTGACGCACGAGGGCAGGCTGCACACGCCGGTGGTACCGGCTGGTGCTCAGGCTACCAGCGCCGGCTCCGCTGACCGATCACGGTGCGTCGCCGTACGGGCCCGGACGGGTCAGGGCGCCTCGGGCAGGCCCAGCGCCCGGCGGGTGTCGGTGACGTCCTTCGCCATGGCGGCCAGCAGGGGGTCGATCCCGTCGAACGCGGCCATCGGCCGCAGCCGCGCGGTGAACTCCACCCCGACGTGCTCCCCGTACAGGTCGCCGCTGAAGTCGAGGGCGAACGCCTCGACGGTCCGGCGGGTGCCCTGGAACGTCGGGTTCGTGCCCACCGAGATCGCCGCGGGCAGCCGGTCGCCGCTGGCCCCGTCCTCCCCGCGGGTCACCAGGTGGCCGGCGTACACGCCGTCGGCGGGGATGGCGGTGTACGGCGGGGTCTCGACGTTGGCCGTCGGGTAGCCGAGCTCGCGGCCGCGGCGGTGGCCGCGCACGACGACGCCGTCGACACGGTGCGGCCGGCCCAGCGCCCGGGCCGCGGACACCACGTCACCGGCGGCGACGCAGGCGCGGACGTAGGTGGAGGAGATGGTGACCTCGCCGTCGTCGGACGGGTCCTGCGCCAGGGGCACGCCCTCCACGGCGAAGCCGAACCGCCGCCCCTCCTCGGCGAGGGTCGCCACCGTGCCGGCCGCCTTGTGCCCGTAGGTGAAGTTCTCCCCCACCACCACCTGGGCGGCGTGCAGGCGCTCGACCAGTACCGTGTGCGTGAAGGTCTCCGGCGCCAGGCGGCTGAACTCCTGGGTGAAGGGCAGCACGCACATCGCGTCGACGCCGAGGCCCGCGACCAGCTCGGCCTTGCGGTCCATCGCGGTCAGGATCGCCGGGTGGGAGCCGGGGCGCACCACCTCCGCGGGGTGCGGGTCGAAGGTGAGCAGCAGGCAGGGACGGCGCATCGCCCGGGCCCGGGCGACCGCCGCGCCGATCAGCTTCTGGTGGCCCAGGTGGACGCCGTCGTACATCCCGACGGTGACCACGGTCCGGCCGAGGTCACCCGGGGTGGCCTCCAGCCCCCGCCAGCGCAGCACGCGACCAGCTCCGGTCAGGAGATCCGGTGCAGCCAGCCGTGGGTGTCGGCCACCCGCCCGTGCTGGATGTCGAGCAGCGTCTCGCGCAGCCGCATGGTCAGCGGGCCGGGCGTGCCGTCGCCCACGGCGAACTCGCCGCTGCGGGCCTTGACCTCCCCGACCGGGGTGATGACGGCGGCGGTGCCGCAGGCGAACGTCTCGGTGATCGAGCCGTCGAGCACGCCGTTGCGCCACTCCTCCAGGCTCACCTTGCGCTCGGTGACGCGGTGGCCCAGGTCGCGGGCCACGGTGATCAGCGAGTCGCGGGTGATGCCCGGCAGCAGGCTGCCGGACAGCTCGGGGGTGAGCAGCTCGGCGTCGTCGCCGGAGCCGAGGACGAAGAACAGGTTCATCCCGCCCAGCTCCTCGATGTAGGTCCGCTCGACCGCGTCGAGGTACACGACCTGGTCGCAGCCCAGGGCGCTGGCCTCCTGCTGCGGCAGCAGGCTCGCGGCGTAGTTGCCGGCGCACTTCACGTCGCCGGTGCCGCCGGGCGCCGCCCGCGCGTAGTCCTCGGAGACGTAGACCGACACCGGCTGGACGCCGCGCGGGAAGTACGCCCCGGCGGGGCTGGCGATGACCAGGAACAGGTACTCGTGCGCCGGCCGGACGCCGAGGAAGGACTCGCTGGCCAGCTGGTACGGGCGCAGGTAGAGGGTCTGGTCGGGGCCGGTCGGGACCCAGTCGCGGTCGGCGTCGACGAGCGCGTCGACGGCGGCGAGGAACGCCTCCTCCGGCACCGGCGGCATGGCCAGCCGCTCGGCGCTGCGGACGAAGCGCGCGGCGTTCGCCTCGGGCCGGAAGGTGGCGACGCTGCCGTCGGGCTGGGCGTAGGCCTTGAGCCCCTCGAAGATCGACTGCGCGTAGTGCAGCGCGGCGGTGCCCGGGTCCATCGGCAGCGGGCCGTACTGGGTGAGCCGGGCGTCGTACCAGCCGCGGCCCACCTGGTAGCGGGCCACGAACATGTGGTCGGTGAAGTAGCGGCCGAAGCCGGGGTCGGCCAGCAGCTCCTGGCGCTCGGCGGCGGACCGGCGGCGCACGTCCTCCACGACCACCGGCACGTCCGCGAGGAACATCCGCGAGGTGGTACGGCTGTCGGCGAGCGTCTCGGTCATGGCTCCTACCCGGCGTGCGAGGAAACGGCACCGACCCCGCGGGCGTGCGGAGCCGGTGCCGTCACAGTAGCCCGGGTCAGGCCTGGCTCTCCTTCGGCCCGGCCGTCTCGAGCACCTCGTAGGTCCAGACGTGCGCCGAGTGCGGCGCGGCCGAGGCAAGGGTGTCGCCGCCGCCGTCGTGGGCGCGGTCGAAGTCCTGCCCCGACTGCCAGGCCTCGTAGGCCTCGACGCTGCTCCACCGGGTGTAGACCAGGTACTGGTCGGTCCCCTCCACCGGACGCAGCAGCTCGAACCACTCGAACCCGGGGGTGCTCTCGACCGCACCGGCCCGGCCCCGGAACCGCTCCTCGAAGCGCTCCTGCTTGTCCTTCGGCACGGTGATCGCGTTGATCTTCACGACGCTCATGCCCCTCCCGTTCCCGCACCGCGTCCCGGCCAATCCCAAGATCAACCGGACGTGCCGTGCCGGCCGCCTCGTCAGGACGGGGGGAAGCCGACGACCACCTTCGCGCTGCGCCCGGAGTCCTCGACCAGCGCGGCCAGCCGGCCGTCGGGGTCGACCGCCGCGTGCAGCCCCTCGGCGCCGGTGGCGGGGATGCGCTGCCCGTACCCCAGCGCCCGCGCCTCCTCCTCGGTGAGCGCCCGCTCCGGGAACACCAGCCGCGCCACGTCGGTGAGCCCCAGGAAGCCCGGACCGCCGCCGGCGACCAGCGACGCGGCGGCGTCCTCGACCGGGCCGGCCTGCCCGACGGTGAACGGCCCCGAGGCCGTGCGGCGCAGGGCGGTCAGGTGCCCGCCGACGCCGAGGGCCGCCCCGGCGTCGCGGGCGATGGCCCGGATGTAGGTGCCGGCGGTGCAGTCGACCGTCACGTCGACGTCGACGAGGTCGGGCCCCGGGCGGCTGATGCGGTGCACCTCCAGCCGGTGCACGGTCACCGAGCGGGCGGCGAGCTCGACGGTCTCCCCCGCCCGCACCCGGTCGTAGGAGCGCCGGCCGTCGACCTTCACGGCGCTGACCGCCGACGGCACCTGCTGCAGCGGGCCGGTCTGCGCGGCCAGCGCCGCCCGGACGGCGTCGTCGTCGAGGTGCGCCGTGGAGGCGGCCGTGAGCAGCTCGCCCTCGCGGTCGTCGGTGACCGTGGACTGCCCCAGCCGGACCGTGGCCTCGTAGGTCTTGTCGTGCCCCCCGACGTACCCCAGCAGCCGGGTCGCGGTCCCGACGCCGAGCAGCAGCAGGCCGGTGGCCATCGGGTCCAGCGTGCCGGCGTGCCCGACCTTGCGCACCGACAGCGCGCGGCGGGCCCGGGCCACGACGTCGTGGGAGGTCATGCCGCCGGGCTTGTCGACCAGCAGCAGACCGGGCGGGACGTCGGCGTCCGGGCGTCTCGGGCTCACGCCCTCACACTCTCAGGCGCGCCCAGCCACCGGTCACCCGCCACCCGGACCAGGACGGCGACCAGACGCAGCGCGATGAACAGCGTCAGCCCGGTCCAGACACCGGCGAGGCCGAGGTCCAGCGGCCCGGCCAGCAGCGACAGCGGCAGGAAGCCGACCAGCGCGGAGGCGATCGTGACGGTGCGGAGGTAGGCGACGTCGCCGGCGCCCATGAGCACGCCGTCGAGGGCGAACACCACCCCGGCCAGCGGCTGGAAGCCGGCCAGGAACCACCAGACGACGGCGGCCTGCGCGAGCACCGCGGGGTCGTCGGTGAACAGCGGTGGCAGCACGTCGCGCAGCGCGAGCAGGGCGAGGGCGACGGCGCACCCGGTCACCAGCCCCCACAGCGCCACGCGGCGGGCGGTGGCCCGGGCCTCGTCCGGGCGCTGCGCCCCGAGCGCGTGCCCCACCAGGGTCTGCGCGGCGATCGCGTAGGCGTCGAGGACCAGGGCCAGGAAGAAGAAGAGCTGCAGCGCGACCTGGTGCGCCCCGAGCGCGGCGGTGCCCGACCGGGCGGCGACACCGGCGGCCACGAGGAAGGAGACCTGCAGGACCGCGGCGCGAAGCAGCAGGTCGCGGCCGATGACCAGCTGGCGCACGACCGCGGACGGGCGCACGCGCCAGGCGGCGTCCTCGCCCAGCAGCGCACCGACGAACAGCGCCGCCGTGAGGGCCTGGCCGGCGACGTTGGCCCAGGCCGACCCGGCCAGCCCGAGACCCGCCGGGTAGACCAGCAGGGGGCAGAGCACCAGGCTCAGCAGGCTGCCGGCGAGCACGTACCGCACCGGACGGCGCAGCTCCTGCACCCCGCGCAGCCAGCCGTTGCCCGCGAGGGACACCAGCAGCAGCGGGGCACCGAGCGAGGCGATGCGCAGCCACTGCTCCCCCGCGTCCGCCACCGGGCCCGCGCCCCCCGCCAGCACCCGGCTCAGCGGCCCGGCGAGCAGCTGGAAGAGCAGCAGCACGGCCAGGCCGAGGGCGAGCGCCAGCCACGTGGCCTGGACGCCCTCGGTGACCGCGCCGGCGCGGTCACCGGCGCCGGCCCGGCGGGCGGCCCGGGCGGTGGTGCCGTAGGCCAGGAAGTTCAGCAGCGCGGCGGCCCAGGCCAGCAGGCCGCCGCCCACGGCCAGCCCGCCGAGCGCCACCGTGCCGAGGTTGCCGACGACGGCGGTGTCGACGAGCAGGTAGAGCGGCTCCGCGGCCAGGACGACCAGCGCCGGCAGCGCCAGGGCCAGCACGCCGGGCGGCGCGGTGCGCGGTCCGGAGGACCGCGTGCTCATCGGGCGCGCAGCTCCGCGCGCAGCGCCTCGACGGTGCCCTCGCGGTCGAGGTGCGAGGTGTATCCGGCGGCCGCGCGGTGCCCGCCACCGCCCATCGCCATGGCGACCCGCGAGACGTCGGTGCCCCCGCGGGACCGGAGCGACACCGACCAGGAGCCGTCGGTCTGCCCCTTCAGGACGCAGGCGACGTCGGCCTCCTGGGTGGAGCGGATGACGTCGACCAGCGCCTCGAGCTGCTCGCCCGGCAGGCCGTGCTCCCCCGCCTCCGCGGCGCTGGACCAGGTCCACACCAGGCCGGCGCCGACGTCGGGCTCCAGGCTCGCGCGGCCGGTGACCACGGAGAGCAGCCCGAGCCAGCCGAACGGCGCGGTGTCGAACAGCCGGCGGCTGATGGCGGCGTGGTCGATGCCGGTGCTCAGCAGACGGGCGGCCAGCTCGTGGGTGTCCGGGCGGGTGCTGCCGAAGCGGAAGGAGCCGGTGTCGGCGGCCAGTCCCGCGTAGAGGCAGGTGGCCAGGTGCTCGTCCAGCGTGACGCCCAGCCCGTCGAGCAGGTCGGCCACGAGGGTCACCGTCGCGGGGGCGGTGGGGTCCACGACCCGCACCCGGCCGAAGCCGGGGTTGCTGGCGTGGTGGTCGACGACGACCGACGTCGCGGCGCGGTCCAGCAGCGGCGCCAGCTCACCGAGCCGGCCCGGGGAGGCGGCGTCCAGGCTCACGAACACGTCGGGCGAGGAGGGCACGGCGTCGGAGGGGACCAGCCCCTCGGCACCGGGGATCCAGCCGAGCGACGCCGGGAGCGTGAACGGCCCCGGGAACGTGGCGAGCACCCGCGCCCCGCGGCGGCGGAGCCCCTCCGCCAGGGCCAGCGTGCTGCCCAGCGCGTCGGCGTCGGGCTGCACGTGCCCGGACAGGACGACGGTCGCCCGCGCGTCGGCGGCCTCGGCCAGCACCGCGGCCGCCTCGCGGAGGGCGTCCCGGAGGTCCCCGCTCGCCGGTCCGCGCGGGGTCGTGGTCCCGGCGCTCACGCGCCCGGGTCGGGGTCGGCCACCCGGCCGCCCTGGTGCTCGGTGATGTCGCCACCACCGACCGGGTAGCCGGGACCGCCGTCGTCCGGCTCGTCCTCGGCGATGCTCGGCACCTCGCCGATCTCGCCGCGCTTGCCGCCGTCGGTCGGGTCGCCGTCGCCGGGGACCGCGGGGCCGCCCAGCGCGGACGCGCCCTGGCCCTCGGCCGGCTCGTACGGGTCGGGGTCGACTTCGCTCACGGTGCGCTCCTGGTCTCGACAGCGGCGTCCTCGCCCCTGTCATCGGCAGTGTCGGACGCGAGCAGGTCGTCGTCCTCGTCCTCGTCGTCCTCGGCCGGGCGACGGTACGGGTCGGCCTCCCCCGCGTAGCTGGCGCCCTCGCGCATGCGGGCGAGCTCGGCGTCGGCGTGCCGCACGCGCTCCAGCGCCTCGTCCAGCTCGCGGGCGGTGTCGGGGACCATGTCGGCGACGAACGTCAGCGACGGGACGAACTTGATGCCGGTCTGCCGGCCGACCGTCGACCGCAGCACCCCGGTGGCGCTGGCGAGCGCCTTGGCGGAGTCGGCGACCGCGGTCTCGTCGCCGTAGACGGTGTAAAACACCGTCGCCTCGCGGAGGTCGCTGGTCACCCGGGCGTCGGTGACGGTGACCATGCCGAGCCGGGGGTCCTTGATCTGGGACTCGATCGCGGCGGAGACGATCTGCCGGATGCGGACGGCCAGCTTGCGGGCGCGGGCCGGATCGGCCATCGGAGGACCTCCGGGGAACGGGGCGCAGCAGCGCCCGGACGGTGAGGATGGAAAGGGGTGGGCTCGCTGTGGCTAGGAGTCCGTGTCGCTGAAGAGCTGCCGGTGCGTCGACAGCAGCGTCACCTCCGGCCGCTCGGCCAGCAACCGCTCGCAGGCGTCGAGCACGTCGGTCACCTGGCCGGCGTCGCCGGCCACGGTGGCGACCCCGACCTGCACGCGCCGGTGCAGGTCCTGGTCGCCGACCTCGGCGGCCGCGACGGCGAAGCGGCGCCGCAGCTCGGCCACGATCGGCCGGACCACGGCGCGCTTCCCCTTCAGGGAGTGGACGTCGCCCAGCAGCAGGTCCGCGGTGAGGGATCCGGTGAACACCGGCTCACCCCTTCCCCGCTGCTGGGCGACCGAACACTCAGTCGCGCGGCTTCTCGCGCAGCTCGAAGGTCTCGATCACGTCATCGATCTTGATGTCGTTGAACGAGCCCAGGCCGATACCGCACTCGTAGCCCTCGCGGACCTCGGTCGCGTCGTCCTTGAACCGGCGGAGGGACTCCACCGTCAGGTTGTCAGCGACCACGGCACCGTCGCGGATGAGACGGGCCTTCGAGTTGCGGACGATCGTGCCGCTGCGGACCAGCGAACCGGCGACGTTGCCGATCTTCGGCACCCGGAAGACCTCGCGGACCTCCGCCGTGCCGAGCTGGACCTCCTCGTAGACCGGCTTGAGCATGCCCTTGAGCGCGGCCTCGATCTCGTCGATGGCCTGGTAGATGACCGTGTAGTACCGGACATCCACGCCCTCGCGGTTGGCGAGCTCGGTGGCCTGGCCCTCGGCCCGGACGTTGAAGCCCAGGACGATGACGTCGTCGGCCAGCGCCAGGTCGATGTCGCTCTTGGTGATGCCACCGACGCCGCGGTGGATGACCCGCAACGAGATCTCGTCGTCGACCTCGATCTTCATGAGCGCCTCTTCGAGCGCCTCGACGGTGCCCGAGTTGTCGCCCTTGATGATCAGGTTGAGCTGACGGGTCTCCTTGAGCGCCGCGTCGAGGTCCTCCAGGCTGATCCGCTTCCGCATGGACGCGTTCTGCGCGTTGCGGATGCGGGCCTGACGACGGTCGGCGATCTGCCGGGCGACGCGGTCCTCCTCGACGACGAGGAAGGTGTCGCCGGCACGCGGCACCGAGGTGAGGCCGACGACCTGCACCGGGCGGGCCGGCAGGGCCTCCTTCAGCTTGTTGCCGTGCTCGTCGAGCAGCGACCGGACGCGACCGTAGGCGTCGCCGGCCACGATCGAGTCGCCCTGGCGCAGCGTTCCGCGCTGGACGAGCACCGTGGCGACGGGGCCACGGCCCTTGTCCAGCTTGCCCTCGATGACGACACCCTGGGGGTCCTGCTCGGTGTTCGCGCGCAGGTCCAGCGAGGCGTCGGCGGTCAGCAGGATCGCCGCGAGCAGGTCGTCGATGCCCTGACGGGTGATCGCCGAGACGTCGACGAACATCGTGTCGCCGCCGTACTCCTCGGCCACCAGGCCGTACTCGGTGAGCTGCTGGCGGACCTTGGCGGGGTTGGCCCCCTCCTTGTCCACCTTGTTCACCGCGACCACGATCGGCACCTCGGCGGCCTGGGCGTGGTTGAGCGCCTCGACCGTCTGCGGCATGACGCCGTCGTCGGCCGCGACGACCAGGACGACGATGTCGGTGACCTTCGCGCCACGGGCACGCATCGCGGTGAACGACTCGTGACCCGGGGTGTCGATGAAGGTGATGGGCCGCTCCTCGCCCTCCAGCTCGGTGACGACCTGGTAGGCGCCGATGTGCTGGGTGATGCCACCGGCCTCGCGGGCCACGACGTTGGCGTCGCGGATCGCGTCCAGCAGCTTCGTCTTCCCGTGGTCGACGTGACCCATGACGGTCACCACCGGCGGACGCGCGGACCAGTCCTCCTCGTCGCCCTCCTCGTCACCGAAGGTGAGGTCGAAGGTCTCGAGCAGCTCGCGGTCCTCGTCCTCGGGGCTGACGACCTGGATGTTCCAGCCGATCTCGGCACCGAGCAGCTGCAGCGTCTCGTCGTTCACCGACTGCGTCGCGGTGACCATCTCGCCCAGGTGGAACAGGGCGGTGACCAGCGCGGCCGGCTGCGCGTTGATGCGCTCGGCCAGGTCGGTCAGCGAGGCACCGCGGGGCAGGCGGACGGTCTGCCCGTTGCCGCGCGGCAGGCTGACGCCGCCCATGCTGGGCGCCGCCATGGAGTCGAACTCCTGACGCCGCTGCTTCTTGCTCTTGCGCCCGCGGACCGGACCGCGACCCCCGGGACGCCCGAAGGCACCCGCGGTACCGGCACCGGAGCCACCGCGACCACGGCCACGGCCACCGCCGCCACCGCCACCGCGGAAGCCGCCACCGGCCGGCGCGCCGGCACCGGGGGCACCGCCACCGCCGCCGGGACGGAAGCCACCGCCGCCGCCGGGACCACCCGGGCGACCACGGCCGCCGGGACCACCGGGACCGCCACCGGGACGGCCGGGGCCGGCGGCGCGACCGGGCATCATGCCCGGGGACGGACGCTGCGGCATCATGCCCGGGTTCGGGCGCGGGCCGCCGGGGCCGGCCGCGGGACGGGGACCGCCGGCACCCGGGCCGGGACGGGGACCGCCGGGGCCGGGAGCGGGACGCGGGCCACCGGCACCCGGGGCGGGGCGGGGACCACCGGCGCCGGGAGCGGGACGCGGACCGCCCGCAGCCGGGCCGGGACGCGGCGCGCCACCGGCGGGTGCCGGACGCGGAGCGCTGCTGAAGGGGTTGTTGCCCGGGCGCGGGGCCGGACGGGGGCCCGGACGCGGGCCACCGGGCGCTG
>NZ_SPQP01000062.1 GCF_004571075.1 Blastococcus sp. TF02A-35
CACACCGCGCCGTTCGACTCCGTCGCGTCCGCGGGTGTCCAGCCGGGTGCCAGGACCACGGCCCACCTGTCCCGGTGCTCCGGCGCCACCGCGTCCAGCGCGGAGGGGACCGCCGTCAGCGGGTCCCCACCGTCCAGCGCCACCCGCATCAGCTCGGAGAAGATCGCGCAGCCCTCACCGGCCGACGGGTCGCCGTGGGTCAGGCCCGAGATCCGGCGGGCGGCCTCCATGGTCGCCTCGCGGCCGTCTCGGGAGAACCGGATGGCCGCGGGCGTCGTCCGCATCAGCGAGCCGTTGCCGGCCGCGTGCCCGGACCGGGCGAAGTGCTCCGCGGCGGCGACGTCCCGCGGCCGGCCCGAGCCGAGGACCGCGCGGGTCTGGTTGCCGATGTCCGGCGGCCCGGCCGCCGCCCACACCGAGAACCGGTCGAAGACGTCCGCGAGATCGAGCCCGCCGGACGAGACCAGCGACTCGGCCACGAGGAGCGCCATCTGGGTGTCGTCGGTGAACTCGCCCGGCTCCCGGTCCAGCGAGCCGCCGCCGCACATCTCCGTCCGCACGCCGCGGGCGGGGGAGGGGAAGCGGGCGGAGAACTGCCCCGGTGGCCCGAACTCGAACGGCGCCCCGAGCGCGTCGCCCACCGCTGAGCCGACGAGCGCACCCATCACCCGGTGCGAGCGGTGCATCGACGGCACGGGCGACTCCGAGCAGTGAGGGTCCAGGGGCTGCCGATCATCGTGCACGGCTCTGCCAGGCTGGCCTGGTGCCTCCGGTCCGCAGCTCCGGCGTCCTGCTCTACCGGCGCACCGACACCGGCGTGGAGGTGCTGCTCGGGCACATGGGCGGTCCGTTCTGGGCGAAGAAGGACGACGGCGCCTGGTCGGTCCCGAAGGGCGAGCACCACCCGGACGAGGACGCCGAGGCCGCCGCCAGAAGAGAGTTCGCCGAGGAGCTGGGCAGCCCGGCCCCGGCCCAGCTGCACCCGCTCGGTGAGGTGAAGGGCCGCAAGCTGCTCGCCGTCTGGGCGGGGGAGGGGAACCTCGACGCCGACGCGGTCACCAGCAACACCTTCGAGATCGAGTGGCCGCCGCGCTCGGGCCGCCTCCAGCAGTTCCCGGAGATCGACCGGGCCGCGTGGTTCGACCTCGACACCGCCCGCACGAAGGTTGTGAAGGCGCAGCTGCCGTTCCTCGACCGGCTGGCCGCCCACCTCGCCGGCTGAGCGGTGCGCGAGCATGGGGTCGCCGTCCGATCCCGAGGAGCCGAGCATGCCCGCACCTGGAACCCCGCTGGAGAAGCTCGGCTTCCTCACGATCGGCCTCTTCGACCCCGCTGACCCGCGGGCCGGCCACGAGAGCACCCTCGAGGTCGTCGCGCTCGGCGAGGAGCTCGGCTTCGACAGCGCCTACCTGCGCCACCGGCACCTGCAGTTCGGCATCTCCTCGCCGGTCGCCGTCCTCGCCGCCGCCACGCAGCGAACCAGCAGGATCGAGCTCGGCACCGCCGTCATCCCGCTGGGCTGGGAGAACCCGCTGCGGCTGGCCGAGGACCTCGCCACCGTCGACATCCTCTCCGGCGGGCGGCTGAACCCCGGCGTCAGCGTCGGCCCGCCGATGCGCTGGGACGACGTCAAGCAGTCCCTGTACCCCGACACCGCCGACGTCGAGGACTTCAGCTACGAGCGGGTCGAGCGGCTGCTCCGGTTCGTCCGCGGGGAGCAGGCCGGCCCGGCCCGGGGGCGCCAGGGCATCGAGGAGTGGTCCGACCGGGTCGAGCCGCACTCGCCCGGCCTGCAGCACCGCCTCTGGTACGGCGGCGGCAGCACGCGGTCGGCGCGGTGGGCCGGGGAGCACGGCATGAACTTCCTGACCAGCAGCGTGGTCTCCGCCGAGAACGACTCCGTGGACTTCGCCCCGATCCAGGCCGCCCAGATCCGCGCCTTCCGCGCCGCCTCGCCGGCGGGGGAGGCCGCCCGCGTCTCGCAGGGCCTCGTCGTCATCCCGACCGACTCGGCCACCGACGAGCAGCGGGCGAGGTACGCCGCCTACGTCGAGTCCCGCATGTCGCGCGTCGGCACCCCGCAGGGGCCGGGCCGGCTGCTGTTCGCCCCCGACCTCCTCGGGACGTCGGAGCAGATCGCCGACGCCCTCTACGCGCACGCCGGCTTCCGCGAGGTGCGCGAGGTGGTCTTCGCGCTGCCGTTCAGCTTCGAGCACGAGGACTACGTGCAGATCCTCACCGACATCGCGACCAGGCTTGGCCCCGCGCTCGGCTGGCGGCCCGCCGCCGGGTGACCGCGCCCACCCCCGCGAGCGCGGTGCGGGCGTCACCCCGGTGGGTAGTTTCGAGCGGTGCGTGCAGTGCAGCAGGTCAAGTCGTGGGCCAGATCGGTCGACGTCTTCATCGTGAGCCGGTCCGACGCGCCCGAGGTGGCGACCATCCGGGTGATGGCGCGGACGCTGGCCACCTTCTACGCCTTCGGCGGCACGGCCGGCCTGTTCATCTCCTCCAGCGCCGAGCCCGGGGGCCGCGCCTCCACGCTCTTCGCCCTCTCGCTGACGGCGCTCGTCGCCGCCGCCGTCGTCGCCCTCTGGGGCGCCCGCTGGCCCCGCGACGTCTTCCACGTGGCGGTCGGCGCGGCCACGCTGCTCATCTCCACGGCGGTGCTGGTCGCACCTGACGCGACGACGTCGCTGGCCGCCGCCGTGCTCATCGCGTTCGTCGTGGTCGACGCCCACTTCTTCTTCGCCGGGCACCAGGCGCTCGCGCACCTCGCCGCCGCCGTCCTCGGCGTCACCGTCGCGCTGCTCCTCAGCGGCGTGGGGCTGGGCGTGGTGGTGGGCCTGGACCTGGTCCTCGTCGGCATCGGCATCGTGATCCAGCGCCTCGTGGTCCTGGCCTCCAGCGCCAGCCGCGACCCGCTGACGGGGCTGAGCAACCGGCGCGGCTTCGACCAGGCGCTCAACGAGCTGATGACCGAGGCGGCGCGCACCCGCGAGCCCCTGACGGCCGTGCTCATCGACGTCGACCACTTCAAGGCGGTCAACGACACCCACGGCCACGAGGCCGGCGACCGCGTGCTGTGCCGGGTCGCCGACATCTGGCGCAAGGAGCTGCCGGACACGGCCTTCCTGGCCCGGCACGGCGGCGACGAGTTCTCCCTGCTCCTGCCGGCCACACCCGGCCGGGGCGGCCTCGCCCTCGTGCGCCGGATCTGCGCGCTGCACCCGGACATCTCGCTGTCCTGCGGGGTGGCCGAGTACCGGTCCGGCGACAGCGCCTCGCAGCTGATGCGCAGCGCCGACCGCGCGCTCTACGACGCCAAGATCCTTGGCCGCGGCCGGGCCGAGCTCTTCGCCGGCGGCAGGCCCCGACGGCGCTCCAACGGGGCAGCCGTCACCTGAGCCACCGCAACGGGTGGATCACGCCGGGGACACGGTTGGCTCCTCGATCGTCAGGGCACAGAGAGTCCGACGAACGAAGGAGGAACACCATGGCAGGCATGTTCAGGAAGATGATCGTGTCCGGTATCGCGGCGAAGGTGGTCCAGGAGGCCCGCAAGCCCGAGAACCAGGCGAAGATCAAGAAGGCCATCGCGGAGTTCCAGAAGAGCCGCAGCGGCAAGACCGGCCGTCGCTGACCCCAGCGCACCAGCCACCACAGCGCCCCTCCCCGGTGACGACCCGGGGAGGGGCGCTGTCGGGTCCGGGCCGGTCACACCGGGACCGGGGTGCGCCGATGACGGGGACGGCGGCGCGACGGCGTCGCCCGAGGCCGCTCGCCGGGCGGACCCGAGCCGTCCGACGCAGGAGCCCGCCCCGTGCACCGACCCCGCCGGACCCTTCGCGCCGCCGCGGCCCTGGCCGTCGCGGCCGGCCTCGCGCTGACCACCGGGTGCGCCCCGCAGGCCGGCAAGGCCGAGGCCGCGCCGACGACGCCCGCCCCGCCGCCCCCGCCGCCGCCGACCGTCCCGTGGCCGCTCACCGGCGTCGAGACCACCGACCCGGTCCAGCGCCCCGCGCTCGCGGTGAAGATCGAGAACTCCCCGGAGTCCCGCCCGCAGGCCGGCCTCAACGGCGCCGACATGGTGTGGGAGGAGGTCGTCGAGGGCGGCATCACCCGCTTCGTCGCCGTCTACCACTCCACCCTGCCGCCCGAGATCGGCCCGATCCGCTCGGTCCGGCCCATGGACGCCGCCATCGCCGCCCCGCTGCACGGCCTGTTCGCCTTCTCCGGTGGCCAGCAGCCCTTCGTGCAGGCCGTCGCCGGCGCCGGCATGCAGGTCGTCAGCCACGACAAGGGGCACGGCGGCTTCTACCGGCACCCGGACCGGTACGCCCCGCACAACGTCTACGCCGACCCCGCGGACTTCCTCGCCCAGGCCGACCCGCAGCACACCGCCGACCCCATCGAGCAGTTCAGCATGGCCAGCGCCGCCGACCAGCCCAGCGCGCTCGGCACCGGCACCCCGGCCGCCGTCCTGAAGCTCAAGCTCTCCGGGATGAGCACGCCCACCTGGGCCTGGGACGGCGCCCAGCAGGCCTGGCTCCGCTCGGAGGGCAGCGCCCCGGCGATGCAGGCCGACGGGCAGCAGCTCAAGGCCACCAACGTCGTCGTCCTGCGGGTCGACATCGTGAACACCCGCTACACCGACCCGGCCGGCAACCCCGTGCCCGAGACCGCCATGGTGGGCAGCGGGGAGGCGCTCGTCGCCACCGGCGGGCACACGCTGGCGGCCCGCTGGTCCAAGGCGTCGGAGACCGACCGCGTCGTCCTCACCGACGCCCACGGCACCCCGGTCATGCTCGCCGCCGGGAACACCTGGGTCGAGCTGGTCCCGAACCGGAGCGGCTCGGTCACCGTCGGCTGAGGCGCGCCCTGGGCCTCCGGAGGAGCCGCGCCGGACCGCGACCGGGACGAGACCGGCCGGACTACATTCGCCCGCACTCGAGGCGGCCCGCACCCCGCGGACCCCGCACATCCGCGATCCGCGGCTCGGAGGCGGCCATGCGATACCCGGCCAACCACGTCCTCGGCGCCCAGCGCAACGGCGTCAACCACGTGTCCATGAACATGGGCACCGTGCCGCCGGGCGGCCCCGTCCGCGGCACGAACTACCCGGTCTACCCCGACAAGCTCCTCGACTGGTACGACTCGGCCGGGGCGGGCCCCATGGGGATGACGTCGGTGCGCGTCATGTTCACCTGGGAGGCGGTGCAGGCGGCCGCCAACGGCCCCGTGCCGGCACCCGGGGCGAACTACGCGAACTACTGGACCGACCTGGTCGGCGTCGTCACCCGGTGCCTCGCCCGCGGGATGGTCGTCGTCCTCGCGCCGTGGCAGTACAACCCGGCGTCGAAGAACACCGACATCACATACCAGGGCCAGCCGATCCAGCCCGCGATGTTCGCCGACTTCTGGGCGAAGCTCGCCACCGCGGTCAACGCCGCCACCGGCAACGACCAGCGGGTCGCCTTCGACCTCATCAACGAGCCGCACACCGACGAGGAGAGCAGCCTGCCCGGCGACATCGGCATCAGCCTCGACGGCTGGTTCACCTGCGCCCAGGCGGCCATCACCGCGATCCGCTCCGCCGGGAACGCGAACACCGTCCTCGTGCCCGGCATGACGTGGACCTCGGCGAAGGCGTTCACCACCAACGGCAGCGCCGCCAAGTGGGCCGCCCTCACCGACCCGCTGAGGAACCTCGGGGTCACGGTGCACTGCTACTCCGGCATCGACTCCCCGGGCTCGGCCAGCCCCACCGTGCTCCCGGACGCGTGCTCCGCCCTCGTCCAGTGGGCCCGCGCGGCGGGCGCCAAGGTGCACGTCGGCGAGATAGCGATCGACGCCGGCGACAACGGGTTCCCGCCCTTCGGCGGCACCCTGGCACTGGCGCAGGCCCAGTGGGCCAACTGGCAGCAGTTCTGCCTCGCCAACGACGACGTCGTCATCGGCTGGAACTGGTGGGGCAACTCCGCCGCCGGCTGGTGGAACGCCGGCGACTCCAAGCACCCGCAGGGGCACCACTGGGGCCTCAGCCTGGACGACGGTGCGACGCGCACCGTCTACGCGGACCTCATCGCCGGCTCGGTGCGGACCCCCCGGCTCGTCCTGCACGACAACCTCGCGGACCCGGGCACCGGTGAGAACACGACGACCTCCGTCGCCTGGGAGAGCCCTGACATCTGGGTGCGGCAGTGGGCCGACGGCGGCGTGGTGGCCGAGCCGGTGCAGGGCGGCCGGTCGTGCACGGTCTACGTCCGCGTCACCAACCGGGGGACGGCGACCTGGCCGGCGACCGGCACCGACGTCGTCACCCTCCACTGGGCCAAGGCCTCCGCCGGCCTGTCCTGGCCGCAGCCGTGGGGCGGTGCCGACCCCGCGCTCGGCGGCCGGATCGCAGCCGACGTGCCCATCCCCGCGCCGGTCGCGCCCGGCGCCTCGACCGTCCTGGCCATCCCGTGGGCCTCCCCGCCGAACCCGCTGCACTACCCGGACCAGGACGGGCACTTCTGCCTGCTCGCCGCGGTCACCAAGGCCGGGCAGCCCTGGTACGACGGCTTCACCGGGACGAACCTCAACACCAACATCCTCCGGATGAGCCACGTCGCCTCCCGCAACATCCACGTGGTGCCGCCCGGGCAGAACAGGTTCGGCAGCCTGGTCGTGGAGAACCCGCACCGCGAGCCGTGGCGCGTGGCGCTGGCCTTCGAGCCGCTCGACCCGTGGCAGCAGCCCCTGCCGAGCGTCCAGGGGCGGCTCGTCCTGCGCCCGCCGGAGCACGTGCTCCACCGGCTCCGGGGCATGGACAACCTCACGGAGGCCGGCCCCGGCCGGGTCGCTCTCGTGGAGCCGGGGCGTGGCCTCCAGGGCCTGGTGCTCGAGCCGGGGGAGAGGCTGGCGGTCCCGCTGGAGTGGGAGGGGGAGGCCGCACCGGCCCTCCGAGCGGTGGCGTACGACACGGAGACCGGCCCCGGCACGCCGACGGGCGGGCAGACCTTCGTGCTCGGCGAGGTGGAGGGCTGGACGGTCGAGGAGCGCGCCGCCCTGGTCTGACTCGTCGCACGGGCCGGCATCGGGTAGACCGTCGGCATGACCCGCATCGCCGTCCTGGACGACTACCAGTCCGTCGCCGCCGAGTTCTGCGACTGGTCCCGGGTGCCCGGCGAGGTCGACGTCGTCGAGTTCCACGAGCACCTCGGCGACGAGGACGCCGTCGCAGCCGCGCTGCAGGGCTTCGACGTCGTCGTCGCCATGCGGGAGCGCACCGAGTTCCGCCGGGGGCTGCTGGAGCGGCTGCCGGACCTGAGGCTGCTGGTCACCACCGGCATGCGGAACAAGTCCATCGACGTCGAGGCGGCGGCCGAGCGCGGCATCACGGTGTGCGGCACCGGCTCCAACGCCACCGCGACCGTCGAGCTCACCTGGGCCCTGATCCTGGGCGCGGCCCGGCACGTGGCCCAGGAGGACGCCGGCATGCGCGCCGGCGGGTGGCAGCAGACCATCGGCACCGACCTCGCCGGAGCGCGGCTCGGCGTCATCGGGCTGGGGCGGCTCGGCAGCAGGGTCGCGACCATCGGGCAGGCCTTCGGGATGGACGTCGTCGCCTGGAGCCAGAACCTCACCGACGAGCGCGCCGCCGAGGTGGGCGTGCACCGGGTGGAGCGCGAGGAGCTGTTCGCCACCTCCGACGTCGTGACCGTCCACCTGCTGCTGTCCAAGCGCACCCGTGGCCTGATCGGCGCCGACGACCTCGCGCTGATGATGCACAACGCCGTGCTGGTCAACACCAGCCGCGGGCCGATCGTGCAGCAGCAGCCGCTCATCGACGCGCTCACCGACGGCCGCATCGCCTGCGCCGCGCTCGACGTCTACGACGAGGAGCCGCTGCCGGCCGACCACCCGCTGCGGACGACGCCGCGCACGCTGCTCACCCCGCACCTGGGCTACGTCACCCGCGGCACCTACGAGGTCTTCTACGGCGAGGCGGTCGAGGACGTCGCCGCCTGGGCCGCCGGGAGCCCGGTCCGCGTCCTCGCGCCGTGACGACGGGCCCGGCACCGCGAGGGTGCCGGGCCCGTCGTCCGTGCGTCACTCGGAGCGGGACAGCCAGCCCGCCGCGGCGATGCCGATCCCGAAGAGCACGGTGCCGGGGATGATCCCGTAGCCCTCCTTGGGCAGCACCGGGAAGAGCAGCGCCCCACGGTGATGCCGGGGATGGCCAGCGCCGCCCACAGCGGCAGCAGCCGGTTGCGGATCGCGCCGATGGCGATCAGCGCCGGGCCGAGCAGGTTGGAGGTGCCCGCGACCATCGTGAACAGGATCGTCGCCTGCTCGATCTCCCCGAACCCGTGGTGGTCGAACAGCGGCCGCACGTAGGCCTCCATCAGCGCGCCGCCGGGGATCAGCACCATGCCGAGCCAGGTGATGCCGAGCCCGACCAGCCCGGTGGGGGAGGAGCGGAAGCGGCGGGTCAGGACCGTCATGCCCGCGGCGATCAGCAGCGCACCGATCGCGAACACGACGTGCGCGGCCACCCAGGTCGGCGACTCGTGCGCGGTGTCGTTGTGCTCCAGGGGGTGCAGCAGGTTGCCGACGGCGAAGAGGGCGCCGCCAGCGACGACGGTCAGGCCGCGGACGTTCGCCGAGGGGCGGTGGTCGCGGGCGGGGATGGGGCGGTCGGTGGTGGGTGCGGGGGACTGCAGGGCGGTCACGGCGTCGTCCTTCGACTGGGTCGGTCCGGTCGGGTGACCGGTTCGGCGACGACGTTCGCGGGCCGCTCTTGTCGGCCTCCTGCCGCTGACTTGTCGCGGCACGACAAGGAACCGGCAAGCGGGCGTGGCCAGGGTCGGCACCGACCCCGACCGGAGGAGAGACCCCGATGACCACCGTCACCCCGCGCCAGAGCGGCGACCCGCAGCCCGACACCCTCGGGATGCGCCTGGCCCACCGCGCGATGCTCAGGGACGCCCGCCGCCTGCCCGCCCTGCTCGGGGCCCTGGCCGCCACGCCCGTGGGCCGGCCGAGGGCGGCCGCGGTGGCGGACTACGTCGCCGACTTCTGCGACTCGATCCACCACCACCACTCCGCGGAGGACGACGTGCTGTGGCCGGTCCTCGCCGCCTCCGCCGGTCCGCACGTCGACCTCGCCGGCCTCAGCGACGACCACGCCGCCCTCGACCCGCTGCTGGACCGCATCCGCGCCGGCGCCCGGCGGTTCGCCGCCCGCCCCGACGAGGACACCGCCACGGTCCTGGCCGTCGACCTGGCCGAGCTGCGGGACCTGCTCGACGAGCACATCGCCGACGAGGAGGCGTCGGTCCTCCCCGCCATCGAGGAGCACGTCTCGGTGCGGGACTGGGCCGCGGTCGAGGGCGAGATCCGCAGGCGGGCCACGCTCTCCTTCGAGGCCCCCCGCGTGGTCGCCGTCGTCAGCCCCGCCGAGCGCGCCGTCCTCGCGGCCGAGGGCGGGCTCGTGCTGCGCCTGCTGCTCGCCGTCCTCGTGCCGCCGTTCCGGCGCCGGGAGCGCCGGGTCTTCGGCGGGTGAGGGGACGCCCGCCGAGGACCCGGCCGGCTACCCGGCGTCGCGGCGCAGCAGCGACCAGCCGCCGGCCGCCAGCGCGGCCGCGGACCAGCCGACCAGCAGCGTCGTCGCCTGGCCGGCGCTCATCTCCGGCTCGCCGAGCAGCGTCCAGATCGCCGCCGAGCCCGGCAGCAGCTCACCGAGGTCGGCCATCCACCGCACCCCGAACGCCGGCAGCAGCGCGGGCAGCACGAGCTGCAGCAGGAACACCGCCGCCAGCGCGCCGGCCGTGCTGCGCAGGAGCAGCCCCGTCCCCACGGCCAGCGCCCCACCGGCGAGCAGGACGGCGGCGATGCCACCGACGCTGTCGGCCAGGTCGCCGCCGGAGAAGGTCAGCGACGGCTCGACCACCACGGCGACGACGTCGGCGGCGACGGCGAGCAGCACGCCGGCGACGGTCGCCACCAGCACCGGGACGGTCACCCGGGCGGTGAGCAGCACCCCGCGGCGCGGCGTCCACTGCAGCGTCGGGCCGATCGACCCGCTGGCGTACTCCTGCGTCACCGCGAGGAGCACGAGGACCAGCAGCGCGAACTGCCCGATCATCAGGCCGTACTCCCCGGCGAGGACCGCCGAGGCCGTGGAGCCGGAGGCCTCGGCCATATCCGCCTCGTCGAGGGCGGTCCCCACCCCGATCCCCAGCACCGCGGCCGCGGCGGCCAGCAGGCACCACCACGTCGACCGGACGCTGCGCAGCCGCAGCCACTCGGCGGACGCCGCGCGGGTGAGCAGGGGGACCGTGCCGGGCCCCTGGACGGCGACCGCGGTCATGACCGCACCAGCTCCTTCGTGCTCGAGACCTTGTACTGGACGCTGTCGCCGGTCAGGTCGAGGTAGACCTGCTCGAGCGAGGTGTGCTCCTCGGCGAGCCGGTGCACGGCCGCGCCGACCTCGAGCGCGATGTCGCCGACCGTCTCGGCCGACGCCCCCTCGACCAGCAGGTCGCCGTCGTCGGTGGGGTGCACCCGCAGCTTCCGGCGCAGCAGCGCACCGGCGAGGTCGTCGACCGACGGCGTGCGCACCCGCACCTTCCGGCCGGTGCCCTGGCCGCGCAGGACCTCCTCGATCGAGGCGTCGGCGATCAGCCGGCCGCGGCCGATGATCACCAGGTGGTCGGCGGTCTGCTCCATCTCGCTCATGAGGTGGCTCGACAGCAGCACCGTGCGTCCCTCGTCGGCCAGCTCGCGCACCAGCCCCCGGACCCACCGGACGCCGTCCAGGTCGAGCCCGTTCATCGGCTCGTCGAACAGCAGGACGGCGGGGTCGCCGAGCAGCGCGGTCGCGATGCCGAGCCGCTGGCGCATGCCCAGCGAGTAGCCCTTCACCCGGCGGCGCGCGGCCGGGCCGAGCCCCACCTGGTCGATCACCTCGTCGACCCGGCGCACCGGGATGCCGTTCGTGCGGGCGACCACCCGCAGGTGGTCGCGGCCGCTGCGCCCGGGGTGGACGGCCTGCGCGTCGAGCAGCGCGCCGGCCACCCGCAGTGGCTCGTCCAGCGTCGCGAAAGGCCGCCCGGCCACCAGGGCACGGCCGGCGGTCGGCCGGTCGAGGCCCAGGACCATGCGCATCGTGGTGGACTTGCCCGCGCCGTTCGGGCCGAGGAAGCCGGTCACCTTGCCGGGCCGGACGTCGAAGGTCAGGTCGTCGACGGCGCGCACAGCGCTGGACCCGTGCGCCAGTCGACCAGCGCCGTACTGCTTCGTGAGCCCGCGGACCTCGATCATGCGAGCCGCCGGCGGAGGGAGGGAGTCATGGCAGGAAGCCTGTCGGCGGAGCCGGCCCTCGCGGATCACCCCGCAGCGCCTCCTTCGCTCCCCCGCGCGGGGGAGGGCAGGAGTGCCCGCGCGGGGGAACCGCCCGCCGCGACGGTCGGCCAGGATCGACCCGTGCCCTCCACGACCTTCCCGCACTCCGGGCCCGAGCTCGCCGCCCGCGTCCGCGAGCTGCTCGCCGCCGCCCGTCCCGGCTGGCCCGGCCGCGCCGTGTACGCGCTGGCGAGCCTGCCGTTCGGTGCCCTCTACCTGGCGCTGTTCTTCGGGCTGTTCGGGTCGGTGGTCGCGCTGGTCTACGGCGTCGGCGTCCTCCTCATCCTGCTGGTGCTGGCGGTCACGCGGGGCTTCGCCGGGGTCGAGCGCCGGCTGGTCCGCACCCTGCTGGGGGCCGACGTCCCGGACGGCGAACGGGTGCGCCGGCAGCCGGGGGTCGTCGGCAAGCTCCGCCGGCTGGTGATGTCGGCCGGCACCTGGCGGGCGCTCGGCTGGCTCGGTGCGCGGGTGCTCATGGGGGCGGCGACGGCGGCGACCCTGTTCTTCGGCGGCCTCGGGTTCGCCTACCTCGTCTGGGGCGCCGACTGGAACGCCCTCGCGGCGCTGCCGCTGCTCGCGCTGATGGTCGGCGACGTCGTCGTGACCCTGGTCGTGCTCGAGCTCCTGGTGCGGCTGGCCGCCACCGTGGCCCCCGCCTGCTGGGCACCGCACCCGAGCAGCAGATCGCCGCGCTGCAGCACAGCGGCCGCCGCCTGGCCGACCGCAACCGGCTGGCCCGCGACCTGCACGACACCATCGGGCACGCGCTCACCGCGAGCCTGCTGCAGGCCACCGCCGCCCGCCGCACGCTCGCCCCGCCGGAGGGCAGGCCGCTGCAGCCGGACTTCGCCCGCCAGGCGCTCGAGCACATCGAGACCAACACCCGGGCCGCGCTCGCCGAGCTCGACCGGGTGCTCACGGTGCTGCGTGCCGAGGACGGTGGCCACGACCCCGCCCCGTTCGCGGCCCCCTCGCTGGACGACCTGGAGGGCCTCCTGTCCGGCCTGCGGGACGGCGGCCTGCCGGTCGCCCTGGTGGTCGACGGCGACGTCGACGACGTCCCGGCGGGGGTGCAGGAGCTCGCCTACCGGGTGGTCCAGGAGGGGACGACGAACGTGCTGCGGCACGCGGGCACCCCGCTGACCGTCGCCCAGGTCGTGCGCAGCGGGAACACGCTCGTCGTCCGGGTGTGCAACGAGCGGGCGTCGCAGCTGGACAGCCGCCCGGGCCCCGGTGGTGGGCGCGGGCTGGCCGGTCTGCGCGAGCGCGCGGCGGCCGCCGGGGGGACGCTGTCGGCCGAGCCGACGCCCTCGGGCGGCTTCGAGCTGTGCGCCACCCTGCCGCTGGCGGGCGCCGCGTGAGCCTGCGGCTGCTCCTGGTCGACGACGACGTCCTCGTCCGCTCCGGGCTCCGGGTGATCCTGGAGAGCGAGCCCGACCTGACCGTCGTCGGCGACGCCGGCACCGGCCGCGAGGCGCTCGACGTCGCCGCCGGGACCGACCCCGACGTCGTCCTGATGGACGTCCGCATGCCCGACATGGACGGCATCGCGGCGACCCGGGAGCTGGTGGCCCGCGACCCGCAGCGCCCGCGGGTGCTCGTCCTGACCACCTTCGAGGACGACGACTACCTGTTCCGCTCGCTGCAGGCCGGCGCGAGCGGGTTCGCCCTCAAGCGCTCCGACCCCGACGAGCTGGTCGACGCCATCCGCGTCGTCGCGCGGGGGACCTCGCTGGTGCTGCCCGACCTCATCCGCCGGCTGATCGCCGCGCACGCGCCGTCCCGCGCGCGCGGCCCGGCCGCCCTCCCGGCGCTCACCGGGCGCGAGGCCGACGTGCTGCGGCTGGTGGCGGGCGGGCTGTCGAACGCCGAGATCGCCACCGAGCTGTTCCTCAGCCGCGAGACGGTGAAGACGCACGTCAGCAGCGTGCTGCTCAAGCTCGGCGCCCGGGACCGCACGCAGGCCGTCATCGCCGCCTACGAGAGCGGCTTCATGACCGCCTAGAGCCCGACGGCGGCGAGCTCTGCGGCGAGCCGCCGGCGGACCTCGGCGGCGTCCCGCCGGTGCCGGTCGGCCGCGGCCGGGTCGCCGAGCAGGTCGGCGACCTCGGCCAGGGCGTCGTCGACGGGGCCGAGCACCAGCGTGCCGGCGTCGAGGCCGGCCACCCGGCCGGCCCACGGCAGGAGCTCGGCACGCATCTCCGCGGCCACGGCGGCGTCCCCCAGGCGCGCGGCGGCGTGCGCGCGCAGCGTCGTGTTGGTGAGCCAGTAGTAGTCGTGGGCGATCGGCCGGTGGGTCCGCCACGCCTCCCGGGCGTCGGCCTCCCGGCCGGCGTCGAGGAACGTGAGGACGACGGCGTCGCCCAGCGCACCGGGCATCGCGCTGTTCAGCCACGCGAGGTCCGGCAGCGCCGGGGTCAGGTCACCGCGGGCGAACCCGGCGACGAACCGCCCGATCAGCGCCATCAGCCCACCGTTCGTCTGGCCGGTCTCGACCAGCCGGGCGGCGATCTGCTCGTACCGCGCCAGCCCCTCGTCGACGCGCCCGGCGAGCACCAGCAGCGCCCCGGAGTGGATGCCGACGGCGCCCAGCACGTGCCCGAGCTGCCCGCTGCCCGAGAGCGCCAGGGCCCGGTCGCCGTGCCGGCGGGCCGCTCCCAGGCCGGTGCGGGCGGACGCGGCGAGGAACAGCAGCCAGTGCGCGACGGCCTGGTGGTCGGTGGCGCCCGCCGCCGTGGCCACGACCCGCAGCTCCTCGGCCAGCGCCTCGCGCTGGTCGGCCAGGTCCGGGCCGAGCGCGGCGTACGCGCGCACGTTGAGCGCGGCGCAGAGCAGCCGCGGGTCGTCCGTGCGGCGGGCCAGCTCCAGGGCCGCGGCGCTGGCCCGCTCGCTGCGGGCGTCGTCCACCCCCTCGACCTCGCGGAACAGCGCGACCTCCAGCCGGCTGCGCACGTCGTCGGGCAGGTCCTCGCCCGCGGGGGTCTCCAGCAGCTCGAGCAGCGGGTCGAGCAGCTCGGGGTCCTGGGCGCCGTCGTCGCGGACGGTCCAGACCAGCGGGGCGTCCCACTCGGCGAGCGCGGCGACGTGCAGGTCGCGGCGGCCCAGCCGGCCGGCCGCCCGCACCGCCAGCCGCTGCTGCTCGCGCGCGACGACGGCGTTCCCGCTGCGGGCGTGCGCGGAGATCGACGGCAGCAGGAGCGCGAGCAGCGCCTCGTCGCCGCCGGAGCGCGGGCCGGCCAGCTCGTGCAGCCGCAGCGCGGCCGCCCAAGATC
>NZ_SPQP01000063.1 GCF_004571075.1 Blastococcus sp. TF02A-35
CCCGCCAGTCCCGCGCCGCGGCGACCAGCCGCCCGACGAGGGCGGCCAGCAGGGACTCCCCCTCCGCGGCCGACGCCCCCGCGGGGTCCCCGAGCACCCCGTTCGGGCTGACCGCCCGGACGCCCTCGGCCCGCATCCGCGGCAGCAGCTCGCGCAGCGGCGCGGTCTCCCCCGCCTGGGCCCGCTCCTCGTGGACCACACCTGGTTCCACGTGCAACATCAGTGACGTCTCCGTGCGCCCGGCGTGCGCGTCACCGCCCGGGACGGCGAGCGGCCACCACGCGACGTCCCGCCCCTCCTCGCGCAGCTGCGGCACCGCGGTCCGCAGGGCGAAGAAGTTGCCGCCGTGGCCGTTGACCACCAGCAGCCGCCCCGCCCACCGGCCCGCCGAGCGCCCCAGCTCCACCAGCAGCGTGGTGAGCGCCTCGGTGCCGATCGACACCGTCCCCGGGAAGCCCTCGTGCTCCCCGCTGGCCCCGTAGGCGACCGCCGGGGCCAGCAGCGCGCCGTCGATCCCGGGCACCGCGGCCCGCGCCACCGCCTCCGCCGTCCGGGTGTCGGTCGCCAGCGGCAGGTGCGGGCCGTGCTGCTCCACCGCCCCCAGCGGGACGACCAGCACGGGCCGCTCGGGCATCTCCGACCAGGTGGTGGACGCGAGGGTGCTCACCGACCGAGCCTCGCACGGCGGCAGACTGGGGCCGTGCCTCCCCGTCGCTGCCCCTGCGGATCCGGACTGCCCTACGACGGGTGCTGCGGTCCGCTGCACGCCGGTGAGCGGGCGGCGGCGACCGCCGAGCAGCTCATGCGCTCCCGCTACAGCGCCTTCGCGGTCGGGGACCCGTCCTACCTGCTGGCCACCTGGCACCCCACCACCCGCCCGCGCGACCTGGAGCTGGACCCGGGCACCCGCTGGACCGGGCTGCAGGTCGTGTCCACCGCCGGCGGCGGCATGCTCGCGGCCGAGGGCACGGTGGAGTTCGTGGCGCGGTACGTGCACGACGGCGCCGCCGGGGAGCAGCGCGAGCGCAGCCGGTTCGTCCGCGAGGGTGGCGCCTGGCGGTACGTCGACGCCACCTGACCCGGGTGTCGGCGGCAGGACGGCGGGGCACTGGGACGTCATGACGACGGAAGACACCCGCAAGGTCGCCGAGCTGATCAAGGGGGAGCGCTTCGGCTTCCTCACCACCATCGCGCCCGGCGGAAAGCTCACCAGCCGCCCGATGACGCTGCAGGAGGTCGAGTTCGACGGCGACCTCTGGTTCTACGCCGAGCGCAGCTCGCACCCGGTGGCGCACATCGCCGCGCAGCCGCAGGTGAACGTCGGTGTGGGCTCCGGCGGCACCTGGGTGTCGCTGACCGGGCACGCGGTCGTCGTCGACGACGTGGCGAAGAAGAAGGAGCTGTGGAACGGCGGCGTCGAGGCCTGGTTCCCGAACGGCCCCGAGGACCCGGAGGTCGTGCTGATCAAGGTCGAGGGCGACTCCGCGGAGTACTGGGACAGCCCTGGCGGCCGGCTGGCGACGGCGTTCAGCTTCGTGAAGGCGAAGGCGACCGGCCAGCGCATCGACGCCGGCGAGAACGAGAAGGTCGAGCTCTAGGGCTCAGGACACCGACGAGGCGGCGACGTCCAGGGCGGCGCTCGCCTCGCCGGCCGGCTGCGGGCGGGCGAAGAGGAAGCCCTGCGCCAGCCCGCAGTTCAGGTCGCGCAGCGCCGTCCGCTGCCCGTCGGTCTCCACGCCCTCGGCGACGACGTCGAGGCCGAGGGTGCGGGCGAGCTCGACGATCGAGGCGATCAGCGTGGTCGCCGACCGGCCGCCGGGCAGGTCGGTGACGAAGCTGCGGTCGATCTTGAGCACGTCCGCGGGGAGCTTGCGCAGGTAGGACAGGCTGGAGAAGCCGGTGCCGAAGTCGTCGATGGCGATCCGGACGCCCAGCGCCCGCAGCGCCTCCAGCTGGGTGACGACCGCGTCGACGTCGCGGACCAGCACGCCCTCGGTGAGCTCGAGGGTCAGCAGCTCCGCGGGGAAGCCGCTGGCGGTCAGCGCGTCCACCACGTCGGCGACGACGTCGGTGTCGAACAGCTGCCGCGGCGAGAGGTTGACCGCCATCCGCACCTCGGTGCCCCGCTCGCGGATCCAGGCGGCGCCCTGGTCGAGGGCGGTGCGCAGCACCCAGCGGCCGATCGCGACGATGGCGCCGCTCTCCTCGGCCAGCGGCACGAACTCCGCCGGCGGGACGAGGCCGCGCTCGGGGTGGCGCCACCGCACCAGCGCCTCGAAGCCGGTGGTGCGGCCGTCGGAGAGCCGCACGGTCGGCTGGTAGTGCAGCTCCAGCTGGTCCTCGGGGACGGCGGTGAGCAGGTCCTGCTGCAGCCCGGCCCGCCGTCGGGCCGCCTCGGCCATGCCGTCGGCGTAGCCCACCAGCCGGTTCTTGCCCTGCGCCTTGGCCAGGTGCATCGCGAGGTCGGCGTTGCGCAGCAGCGCGCCGGCGGTGCGGTCGTCCTCGGTCGCCTCGGCCAGTCCGATGCTGGCGTGCACGGCGAGCAGGCCGTCGTCGACGGGCACCGGCATGGCGAGGGACACCAGGACCCGCTCGCCGACCGCGTGCGCGACGTCGGCGTCACCGGCCACCACGACGGCGAACTCGTCGCCACCGATCCGCGCGACGACGTCGCCGGGCCGGACGCAGGCGCGCAGCCGCTGCGCGACCACGCGGAGGAGCTCGTCGCCGGCGGCGTGGCCGCGGCTGTCGTTCACGTCCTTGAAGTCGTCCACGTCGATGAACAGCACGCTGACCGGCCCGCCCCGCTCCAGCGCCCGGGAGGTGACCTCCTCGAGCTGGGTGCGGCTGGCGAGCCCGGTGAGGGAGTCGCTGAGCTCCTGGTCCTCGTTGAGCCGCCACGCGGACAGGTGCGCGAGGCTGGCGGCCAGCACGAAGGCGGCGTGGATGCCGGCCCACAGCCAGGGCGACTGCCCGGCGCCGTGGCCGAACGCCTGGTGGGGGGGCCAGCGAGCCGACCAGACCGTGGTGCGCGCTCACGACCAGCAGCGCGATGCCGAAGGGCACCCAGCTCTGGTAGAGCGACACCACGCCGATCATCACGAAGAAGGAGAAGTGGGCCTCGGTCACGCCCGACCACAGGTGGGTCAGCGCGACGCAGGCGCCCATGAGCGAGACCGTGCTGGCCGCGGCGCGCGCGGATCGGCCGAGCGTCGGCAGGGTGGCCACCGCAGCGGGCACCGCGACGGCGGCGAGCACCAGGACGGCGGTCGGCTGGTCGTAGCCCCAGAACCAGGCGAGCAGGAGGAGGGCCACGCCGGAGGCGAAGCACAGCCGGACGATCGCGCGGTGCCGGCGCTCCCACACCGCGCGGGGCAGCCGACCACCCCGGGGCAGGAGGTGGCCCACCCGGACGGCCAGCTGCTCGATCACCCTCCCGGCATCGGCGACTCCCGGCTCTTCCTGGAGCGGCCGGACCCCCTCTCCCCCCGGAGGGGGAGGTGCTCAGCCCAGGGTGAGACCGGCCAGCGGCGACTCGTCGCAGGCCTTCGCGGGGATCGCCGGCATGCCGAGCAGCGTGGGCTGACCGCGGACGGGGCCGGTGTGCGAGTGGTCGATGTGGCTCTTCGGGGTGCCCAGCCCCAGGTCGCGGGCGGCCAGCGCCGTCTCCCCGTAGCCCTGGACGCACTCGGGGTCGGGGCCGTCCAGCGGCAGGCCCGTGAAGAACTTGGCCGCCATGCAGCCACCGCGGCAGGCGTCGAAGTGCGCGCACTTGGTGCACGCCCCGCCGGTCTGCGGGCTGCGCAGGTCGGCGAACAGCTCGGACTGCTGCCACACCCGCTGGAAGCCGCCCTCGTCGCGCACGTTGCCGGCGAGGAAGTTCTCGTGGATGGCGAACGGGCAGGCGTAGACGTCGCCCACCGGGTCGATCAGGCAGACCACCCGGCCGGCACCGCACAGGTTCAGGCCCGGCAGGGACTCCCCCAGCGCCGAGAGGTGGAAGAACGAGTCGCCGGTGAGCACCTTCTCGCCGTTGGCCAGCAGCCAGGCGTAGAGCTCGCGCTGCTGGGCCTGCGTGGGGTGCAGCTGGTCCCACACGTCGGCGCCCCGGCCGGACGGGCGGAAGCGGGTGATGCGCAGCTGGGCGCCGTAGCGGTCGGTGAGGGCCTTGAACTGGTCGAGCTGGGAGACGTTCTCCCGCGTGACGACGACGGAGACCTTGAAGTCCTTCATCCCGGCCTCGGCGAGGTTCTCCAGCGCGCGGGTGGCGGTGGCGAAGGAGCCGGCGCCGCGGACCCGGTCGTTGACCTCGGCGGTGGCGCCGTCCAGGGAGATCTGGACGTCGACGTAGTCGGTGGCCGCCAGCTGCGCGGCGCGCGCCTTGTCCAGCTTGATGCCGTTGGTGGAGAACTTGACGCCGACGTCGTGGCCGATGGCGTAGTCGAGCAGGTGCCAGAAGTCCGGCCGGACGGTGGGCTCGCCGCCGCCGACGTTGACGTAGAAGACCTGCATGCGCTGCAGCTCGTCGATGACGCCCTCTGCCTCGGCGGTGGAGAGCTCGCGCGGGTCGCGGCGTCCCGAGGAGGACAGGCAGTGCACGCACGCCAGGTTGCAGGCGTAGGTGAGCTCCCAGGTCAGGCAGATCGGCGCGTCCAGGCCGTACTCGAACTGGTCGATCAGCCGCCCGCCTTCGGGGCGCTGCGGGTGGGACGGCAGGACGGCGGTCACGGACGCACCTCGATCATCTGGGAACGGGCCAGGTCGGCCAGCGCCTTCACGTAGGCGCCGCGCTGGGCCTCGGGCACGCCGCAGGCGACCAGCGCCGCCTCGGCGGTGGGGTGGTCGGCCAGCGACGTGACGACGCTGACCAGGAGCTTCGACTTCAGGAAGGAGAGCTTCCGGTTGGCGAAGGAGTAGACCAGCGCACCGAACGGCTCGGGCCGGAGCGCGACCGAGCGGGACTGCCGCCAGGGCAGCGCCGGGTCGAACGCCGGGGCGGCGGTCACGGGAGCGAGCGGCTCAGTAGACGCCGCACATGCCGTCGATCGAGACCTCCTCGACCAGCGACTCCTCGACCAGGGCCTCCTCGGCGAGCGCGGTCACGGAGGGGGTGGCCTCGACGGCGGTGTCGACGACGGCGGTCTGCTCGGGCATCTGCACTCCTGGGTGAGCGAGGTCACTGGTCGGTCGGGCCGAGGCTAGTGGCACCGAGTGCCACCGAGCAAGGGACCCGTCGTACGGCGAAAGCATCCCCCCGGTGCCGCCGGACGGCAGGATGTGCGTGTGACCTCGACCGACGCGCCGACCGGGGCGCCGCGCGCCCGCGTCGAGCGCGCGGCCCTGGAGCTGTTCGCCTCGCGCGGCTTCGACGCGGTCACCGCCGACGAGGTCGCCGACGCCGCCGGGATCAGCCGGCGGACGTTCTTCCGCTACTACCCGACCAAGGCCGACGCCGTGTGGGGCGACTTCGCCGCGCACGTCGCGCGCCTGGAGCAGCTGCTGCGCGCGGCCGCACCGGGGCGGCCGGTGCTCGCCACGATCTGCTCCGCCTACGCCGAGGTGAACGACTACGGCGCCGCCGACCTCCCGGTCCTGCGCCAGCGGATGCGGCTCATCCTGACCGAGCCGGCGCTGCAGGCCCACTCCCAGCTGCGGTACGCCGAGATCGACCGCGTGGTGGCCGAGCACGTCGCGCGCAGCACCGGCGAGGACCCCGCCGGCCTGCTGCCGCGGCTGGTGGCCGCCAGCACCCGGGCCGCGGCCACCACCGCGTTCGCCACCTGGCTGGCCGACGAGCGCAGCGACCTGGGCCGGGAGCTGCACCGAGCCTTCGACGAGCTCGCCGCCGGGTTCCCCAGCCTGGGTGGCTGACCGGCCAGGTGTGGCGTGCGTCTCCCGTCCGTCGCTAGGGTGGCACTGAGTGCCACGCCGCAGGGCGAGGCGGACGACGGGAGACCGGGCAGTGGCGAACGCGTGGTTCGAGACGGTGGCCGAGGCGCAGCGGCGGGCGAAGAAGCGCCTGCCCAAGGGCGTGTACGGCGCGCTCCTGGCCGGCTCCGAGCGCGGGCTGACGGTGGAGGACAACACCGCCGCCTTCGGTGAGCTGGGCTTCGCCCCGCACAGCGCGGGCCTGGCCAACGAGCGGAACATGGCCGTCACCGTCATGGGCCAGGAGATCTCGCTGCCGGTGCTGATCAGCCCCACCGGCGTCCAGGCCGTGCACCCCGACGGCGAGGTCGCCGTCGCCCGGGCCGCGGCCAACCGCGGCACGGCGATGGGCCTGTCGTCGATGGCCAGCAAGCCGATGGAGGAGGTCATCGCCGCCAACCCGAAGACCTTCTTCCAGCTGTACTGGGTGGGCGACCGCGACACGATGGCCGCCAAGGTGGAGCGGGCCCGCCGCGCCGGCGCCGCCGGGCTGATCGCCACCCTCGACTGGTCGTTCTCCTACGGCCGGGACTGGGGCAGCCCGTTCATCCCGGAGAAGATCGACCTCGAGGCGGTGCGCCGCTACGCCCCGCAGGTCGCGCTCAAGCCGCGCTGGCTGTGGGAGTTCGCGAAGACCCGCAAGCTGCCCGACCTCACGGTCCCCAACATGGTGCCCACCCCCGGCGACCCGGCGCCCACCTTCTTCGGCGCCTACGGCCAGTGGATGAGTTCCCCCATGCCGACCTGGGAGGACGTCGCCTGGCTGCGGAGCCTCTGGCCGGAGGCCCCGTTCATGCTCAAGGGCGTCATGCGGGTCGACGACGCCCGGCGCGCGGTGGATGCCGGGGTCAGCGCGATCTCGGTCTCCAACCACGGCGGCAACAACCTCGACGGGACCCCGGCCTCGATCCGGGCGCTGCCCGCGATCGCCGAGGCGGTCGGCGACCAGGTCGAGGTGCTGCTCGACGGCGGCGTCCGCCGCGGTGGCGACGTCGCCAAGGCCCTCGCCCTCGGCGCCAAGGCGGTCATGATCGGTCGCGCCTACCTGTGGGGCCTCGCCGCCAACGGCCAGGCCGGCGTGGAGAACGTGCTGGACCTGATGCGCGACGGGCTGGGCTCGGCGATGGTCGGCCTCGGCCGGCCGAACGTCGCCGACCTCTGCCGCGAGGACCTCGTCATCCCCCCGGGCTTCGAGCAGCGCCTGGGCGAGACCGCCGTGGCGCGCGCCAGCGAGGACTCCTGACCCGTTCCGGATGGCAGGATCGGCACGTGACCGAGCCGGTGGCACGTGCCGAACTCCGCGTCTCCGACGCCGAGCGCGCCGCCGTGGCCGAGGGGCTGCGGCGCGCGCACGACGCGGGCCAGCTCGACCTGCACGAGTTCGACGAGAGGGTGCGCCAGGTGTGGGCCGCGCGCACCCGCGGTGAGCTCGCGCGGACGACCGCCGACCTCCCCGCCCTCCCGCCCCCGCCGGGACCGCGCAAGGCCTTCACCGACGACGACGCCGGCACCGCGATGAAGGTGCTGACGATCATCTGGCTCTGCATCAGCCTGGCGAACCTCGTCGTCTGGGGGATCCTCGAGCTCACCGTGGGCGGCATCCACCCGTGGTGGCTCTACGTGGCGGCCCCGCCGGGCGCGGTCCTGGGCACCCTCTACGCGATCGGCATCGGCCGCCCGAAGGGCTAGGCGACCGCCCCTAGCGGGCGGACCGGACGATGCGGTCGGGACGGACCACCACCGACGCACCGCGCAGCCAGGTGCCCAGCGTGCCGCTGGGGTCCTCGACGCGGACCTCGGCGCCGCCCCTCCGGACGACCAGGCCGGGTGTCAGCTCGGCCTCGCCGTCGCCCAGGACGTCGTCCAGGCGGCAGCGCGCGCCGTCCACCAGCACCTCGGGCTGCGGCACGAGCGATCCCGCGAGCCGACGGCCCGCGCGGCCACGCCGCTCGACCAGCGGCCCGCGGCGCAGCGGCGGGGTCCGGCTGTCGGTGGCCAGCCGGGCGACGGCGGGGATGCGCCGGACGACGGCCAGCACGGCACGGCGGGCGACCGCGGCACCGCGCCCTCCCCCGGTCATCAGCCCGCCGAGCAGCAGCGCCACCCGGATGAGCGCGCGGGCGTGCGGCTCGCGCTCGGCCTGGTAGGTGTCCAGCAGCTCCTCGGGCGCCGTCCCGTCCAGCACGGCGGCGAGCTTCCAGGCCAGCTGGTGCACGTCGCGCAGCCCCAGCCCCAGGCCCTGGCCGACGAACGGCGGGCTGAGGTGCGCGGCGTCCCCGGCGAGCAGCACCCGCCCGGCCCGCCATTGGTCGGCGACCTGCGCGCGGTAGGTGTACTCGACCGCCCGCAGCACCTCGACGTCGGCGACCGGCACCCGGAGCCCCGCCAGCCGGTCCGGCGCGGTCAGGTCGGCCGCGGTCTCGCCCGGCAGCAGCCGGAACTCCCACCGGTACCGGTCGCCGGTGACCGGCATGAACGTCGAGGCGCGGTGCGGGTCGCAGACCTGGTGCACGCCCGGCCACAGGCCCAGCGGCCGGTCCGACCGGACGTCGAGCACCAGCCAGCGGTCGGCCCGCCCCAGGTCGCGCATGCGGGCACCGAGGAGGTCGCGCACCGTGCTGTTCGCACCGTCGCAGCCCAGGACGGCCGCCGCCCGGACGGACCGGTCCTCCCCCGTCGCCCGCTCCCGGGCCGCCACGGTCACCGCCGCACCGTCGTCGGCCAGCCCGGTGACCTCCACGCCCCGCCGGACGTCGACCCGCGGGTCCGCGGCCACGGCGTCGGCCAGCACCGCCTCGAGGTCGGGCTGGTGCACGAACGACCCCTGCGGCCAGCCGTTCGTGCCCGCGTCCGGGGCGCGGCGGAACTCCGCGAGCACGCGGTGCCCGCCGTCGAGCAGCCGGAGGCCGGCCATCGGCCGGGTCAGCGGCGCCAGGGCGTCGGCGACCCCGGCGGCCTGCAGCACCCGGTGAACCTCGTCGTCCAGGTGCACCGCCCGCGGCAGCCGGTAGGGCTCCCGGTGCCGCTCCAGCACCACGACGTCGACTCCGCGACGGGCGAGCAGCAGCGCCGCGGTCAGCCCGACCGGCCCGGCGCCCACCACGACCACGGGGACGCCGGACACCGGACCAGTGTGCGGCACCGGTGTCGCGGCCGGCCCGCGGAGGAGATCTTGACGGGCCGACCCCCGCTCACCAGGCTGTGAGCCAGGGCACACGGCGAGCGGCCGCGCGACCTGTCGCCCGCGACGGCGCGGGCCTAGGGAGAGGAACTGGGTTGAAGACCAAGGGCGCGATTCTGTGGGGCGTGGGCGAGGAGTGGTCGATCGAGGAGATCGAGCTGGGTGACCCGCGCGCGGGCGAGGTGCAGGTCCAGCTCGCCGCCTCCGGGCTGTGCCACAGCGACGAGCACCTGGTCACCGGCGGTACGCCGGTCGCCTCCTACCCGGTGATCGGCGGGCACGAGGGCGCCGGCATCGTCACCAAGGTGGGGCCGGGGGTCACCGGGCTCAAGGAGGGCGACCACGTCGTCACGGCGTTCATCCCCGCCTGCGGCCAGTGCCCGCCCTGCTCGCGCGGGCAGCAGAACCTCTGCGACCTGGGCGCGAACCTCCTGGCCGGCACCTCGATCTCCGACGGCAGCTTCCGCATCCAGGCCAAGGGCAAGGACGTCATCCCGATGTGCCTGCTCGGGACCTTCTCGCCCTACATCACCGTGCACCAGGCGTCCGTCGTGCGGATCGAGCCCGACATCCCGCTCGAGATCGCCGCGCTCGTCGGCTGCGGCGTGACCACCGGCTGGGGCTCGGCGACCAAGGTCGCCGACGTCCGCCCCGGCGAGAACGTGGTCGTCATGGGCGCCGGCGGCGTCGGCATGAACGCCGTCCAGGGCGCGGCGGCGGCCGGCGCCAAGCGCGTCATGG
The DNA here is from genome assembly GCF_004571075.1 of Blastococcus sp. TF02A-35. Classification (GTDB taxonomy): domain Bacteria; phylum Actinomycetota; class Actinomycetes; order Mycobacteriales; family Geodermatophilaceae; genus Blastococcus. Next base: position 9,851 of record NZ_SPQP01000063.1, read on the forward strand.
TCATCGACCCGGTCGCCGCCAAGCGCGAGTGGGCGATGGACCTGGGCGCCACGCACACCTTCGCGAGCATGGAGGAGGCCGCCCCGGCGATCAACGAGCTGACGTGGGGCCGGATGGCGGAGAAGACGATCATCACCGTCGGCGACATCCAGGGCGAGGACATCGCCGCGGCCCTGAGCGTGACCGGCAAGGGCGGCCGCGCCGTCGTCACCGGCATGGGCAACTACGCCAACGTGGACGTGAAGCTCAGCCTCTTCGAGCTCACGCTGCTGCAGAAGGACCTGCAGGGCGCCATCTTCGGCGGCCTGGCCCCGCGCAACGCCATCCCCGAGCTGCTCTCCCTCTACCAGGAGGGGCAGCTCAAGCTCGACGAGCTGGTGACCACCCGCTACAAGCTGGAGGACGTCAACCAGGGCTACCAGGACATGCGCGACGGCAAGAACATCCGCGGGATGATCGTCTACACCGACGCCGACAGGTGACCGGCGGCCGGCCCTCGCTCAGCCCAGCAGCCGGGTGAGGGCCGGTCCCAGGTCGGTCAGCGACCGCACCGCCGCGAGCGTTCCGCCGCCGCGGCCGGCGAGCGCCCGGGAGGCGGCCAGCGCCTCGCTCCCCTCAGCGGCTCCGGGCAGCGGGCACAGCACGTCCAGCCGGTCGATGCCGGCGAGCGCCTGGGCCGCCGGGTCGCCGGCCGTGGAGAGACAGTCCGACAGGAGCACCACGACGCGCTCGTCGGCGTGCGCCGCCGCGCGCAGCTGGCCCGCGGCCGCCCGGAGCGCAGCGGCCACGTCGGTGCGCCCGTGCCCCCGCAGGCCGACGAGGGCGAGCACGAGGTCCTCGGGCGCACGGTGCCGGCCCTGCTGCTGCAGCACCTCCACCCGGTCGGCGAACGCCAGCACGCTCGTCTGCAGCCGCTCGCCGGCAGCCAGGACGACGCCGGCCGCGGCCACCGCGGCGATGGCCACCCCCAGCCCGCCCATCGATCCCGACCGGTCCACGACCAGGCACACCGCCCGTCGGGAGCCGGTCCACCGCCGCGCCACCAGGTCCTCCGGCGCGGGGGGCCACCGCCCGTCCCAGCGGTCCAGCGTCCGCTCGACGTCGAGGTCGCCGTCCCCGCCGCGGGCCGGCGCCAGCCGCCGGGTGCCCCTGCTCCGGGCGGCCCCCACCCGCCCCACCTGGACGAAGACCCGGGCCGCCAGCCGGCGCGCGGCCGACCGCAGCTCCCGGTCGGTGGCCAGCGCGAGGTCGGCCAGCAGCGCCGCCGCCGCGTCCGGGTCGGCACCCATGAGCGCGGCGAAGGCCTCCTCGTCGAGCTCCCCGACCTCCGGGCTGACCTCGTCGAAGGAGGGGTGGCGCAGCTGCAGCTCCCGCCGCGCCGTCTGCCGCGGCCCGCGGCGACCGGCCCGGTCCCGCCTGGCCTCCCCGGTCTCCGGGCCTGCCGCCTCAGGCGGCAGGCCCTCCCCTTTTCCCGGGCCGTCCCCGGCCGGCAGCGGGACCTCGCCCCGCGGGCCCGGCTCCTCCGACGGCGGTTCGGCGTCCACCGGCCAGACCCGGTCCAGCAGCTCGTCCAGCACGCTCTCCGCGGTCCGTTCCACGCCCTCGGTCACCCGGACGCGGCCGGACAGCGCCGCGTGCAGCGCGTCCCGCGCCGCCTCGCGCGCGCCGGGGTCCTCCAGCCGGGCCACGCCGCGCAGCCGGAGCAGGCCGTCGAGCAGCAGGACCAGGTCGATCGCGCCGCGCACCGAGGAGCCGGTGCGCAGGTCGCGGTGCTCCCGCGTCGCCCGCACCAGGGCGACGGCCAGCTCGACCCGGCGCGGGCGGCCACCGGTGACCGCCGCGACGATCTCGCGCTCGCCCGCCTCGTCCTGGTAGCCGAGCACCACCCGGCACATGCGGTCGGCGATCGCCTGGCCCACCCGCGCGGTGCCGACGGCGTCGAAGGGGTTCATGGCTGCGATCAGCCGGAACCCCGCCGTCGCCCGCACGACACCGAGCCGCGGCACAGCGATCTCGCCCTCGGTGAGCACCGTGATGAGGACGTTGAGCGTCTCCTCCGGGATCCGGTTCAGCTCCTCCAGGTAGAGCAGGCCGGAGCCGCGCATCGCGGTGAGCAGCGGCCCGTCGACGAAGCTGCCGGCGACGTAGCCCTCGGTCATCACCGCGGCCGGGTCGTAGGAGCCGACCAGCCGGGCGGGGGTCAGCTCTGCGTTGCCCTCCACGAAGACCACGTCGTGCCCGGTCTCCCCGGCCACGGCGCGGAGCAGGGTGGACTTGCCGGTGCCGGGCGGCCCCTCCAGCACCACGTGCCGGTTGGTCTCCAGCGCCACGGTGAGCACCTCGCGCTCGCGCCGCAGCCCGATGACCGGGCCGGGCAGCGCGCTCCCGTCGCTCACCTGGTCCCCCTCGTCCGCTCGGCGCCGCCGAGTCTGCCCTGGCCGGCCCCCGCCGGGAAGCCGCGCGGCACCAGCGGCCGCCCCGCGCCCGCCGCCCGGGGGTCCAGCGGGACGGCGCTGGCCAGTACGGCGGGGCCGAGCCGCAGCACGCCGTCGGACAGCGCGGCGCAGCGGACCCCGGCCCGCCCCCGCAGCCCGCGGTGCGCCCCCGGCGCCAGGACGACGTCCAACCACGCGCACGGGTTCGCCGGCCGGCCGCCGCGGAGCAGCACCGCGCCCTCCCCGCAGTCCAGGGCGAACTCCTGGCCGCGCAGCGCCTCCACCTCGGCACCGCGCAGCACCACGTTCCGCCGCGCCAGCAGCGGGTCCAGCGGGCCGCTGCCCAGCTCCGCGGCGAGCTGCTCCAGCGACTCGGCCGCCAGCACGGTGACCTGCGCGTCGCGGTGGGCGGCCCTGCCCGCGTAGCGGTCCCCGACGACGCCGTGGCCCGCCCGGACCTCCAGCCGCTCCCGCCGGTCGGCCGCCTGCTCCGGCGTCGCCGTCCCCGGGCGGCCGTCGTACCGGTGCTCCGGGGAGGCGAGCAGGCCCACCACCTCGACGTCGTACCGGTGCGGCAGGTCGGTCACCGGTCGGCGCTGCGGTGGATCGGGCCCTCGGTCCCGGCCAGCCGCTCGCCCGTACCGCCCCAGCGCCCGGCGATGATCTCCGCCGCGATCGACACCGCCGTCTCCTCCGGGGTGCGGGCGCCCAGGTCCAGCCCGATGGGCGAGGAGAGCCGGCCGAGCTCCTGCTCGGTCAGGCCCGCCTCGCGCAGCCGCGCGAGCCGCTCGTCGTGCGTCCGCCGCGAGCCCATGGCGCCCACGTAGGCCACCGGCGTCCGCAGGGCGACCTCCAGCAGCGGGACGTCGAACTTCGGGTCGTGGGTGAGCACGCACAGCACGGTGCGCTCGTCCAGGCGGCCGGCCCCGACCTCGGCCTGCAGGTAGCGGTGCGGCCACTCGACGACCACCTCGTGCGCCTCCGGGAAGCGCTTCGGCGTCGCGAACACCGGCCGGGCGTCGCAGACGGTGACCCGGTAGCCGAGGAAGGCGCCGACCCGCGCGACGGCGGCGGCGAAGTCGATGGCGCCGAAGACGACCATCCGCGCCGCCGGGGCGAAGGAGTTCACGAACAGGGCCAGGTCGTCGCCGCGCCGCTCGCCGTCGTGCCCGACGTGCAGCAGGGCGGTGCGGCCGGCGGCGAGCATGCCGCGGGCGTCGTCGGCGACGGCGTCGTCCAGCCGCTGGGAGCCGAGCGTCCCGGACGCGCGGTCGGGCCAGAGGACCAGCCGCCGGCCGAGCCGGTCGTCCGGCCCCGCCACCACGGTGACGACGGCGACCGGCTCGTGCCGGCCCACCGACTCGGCGACCTCGCCGAGCTCGGGGAAGGACTCCCGGGAGACCGGCTCGACGAAGACGTCGAGGATCCCCCCGCAGGTCAGGCCGACGGCGAAGGCGTCGTCGTCGCTCACCCCGTAGCGCTGCAGCACCGGGCTGCCGGTCGCGACGGCGTCCCGGGCCTCCTCGTAGACCGCGCCCTCGACGCAGCCGCCGGAGACGCTGCCCACCGCGGTGCCGTCGGGGCCGACCAGCATCGAGGCACCGGCCGGCCGCGGCGCGGACCGCCAGGTGCCCACGACGGTGCCCATGCCGACGGTCTCACCCGCCTGCCACCAGCCCACGAGCTCGTCCAGGACGTCACGCATCGCAGCTCCCCCTAGGCACGGGCGATCACCTCCGACAGCTCCTCGAACGCGGCCATGCTGTGCCCGGCCACGAAGTGGTCCACCGCCGGGAGCGCCGCCTGCATCCCGCCGGTCAGCGGCTCGTAGCCGACCCGGCCCTTGTGCGGGTTCACCCAGACCACCGCGTGCGCCAGCCGCCGCAAGCGGGCCATCTGCTCGCCCAGCAGCGCCGCGTCGCCCCGCTCCCAGCCGTCGCTGCAGACGACGACCACCGCGCCGCGCGCGGTCCCCCGCTGCCCCCAGCGGTCGAGGAAGGCCTTGAGCACCTCGCCGAGCCGGGTGCCGCCGGACCAGTCGGGGATCGCCTGCCCGCTCGCCTCCAGCGCCCGGTCGGCGTCCCGCCGTCGCAGCTCACGGGTGAGCCGGGTGAGCCGCGTGCCCACCGTGAACACCTCGGTCGAGGTGGGCCGTGCCCGCACGGCGGCGTGCGCGAAGCGCAGCAGGGCGTCGGCGTAGGGAGCCATGGAGCCGGACACGTCGACCAGCAGCACCACCCGCCGCGGCCTCCGCCGCGCCCGCCGGTGCAGCAGCCGGCTCACCTCGCCGCCGTCGCGCAGCGCCCGGCGCACCGTCCGCGCCGGGTGGACCGGGCCGCGCGCCGACGGGAGATC
>NZ_SPQP01000064.1 GCF_004571075.1 Blastococcus sp. TF02A-35
GATCTCGCGCGCCGGCGACGGCCGGGGCGGCGACGGCCACGGCGGCGGCCACCTTGGGCGCGACGGCACGCTGGGCGGCGTCGAGCGCCGGGCCCGTCGCCTCGCGGGCGGCTGCCACGCGGGGGCCGAACTGCTCGGCTGCGTAGCGACCGGCCTCGGTGGCGGCGACCCCGATGTGGGCGAAACCCTCCTGGAGCTCGGCGCCGATGACCTGACCACGCGTCTTCTTGCGGAACACGAGCTGCACCTCCGAGTTGATCGTCTCGCGATCATCCTGCCCGGTCCCGGCGGTGAGCACACCCCGAGACCGCAGGTGGGTGCGCAGGACGGCGTGGTCCTGGTTACGGTCCCGACGTGCAGTTGCGCATCTTCACCGAGCCGCAGATGGGCGCCACCTACGACGACCTGCTCGCCGTGGCGCGCCGGACGGAGGAGGCCGGCTTCGACGCCTTCTTCCGTTCCGACCACTACCTGACCATGGGCGGGGACGGGCTGCCCGGCCCGACCGACGCCTGGGTCACCCTCGCCGGCCTGGCCCGGGAGACCAGCCGGATCCGGCTCGGGACCCTCATGACGGCCGGCACCTTCCGGCTCCCCGGCCCGCTGGCCATCAGCGTCGCCCAGGTCGACCAGATGAGCGGTGGACGGGTCGAGCTGGGCATCGGCTCCGGCTGGTTCGAGGCCGAGCACACCGCCTACGGCATCCCGTTCCCGCCGCTGGGGGAGCGCTTCGACCGGTACGAGGAGCAGCTCGCCGTCCTCACCGGGCTGTGGCGCACGCCGGTCGGGGAGACCTTCGACTTCGACGGCCGGTACTACCGGCTGTCCGGGTCACCGGCCCTGCCCAAGCCCGTGCAGGACGGGGGCGTCCCGATCCTGGTCGGGGGTGCCGGCAGGAAGCGCACGCCCCGGCTGGCCGCCCGCTACGCCGGCGAGTTCAACGTGCCCTTCATGTCCGCCGCGGACAACGCCCGCCTGTTCGCCGGGGTCCGCGAGGCCTGCGACGAGGCCGGCCGGGACCCGTCGTCGCTGGTCTACAGCTCCGCGCTGGTGCTGTGCGTCGGCAGGGACGAGGCCGAGGTCGCCCGCCGCGCCGCCGCCATCGGCCGCGACGTCGACGAGCTGCGCGCGCACGGGGTCGCCGGAACGCCCGCGGAGGCCGTCGACGTGCTCGGCCGCTACGCCGAGGCCGGCGCCCAGCGGGTGTACCTGCAGGTGCTGGACCTCGCCGACCTGGACCATCTGGACCTGGTGGCCGCGGAGGTGGCTCCCCAGCTGCGCTGAGGTCCTCAGCTGCGCAGCGAGCGGCCCGGGTCCAGCAGCGGGTGCTGCGGGTGCTCCAGCCAGGCCAGGAACTGCCCGACCGGCATGGGGCGGGAGATCGCGTAGCCCTGTGCGATGTCGCAGCCGAGCCGGGCCAGGGCCGCGCACGCGGCGGCGTCCTCGACCCCCTCCACGACCAGGCGCAGGCCCAGGTCGTGGGCCAGCGAGGCGGTGTGCCGGACGATCGCGGCGGCGCGCGGGTCGGTGGTCACGTCGGCGGTGAGGCTGCGGTCGAGCTTGAGCTCGTCGGCCGGCAGGTGGCGCAGGTAGGCCAGCGAGCTGTAGCCCGTCCCGTAGTCGTCGATCGAGGTCCGGACGCCGAGCCGGCGCAGCTCGGCGAGCACCTGGCGGCCGCGCTCGGGGTCGGCCATGAGGGTGTCCTCGACCAGCTCCAGGGTGAGGGCGTCCGCGGGCAGGCCGTGGTGGGCCAGCGCGGCGGCGACCTTCTCGGGCAGGTCGACGTCGTTGACGTTGGCGGCCGAGAGGTTGACCGACACCGGCACCGGGTCGGCCGACCACCACAGCGTCGTCGCGCCCAGGGCGAGGTCGAGCACCTTGTCGGTGAGCTGCCGCAGCAGGCCGGCCTGCTCGGCGGCAGGGAGCAGCTCGGCGGGGGACAGCAGGCCGCGGACCGGGTGCTGCCAGCGGACCAGCGCCTCGACGCCCACGACCCGGCCGTCGGCGAAGCCGACCTGGGGCTGCAGGTGCACGAGCAGCTCGTCGCCCTCGAGCGCCGTCCGCAGCTCCTCCATCGTCCGCAGCCGGTCGCCGCTGCCGCCGTGCGGGTCGGGGACGTAGACGTGCACGCCCTCGCGGGCGGCCTTGGCCGCGTACATGGCGACGTCGGCGCAGCGCAGCATCTCCTGCACGGTGGCGGCCGGCACCGGCGCGGTGGCCACGCCGATGCTCACCCCCACGTGCAGGCGGATGTCCTCGACCGGGAACGGCTGCAGGACCAGCGCGCGCAGCCGCTCGGCCCGCTCCTGGGCCTCGTCGAGGGAGACCTCGGGGAGGAGGACGGCGAACTCGTCGCCGCCGAGGCGGGCCAGCACGTCGTGGGGGCCGAGCGCGGGCAGCAGCCGCGGGCCGATCTGGCGCAGCAGCTGGTCGCCGGCGGTGTGGCCGAGGCTGTCGTTGACCTCCTTGAAGCCGTCGAGGTCCAGCAGGAGGAGCGCGGCCTGCTTGCGGGCGGTGGCGGTCCGCAGCACCCGGTCGGCCGCATCGAGCAGCGCCCGGCGGTTCGCCAGCCCGGTGAGCTCGTCGGTGCGGGCCTGCTCGCGGACCTCGTTGAAGGCACGGACCTCGCGGAAGGTGACGCCGGTCCGGGTGACGGCGGCGAGCACGCAGCCGATCGCCACCCACGCGGCGGCCTCCGGCAGGTCGTCGCCCCAGCCGTTGGCGAGGACGACGAGGCTGCCCATGACGCAGACGAGGGGGAGGGCCAGCAGCCGCCCGCCCAGCCGGGTGCCGCTGACCGACGGGTCCGGCGCGGGCCGGGGCCGGGCGTGGTGCGCGGCCAGCGCGACGAGCACGATGCCGACCAGCCAGGCCAGCTCCAACGGGCCGCCGTCGACGTAGGTGCCGCGCACGGTCCGGGCCGTGAGGAGGACGTCGCCCACGAGGATCGAGGCGAGCGCGCCGATGACCAGGACCAGCGTCCGGTCCAGCCGCACGCCGAGGATCGAGCCGACGGCGCCCAGGAGGGCGAACAGCAGCACGTCGGTGGCCGGCAGCACGAGCTGGACCAGCGGCACCGCCTCGCGGCCCGGTGCCGGGTCCAGGTAGGGGCCGATGAGGAAGGCGAGCCCGACCGACATGGTGCCCAGGGCGCCGACGAGCCCGTCGAGCCACATGCTCGGGTGGAAGCGCGGGACGCGGGCGCGGATCAGGCCCACCATCACCACGTAGAGCATCAGGTACGCCAGCAGCGACAGGACGTCGACGACCACCAGCGGCGAGGTCCCGCCACCGTCGGGTCCGGCGGTCCAGGAGCGCAGCCCGTTCGCGACGGCGTTCAGGAGCAGCGACACGGCCAGGACGCGCCAGGCCAGCCGCTCCCGCGGCAGCCGCCCGGCGGCGTACCAGCAGGCGAGGGCCGCCGGCAGGTAGGCGGTGTTGTAGAGGAGGACGTCGTAGAGGCGGTCCCAGGCGAGGCCCGCGGGGCGCGGTCCCACGCCGGTGGCGAAGAGCGCGACGCCGAGCAGGGTGAGCGCGAGGAGCAGCCCGGAGGAGGGCGCGCGGTGGCGCTCCGTGCTCCGGTTCTGGTCCACGGGGATCTCATCGGCGGGGACGACCGGCGGCCGCACCTCGTTCCGGCCGGTTCCGGCCCGGAAGGGTGAGACCGGCCCGCCGCGGCGCTCGCGGTGGGGGATCACCGGGGGACGGGCTGCCCTGGCAGCCGCGGCGCGGGGACCACCGGGACGCCGGACGACGGTGCCGGGCGGTCGGCCAGCCACCCGAGGAGCTGCTCGACCGGCATCGGCCGGGCGACCGCCCAGCCCTGGGCGACGTCGCACCCGAGCGCGGCGAGGACGGCCGCGGTCTCGTCGTCCTCCACCCCCTCGGCGACCAGGGTCATGCCGAGGGCGTGGACCAGGGCCACGGTGTGCCCGGCGATCGCCGTCGCCCGCTGGTCCCGGCCCACGTCGGCGGTGAGGCTGCGGTCGAGCTTGAGCTCGTCGGCGGGCAGGTGGCGCAGGTAGGCAAGCGAGCTGTACCCGGTGCCGTAGTCGTCGATCGAGGTGCGGACGCCGAGCCGGCGCAGCTCACCCAGCACCGTGCGGCCGCGGTCGGGGTCGGCCATGAGGGTGTCCTCGACCAGCTCGAGGGTCAGCGCCTCCGGGGGGAGACCGTGGTCCTCCAGGCGGCGGATGACGGTGGTCGGCAGCTCCAGGTCGGTGACGCTGGCCGCCGACAGGTTCACCGACACCGGCACCGACCGCTCCGTCCACCACCGGGTGGCCGCCTCGAGAGCCAGCCCGAGGACGACGTCGGTCAGCGGCTGCATCAGGCCGGCCTGCTCGGCGGCAGGCAGGATCTCGGCCGGTCCGAGCAGGCCGCGCGAGGGGTGCTGCCACCGCACCAGCGCCTCCACCCCGGCGACCGTGCCGTCGGACAGCCGCACCTGGGGCTGCAGGTGCACGAGCAGCTGGCCGGTCTCGAGCGCGGTCCGCAGCTCCTCCATGGTCCGCAGCCGGTCACCGCCGCCTCCCCGGGGGTCGGGCAGGTACACGCGGACGCCCTCCTGGGCCGCCTTCGCCGCGTACATGGCGACGTCAGCGCAGCGGAGCAGCTCCTGGACCCCGGCGGCGGGGACCGGCGCGGTGGCGACGCCGATGCTGGCGCCCACGTGCAGGCGCTGCCCTTCGACGGTGAACGGCTCGCGGAGCCGGGCGTGGAGGCGTCGTGCGAGCTCGTGCGCCCGGTCGACGTCGGCGTCCGGCACGAGCACGGCGAACTCGTCACCGCCGAGCCGGGCGAGCATGTCGACCGGGCCCAGCTCGGCGGCCAGCCGCGGTCCGATCTGGCGCAGCAGCTCGTCACCGGCCGCGTGGCCGAGGCCGTCGTTGACCTCCTTGAAGCCGTCGAGGTCGAGGAGGAGGAGGCCCACCGGGCGCCGCGTGGTCGCGGCTGCGACCACGGTGCCGGCGTGACCGAGCAGCGCCCGGCGGTTGGGCAGGCCGGTCAGCTCGTCGGTGCGCGCCTCCGCCCGGACGGCGTGGAAGTGGCGCAGCTCCCGGAAGCTCACGATCGACCGGACGAGGGTCGCCGAGATGCAGCCGGCGGCGCACCACGCGGCGATCGGCGCGGTCGCCGCGGTGTGGGCCATGAGGACGGCGATGCCGGCCACGTTGAGCCCGAGCGGGATGGCGATGTGCCGCCAGCCCGTGCGCACGCCCGAGTGGCCCCCGGCGTGGCCGTCGCCCCGCGCCGGCCTGGACCGGTGGGCGGCCTGCGCGACCAGGGCAGCGTGGAGGAGCCACGTCAGGTCCAGCACGCCGCCCTCCACGTAGATCCCGAGGGCCGCCAGGCGGCTGTAGACGAGGTCCCCGACGAGGGCGCTGGCCACGCCGGCCATGAGGAGGACCAGCGTGACCTCGCGGCGCAGGCCCAGCACGGCCCCAGCGGCCACGAACAGGGCGAGCCGCACCATGTCGGCGACCGTGTAGACCAGGCCCACCAGGGCCGCCGCGGTGTCCTCGCCGACTTCGATGGTCTCCGGGCCGAGCAGGACCACCGCCGCGATCGCCGTCGCCCCGAGGGCGCCGACCAGGCCGTCGAGCACCATCGCGGGCGCATGCGGGGGACCCGGGCGCACCATCGCGGGCGCATGCGGGGGACCCGGGCGCGGACGAACGAGACCAGGCCCAGGCAGGTGGGCACGAACGACGCGAGGTAGAGGACGTCGGCGACCGAGGGGTAGGGCTCGTCGGGCATCCGGGCGATGACCAGGCTGTAGACGAGGTTGCCCGAGGTGGACAGGACCAGGCCGAGGCCCATGGCCAGCCAGGTCAGGCGTTCCCCGGAGCGGCGCGCCGCGGCGAAGCAGCCCACGGCGGCCAGGACGTACACGGCGTTGTAGAGCACGACGTCGTAGGCCAGCGCCCAGCCCGCGCCGGCCGGTCGGCTGCCGACACCCGTGGCGAACAGGCCGAGGCAGGCGGCGGCCAGCACGGCGCACCACCGCGACAGGCCGCCGCCACCCGGCTGCTGAGTCCTCACCCCCGGGTGGTCGGCTGTTCGAGCGCTCCGGCGCACCCCGCGTGGCCCTGGCTCCTCCGGTGGGGTGAGCCGGGAGGGCCGCGGTCGGCCGAGGTCCGCGGTGCGGGGGCGGTACGCTGGCCGCGTGTCCGGTGGACTGCTCCTTCTCCGGCCGTGCTGACCTGATCCGATCGGACAGCACGGCGACCCCTCCTGCGTGAGGGGTTTTTTTCTGCCCGCCACCGGTTCGAGCCCCACGGGAGCCCCACGATGAGCCAGACCGACCGCCAGCCCGCCGCCGCGCCCACCGGCGACGGCGTTCCCGCGCACCGGTACACGCCGGCGCTGGCGCAGCAGATCGAGCTGGACTGGCAGGACCGCTGGGAGACGCAGGGCACGTTCCACACGCCCAACCCGACAGGGCGGCTGAGCGAGGGCTTCGAGAAGGTCGCCGACCGGCCGAAGTTCTTCGCGATGGACATGTTCCCGTACCCCTCGGGCGCGGGGCTGCACGTCGGGCACCCGCTGGGCTACCTGGGGACCGACGTCACCAGCCGGTTCCGCCGCATGGACGGCGACAACGTCCTGCACCCGATGGGCTACGACGCCTTCGGCCTGCCCGCGGAGCAGTACGCGGTGCAGACCGGGCAGCACCCGCGGATCACCACCGAGGCGAACATCGCCGCGATCAAGGCGCAGCTGCGCCGGCTGGGCGTCGACCACGACCAGCGCCGCACCTTCGCCACCATCGACCCCGGCTACTACAAGTGGACCCAGTGGATCTTCCTGCAGATCTTCGGGTCCTGGTTCGACGAGCGGGCCGGCAAGGCGCGGCCGATCGCCGAGCTGGTGGCCGAGCTGGACGCCGGCACCCGCGAGCCGGCCGAGGGCACCAACCCCTCCGGCCGCCCGTGGGCGGAGCTGACCGAGGTCGAGAAGCGCGCCGTCGTCGACGCGCACCGGCTGGCCTACCTGCACGAGGCACCGGTCAACTGGTGCCCGGGCCTGGGCACCGTGCTGTCCAACGAGGAGGTCACGCCCGACGGGCGCTCCGAGCGGGGCAACTTCCCGGTGTTCCGGCGCCCGCTGAAGCAGTGGATGATGCGGATCACCGCCTACGCCGACCGGCTGCTGGCCGACCTGGACCGGCTGGACTGGTCGGACTCGCTGAAGCTGATGCAGCGCAACTGGATCGGCCGGTCGACCGGCGCCAGGATCCGCTTCGCCGCCGGTGACCAGCAGATCGAGGTGTTCACGACCCGCCCCGACACGCTGTTCGGCGCCACCTACGTGGTGCTGGCGCCCGAGCACCCGCTGGTCGGCTCGCTGACCGCGGCCGTGTGGCCCGACGGCACCGACCCCCGCTGGACCGGCGGGGCGGCTACCCCGGCCGAGGCCGTGCGGGACTACCAGCGGCAGGCCTCCCGCCGCTCGGAGCTGGACCGCCAGGACGCCGGCCGCGAGAAGACCGGCGTCTGGCTGGGCGTCAACGCCGTCAACCCGGTCAACGGCCGGGAGCTGCCGGTCTTCATCGCCGACTACGTGCTGACCGGCTACGGCACCGGCGCGATCATGGCGGTGCCGGGTGAGGACACCCGCGACTGGGAGTTCGCGAGGAAGTTCGGCCTGGAGATCGTGCCGACCGTCGAGCGGCCCGAGGGCTTCGACGACGAGAGCGGCGCGTACACCGGCGCCGGGACGATGATCAACTCCGCCAACGACGAGATCTCGCTGGACGGGCTGGACAAGGCCACCGCCATCGCCCGCATCACCGACTGGCTGGTCGCCCGCGGCGCCGGCGAGGCGACGACCACCTACAAGCTGCGCGACTGGCTGTTCAGCCGGCAGCGCTACTGGGGCGAGCCGTTCCCGATCGTCTACGACGAGGACGACCGGCCGATCGCCGTCCCCACCTCGATGCTGCCGGTGCTGCTGCCCGAGGTCGACGACTACTCGCCCAAGACCTTCGCCGACGACGACGCCGACTCCTCCCCGGAGCCGCCGCTGTCGCGCGCCACCGACTGGACCACGGTCGAGCTGGACCTGGGCGACGGGCCGAAGAAGTACCGCCGCGAGACCAACACGATGCCCAACTGGGCGGGTTCGTGCTGGTACTACCTGCGCTACCTGGACCCGGGCGACGACACCCAGATGGTCGACCCCGAGCTGGAGCGCTACTGGATGGGTCCGCGCGAGCCCGGCGACACCGGCGGCGTGGACCTGTACGTCGGCGGCGTCGAGCACGCGGTGCTGCACCTGCTGTACGCGCGGTTCTGGCACAAGGTGCTGTTCGACCTGGGGCACGTCTCCAGCGAGGAGCCGTTCCGCCGGCTGGTCAACCAGGGCTACATCTCCGCCTACGCGTACACCGACTCCCGCGGCTTCTACGTGCCCGCGGCCGACGTGGTCGAGAAGGACGGGCAGTTCCTCTACGAGGGCGAGCCGGTCAACCGCGAGTACGGGAAGATCGGCAAGAGCCTGAAGAACATGGTCACGCCGGACGAGATGATCGGCGCGTACGGCGCCGACACCTTCCGCGTGTACGAGATGTCCACCGGCCCGCTGGAGCAGTCCCGGCCGTGGGAGACCAAGGCGGTCGTCGGCTCGCAGCGGCTGCTGCAGCGGATCTGTCGGGTCGTCGTCGACGAGGAGACCGGCGCGGTGCGGGCCACCGACGCCGAGCCCGCCGAGGAGACGCTGCGCGCGCTGCACAAGGCGATCGACGGCGTCCGCGACGGCTACGCGACCCTGCGGTTCAACATCGCGATCGCGCGGATCACCGAGCTGACCAACCACCTGACGCAGGCGTTCGGGGCGTCGGCGCCGGTGCCGCGGTCGGTGGCCGAGCCGCTGGTGCTGATGGTCGCGCCGCTGGCCCCGCACCTGGCCGAGGAGCTGTGGTCCCGGCTGGGCCACCAGGAATCCTCGGCGTGGGCGCCCTTCCCGGTGGCCGACGAGCGCTGGCTGGTCGAGGACACCGTGCAGGTCGCCGTCCAGGTCAACGGCAAAGTGCGCTCGCAGGTCACCGTCCCCGCCGACGCGGACGCCGCGGCGCTGGAGGCTGCCGCCCGGGCCGACGAGAAGATCGCCGGCTACCTGGACGGGGCCACGATCCGCCGCGTCGTCGCCGTCCCGGGCCGCCTGGTCAACTTCGTCCTGGGCTAGGGCCGGAATGGCCATTCCGGCCCTGCCGGGGCGGAAAACGGCTTGCTGCGGGCGGTAGAACCGGAGGCGTGACCTCCTCCACCGCGGCACTCGTCGAGCTCGGCCCGGACGACGCCCGCTTCCCCGCCTGGTGCGGGGTGTGGGCGGCGTCCGAGCGCGCCGACCGCCCCGGCCAGACCCCACGCCCGGCCGCCGACCACGTGGCGCTCGGACGGCAGCTGGTGGCGCCCGGCGGGTCGCGGGACGGCACGCACCGCGCCGCGCTCGTCGGGGACGACGTGGCCGGGGCCCTGCGGCTGATCCTCCCGCTCAGGGACAACCCGTCGATGGCCGTCGTCGACCTGGCGGTGCACCCGGACCACCGGCGCCGGGGGGTCGGCCGGGCGCTGCACGCCGAGGCGCTGCGGCTGGCCGCCGCCCACGGCCGGACGACGCTGGTCGCCGACGTGGACGAGCCGGGGGAGGGCGCGCCCGGGCGCCGGTTCGCCTCGGCCCTCGGCTGGACCTGCGACCTGGAGGAGACCCGTCGCGACCTGCTCCTGCCGGCCGACGAGGCGCGGCTGTCGGCGGTGGAGGCCGACGCCCGCGAGCGGAGCGCCGGCTACCACGTCCTCACCTGGCGGGACCGGACCCCGGAGGACCTCCTCGGCGACCGCGCCCTCCTCGAGCAGCGGATGAGCACCGACGCGCCGCACGGCGACCTCCCGGTGGAGGAGGAGCGCTGGGACGGCGCGCGGATCCGCGAGTACGAGGCGGGGCACGTCGCTCGTGGCCGGACGGTGCTCTCCGCCGGCGCCGTCGTCGAGGGCCGGCTGGTGGCCTTCACCGACCTCCAGGTGGTGCTGGACCAGCCCGAGCGCGCCCACCAGGGCGGCACCCTGGTCCTCCGGGAGCACCGGGGCCACCGCCTCGGTGCGCTGGTCAAGGCCGCCGTCCTCCGCCGGCTGGCGGCGGAGCTCCCCGAGGTGCGGCGGGTCAGCACCTACAACGCCGAGACCAACACCCCGATGGTGGCGGTGAACGAGGCGCTCGGCTTCGTGCCGGCCGGCCGGCTGTCCTGCTGGTCCCTGCGGCTGGGCTGAGCGTCAGGCCGCGCGGATCCGGATCAGCTCGTGCCGGTCGCCGCCCTGGCGGGTGAGCCGGTGCCAGAGCCGGGAGAACCGGTGGCCCAGGGAGAACTTCCAGCCGTACGCCCGCCGCATCGCCGCCAGGGCCTGCGGCCACTCGGCGCGGTCCACGAACTCGGCCACCGCGTCCACCGCCGGGCCCCCGACCCTGCCCCGGACGTCGCACGGCGCGACGGTCACCCGCGAGGTGTGCCGGAGGCGCTTGACCTTGCCCGAGTCGGCACGGGTCCAGACGACGAGCGCGTCGCCGTCCGGGGCCGCCCACACCGGCGTCGCCACCGGCGCCCCGGTGCGGCGGAACGTGGTCAGGCTGACGTAGGTGCTGCGGGGGAGCGGCGCCATCAGCGGCCGGCCGGCTGGCCGGTGAGGACGGCGGTCATCGCGGCCTCGACCGGCTCGACCGCCTCGGCCACGGTGACGTCCCGGCCGAGCTCGGCCGACAGCGAGGTCACCCCGGCGTCGGGGATCCCGCACGGGACCATGTTGGCGAAGGCGGACAGGTCGGGGTCGCAGTTCAGCGCGAAGCCGTGCATCGTCACGCCGCGGGCGACGCGGATGCCGATGGCCGCGACCTTGCGCTCGGGGCGGGTCCCGGCGCCGGGGGCGTCGGCCGGCAGCCACACGCCGCTGCGGCCCTCGACGCGGCCGGCGGTCACGCCCAGCCCGGCGCACACCTCGATCAGCGCGCCCTCCAGCCGCCTGACGTAGGCGACGACGTCGACCGGGTCGGGCAGCGCGACGATGGGGTAGCCCACCAGCTGGCCCGGACCGTGCCAGGTGATCTTCCCGCCGCGGTCGACGTCGACCACCGGCGTGCCGTCGAAGGGGCGCTCGTGCGGCTCGGTGCGCTTGCCCGCCGTGTAGACCGGCGGGTGCTCCAGGAGCAGCAGCGTGTCGGGCACCTCGCCGGCGACGCGCTTGGCGTGCAGCTCGCGCTGCAGGTCCCAGGCCTGCGCGTAGTCGACCAGGCCGGGCCGGAGCACCTCGAGCGTCACGTCGACCAGCCTATGCCCGTCTCACCCGAGGAGGCGGGGCTCGACGCGGGTCTCGACCGCGGCGCCGTCCGGGCCGCGCGCCACCCGGTAGGCGGCGGCGCCGGGCCGGTCGCTCACCGCCTCCACCAGCTCGGTGCCGCGGTAGACCAGCCCGGCGCCGTCGTCGGTCGCGTGGCCCGGCGGGAGCGTGCCGTCGGCCACCAGCCGGTGGTACAGCGGCCGGCGCTGCTCCTCGGAGTCGTGGTGGACGCCGTTGGACGCCGGGATCAGGCCCAGCCCGTTCGTCACCGGGCGCAGGTCGCGGCCGAAGGAGTCGGTGGTGCCGCCGACGTGCCAGCACAGCGACCCGGCGGAGACGCCGGCGAGGACGACCCCCGCCTCCCACGCCTCGCGGAACACCTCGTCCAGGCCGTGCGCCCGCCAGACGGCCAGCAGGTTGGCGACGCTCCCGCCGCCGACCCAGACGACGTCCTGCGCCAGCAGGTGCGCCCGGACGTCGGCCACCGTCGGCATCGGGAACAGGCTCAGGTGGCTGACCCGGACCTCGCTGCCGGCGAACGCCCCGTAGACGGCGGCGACGCGGGCGGGGTCGTCCCCGGTCGCGGTGCCGAGGTAGCAGAGCCTCGGCCGCGGCGGCCCTCCGGCGAGCCGGAACGCCAGGTCGAACACCGGCCCGGGTGCCCAGTCGGCGGGGCCGCGCCCGCGCGAGGCGAAGCCCATGCTGGTGGCGAGGATCGTCGGTGCGGTCGCGGGCATCAGCCGGTCCTCCGGTCGCCGGTCGGTGACGCGAGGGCGGCGCGGACGGCCCGGGCCACCCGGGCGCCGCTGGCCATGGCGCCCTGGATGGACGGGGTGTCGCGGTGGTCGCCGCAGACGTACAGCCCGTCGCCCAGGTCGACCGGGCGGCGCAGCCGCAGCGGGGGGAGCGCGGCCGGCTGCGCCTCCGGAACGGTGACCGAGGTCAGGTGCTCGAGGTCCGACGGGGAGACGCCGTGCGCCGCGGCGACCTCTGCGCGCACCTCCGCCTCGCCGGTGTCGACCAGGGTGGAGCTCGACACGAGGGCGCGTCGGTCCGGGCTGTACGCGGGCTGGGCGTCGGAGACGACGGCGGTGTTGACCAGCCGGCTCCCGGGCTGCCCGAGCACGATGAGCGGGCTGGGCCACGGCGACTCGGGGAGCACGTGCAGGTGCGTGGTCACCCGGCGGGGGGCGGCGGCGTCGACGGCGGGCAGCAGCCGGGTGGCCGTGGCCGGGTCGGTGGCGACGACGACGGCGTGCGCCGACCAGCTGCGCTCGTCCGTCGTCACCGAGCCCGGGGCCACCGAGCGGACCGCGGTCCGCAGGTGCACCCGACCGGTGCCGAGGCGACCGGCCAGCTGCTCGCCGATGGCCTGCATGCCCTCGGCGGGCAGCCCGGTGGACCCCCGGACGAAGCTGCGCCACAGGAGGTCGGCGTACCGGCTGGACGTGGCCAGCTCCTCCTCGAGGAGCACCCCGGCGAGGAACGGCCGCAGGAACCGCTCCAGCGCCGCCTCCCCGATGCCCGCGGAGCGGAAGGCCTCCGTCGCGGAGGTCTCCGGTGCCCGCAGCAGGCGGGGGACGGGCGCGTACCCGGCCCGCAGCGCGTACGCGGCCAGCGCCGCCTTCTCCCGCAGCGGGCCCAGGGGAGCCGCGGCGGTGCCGAGCACCCCGGCCGGCCTCCGGCGCGGGTCGACGACGCGGTGCGCGCGTCCGTCCACCCGCACCACCGCGCCCCGCTCGAAGAACCCCAGCCGCAGGGCCGGCAGGTCGAGGTCGGCGGCCCGCGGGTAGCCGGTGTTGAGCACCTGGAAGCCGCGGTCCACCACGAACCCGTCGAGGCGCTCGCTGGCGACCCGGCCGCCGACGTGGCCGGAGGCCTCCAGCAGGTGCACGTCGATCCCGGCGTCGGCCAGTCGCGTCGCCGCGGAGAGCCCGGCCAGGCCGGCCCCGACGACGACGACCTCGGCGCGCTCGGGCATCGGCACCGCTCGACGGTATCGAGGGAGGGCCGCGTCGGCCGCCCGGGTGCCTCCGCCGCCCTCGGAGCCTGTGGACGACCGGGACGCCGAGGGCGCGCTCCGGCCTACGGTGCCTCCCATGCCCGCTCCCGCTCCCGTGCCACCCGTGGTCCCCGGCTACGCGCTGCAGTCGCTGCTCGGGCGGGGCGGCTCGGGCGAGGTCTGGCGCGCGGTACCGCTCGGCGGGGGCGAGCCGGTGGCGGTGAAGGTGCTCGTGGCCGGGGACCCCGACCGCCAGGTGCGCGAGGCGGCGCTACTGGGCGGGCTGGACCACCCGCACCTGGTCCGCCTGCACGAGGTGGTGCAGCTGCCGCGGCGCGGAGGCGAGCCACGCGTCGCCCTGGTGCTCGACCTGCTCGCCGGTGGCAGCCTCGCCGCGCTGCTGGGCCGCCGCGGCCGGCTCACGCCGGGGGAGGTCGTCACCGCGATGGCGCCGGTGGCGTCGGCCCTGGCCCACGCCCACGAGCGCGGCGTCGTCCACGGCGACCTCGCCCCCGGCAACATCCTCTTCACGGCCGAGGGGCGCCCGGTGCTGACCGACCTCGGGGTCGCCCGGGTGCTGGGCGAGACGGCGGCCGCGGAGGTGACCCCCGCCTACGTGGACCCGATAGTCGCCCGGGGCGCGGTGCCGGGCCCGGCGTCGGACGTGTTCGGCGTCGCCGCGGCCGCGTTCCACGCGCTCACCGGGGTCCCGCCGTGGAACGCGGCGACACCCGGTGACACCCTGGCGGTGGCCGGCGACGGCTACCTGCCCGACCTCGCCGAGCTCGCCCCGGGCGCACCGGAGCCGCTCCTCTCGGTGATCCGGTGCGGCCTGGCGGCCGACCCCCACCAACGCGGCACGGCCGCCGAGCTCGCGCTGCACCTCCGGCACGCCTGCCCGGCCGAGCCGGTGGCCTTCGGCGCCGGGCCGGTGGCGCCCTCGGCCGGCCGCCCCGACGTGCGGACGGCGCTGACCCACGTGGTGCCCGGACGGCGCCCGCGGCCGGCTCCCGTGGTGGACGGCGACGCGCGGTGGGGCGGGCTCGCGGTCGGCGTCGTCCTCGGCGTCGTCGGTTTCATGGGCTTCGAGAGCGCCGGGACGCTGGGCGTGGAGGCGCAGCGCCCGCTGGT
>NZ_SPQP01000065.1 GCF_004571075.1 Blastococcus sp. TF02A-35
TACCACCGCCGGCGGCGTCAGGACGCCCTCGGTCGACTCACGCCCATCGAGTACGAGACCATCGTGCCCACAATGGCCGCGCAGGCAGCCTGACCCAACCTGTCACCGATCCGTGCAGCAGTCCCAAGAGCCAGCTGCGCGGGTCGTCGTCCATGGCCCGACGGTGTCCCGCCCGCCTCCGACGGTGCTGGGTCCCGGCTGGGGGGCTCCTGGGTGCGCGCGGCGCTGCGGACCCACAGCGGGCCCACGGGGCCGGCACAGGTCCGTCACAGCCGGGCGACCGACCCTCGGTCCCTGACGGCCGGGGAGGACCCCGGCCCGGGAGAAGGAGTGCACATGCGCAGGAAGCTCGTCGTCGCGACCACCGCCGGCGTCCTCGGCCTGACCGGTCTCGCCGTGGCGGTGCCCGCCCTGGCCGCGGACACCGGGACCGGCTCCGGCTCCGCCGTCGAGCGGATCACCGAGGCGCTGTCGGGTCTGGTCGACGACGGGTCGATCAGCCAGGAGCAGGCCGACGAGGTGGCGACGACGCTGAGCGAGGCGGGCCTCGGCCGGGGCGGCCACCACGGTGGTGAGCCCGGGCTGGAGGCCGCGGCCACCGCGCTCGGGATGACCGAGGACGAGCTGCGCACCGCGCTGGAGGCCGACGGGACGACGCTGGCCGAGGTCGCCGAGTCGCAGGACGTGCCGGTCGAGGACCTCGTCGCGGCGCTGGTGGAGGCCGAGGAGGAGCGGGTCGCCGAGGCCGTCGAGGACGGCCGGCTCACCCAGGAGGAGGCCGACGAGCGGCTGGCGGACGTGGCCGAGCGGGTCACCGAGCGGGTGAACAGCGACGCCCCCGTCCGCGGCGGCCACGGCCCCCGCGACCGCGGCCCCGAGGGCGACTGACCCGCACGGGAGGCGGCGCCGGCTGCGGAGGCGGCGCCGCCGCGTCCCGTCGTAGCCTCCCGCCATGCCGACGCAGACGCTCGAGGTCCGTTCCGCGCACGACGTCCTGGTCACGGTGCACCGCTGGGACCCGGCGGGTCCGCCGCGCGGGATCGTGCAGCTGACCCACGGGATGGGGGAGCACCTGCTCCGCTACGAGGCGCTCGCGGCGAACCTGACCGACGCCGGCTTCGTCGTCGTCGGGCAGGACCACCGCGGCCACGGCGCGACCGCCCAGGACGGGCGGTGGGGCGAGCTGGGCCCCGGCGGCTGGGACGAGCTGGTGCGCGACATCGGCCGGGTGACCGAGCTGGTGCGCGCCGACCACCCGGACCTGCCGCTGGTGCTCCTCGGCCACAGCATGGGCTCCTTCGCCGCCCAGCAGTACGTGCTCGACCACAGCGGGGAGCTCGCCGGGCTGGTGCTCTCCGGCACCACCACCCTGGACCTGCTGGAGCCGGCCCTCGACCTGGACGGGCCGACCGACCTGTCGGCGTTCAACGCCCCGTTCGCGCCGGCGCGCACCGACTACGACTGGCTCTCCCGGGACGAGGCCCAGGTCGACGCCTACGTCGCCGACCCGCGCTGCGGCTTCGGCCTCTCCGCGCCGGACAACAAGCAGATGTTCGTGTCCGCCCGGCAGGTGGCCGACCCCGAGCGGCTGCGCGGGGTGCGCCCCGACCTGCCGGTGTACGTGGTCGTCGGCGACGCCGACCCGCTCAACGGGCAGCTCGCGCTCGTGCACGCCCTGGTCCAGCGGCTCCAGGAGACCGGGCTGCAGGACGTGACGCTGAAGGCCTACGAGGGCGCCCGGCACGAGGTCTTCAACGAGACGAACCGGGACGAGGTCGTCACCGACCTGCTGGCCTGGCTGGACCGGGTGGTGCCGGCGCGCTGACCGGCCCCTGGACACGCGTCCCGCACCGGGCGACGCTGCAGCCATGAGCGAGAGCCCGTACGCCGTCCCGGCCGAGGACCTGCTGACGCCCGTCGCCGCCGCCGACCAGGTGGAGGTGCACGCGCTGCCGGAAGAGGCCCCGACCGGGTGGCCGGGGGACCCGCTGCGCTACGCCGACGGTGGGGGCGGCGACGCCGACGGCGACTGAGCCCAGCCCGTCCGGGTCATCGCCGACCTGCGCCGGCGGAACTCCTCGACCGGCACGCTGGTCACGCCCGCCAGCCGCACGGACACCACGCGCCCGTCCCCGTCGCGCTGCACCGGCACCCGCTCGCCGGAGGCGCCGAAGCCGGGCTGCGGCGCCACGCGCAGGGTGCGGTCGTCGAGGACCTGGAGCTCCTCGACGGTGGGCAGCGGGTCCGGCGCGGTCGGGCGCAGGAGCACCAGCCGGCCGCCGAGCTCGGCGACGTCGAGCAGACCCCACAGCGAGGCGAACCGGCCGGTGAACGACGCCGGGCGCACCCCGGGCGGCGGGGGCGGCAGCTCCGCCCGGGGAGCGAGGGCGACGTCGACGAGCTTGACCAGGCCGACGGCGAGGTCGTGCGCGGGCCCGTCGACGGCGTTGGTCAGGACGCTGACCACGAGCTGCCCGACCGGGTCGACCAGCGTCAGGGTGATGTGCCCGGGGTAGCCGCCGCTGTGCCCGACCAGCTGCCGGTCGCCGACGGTCAGCAGCTCCATCCCCAGGCCGTAGCGGCCGACCTCGCTGCCGTAGGCGGTGACCACCGACTCCAGCCGCTGCATCAGCCGCTTGGAGTCGTCGGTCAGCAGCCGCTCGTCGCCCAGGACGTGCGCGGCACCGTAGGCCGACAGCTCCTCGGCGGTGGAGAAGAACCCGGTGGCGGCGGCCATCGCGCGGGTGTCGACGTGCTCGATCGTCTCCCGGGCGTCCTCACCCAGGAGCAGCCCGGTGTGGCCGGCCGCGTACTCGCCGGCCCGCGCCGGGTCCAGCTCGGCGCCGGTGCGGGTCAGCCCCAGCGGCTCGGTGATCGCCGTCCGGCAGTGCTCGGCGAACGACGTGCCCGTGACCGCCTCGACCGCCAGGCCGAGGAGCCCGTAGCCGACGTTGGAGTACTTGAAGTGCTCGTTGCGGGCGTGCACCGCGCCGGACCGGAGCACCTCGTCGACCAGCGCGGTGCGGTCCGGGAACGGGATGCCGAGCTGCCAGAAGTCCGCGTCCTCGCCATCCCGGACCACGCCGGCCTGGTGCCCGAGCAGCTCGCGCACGGTGGCCCGCCCGACCGGGGAGCCGGCCAGCTCCGGCACGTGGTCGGCGATCGGGTCGTCCAGCCGCATCCGGCCGGCCTCGACCAGCTGCAGGACGGCGGTCGCGGTGAACGTCTTGGAGTGCGAGGCGACGCGGAACAGGTGGTCGGAGGTGAGCGGCTCCCCGGTGACCACGTCGGCGACGCCGACCGCGGCCGACAGCACCAGCTCGCCGCCGGAGCGGACCGCCACCTGGACGCCGGGCACCCGGCGGTGCGCGGCCTGGGCCGCCACCCAGGAACGGAGGTAGTCCGCGGCGGCGCGGACGGTCGCGGTCTGCGTCCCGAGACGGTCGGTCGTCACCGGCCCGGCGGCAGGGCCCGGTCGTCCCGCTTGGCCCAGCCGACCGCGGTGGTGGCGACGAAGAGCAGCGCTCCGGCCACGGCGAGCCAGAACAGCCCCTTCACCACGGCGCCGACCACGGTGACGGCGAGCCAGACGACCAGCAGGAGCCCGATCAGGCGAAGCATGGCCCCACCCTAGGCCGGTCGGTCAGCAGCCGACGCCGGTCAGGTCGTCGTCGCGGGCGGCGCCCTCGGCGGTGGTGACCGAGTAGCCGGAGCAGAAGTAGAAGGACAGGTTCTCGTCCCGGTCGAGGGTGAGCGGCCGCCAGGTGCCGGTCGCGTCCGGCTCCAGGTACTCGAGCTCCGTGCCGAGCAGGACGTCGTCGGCGGAGGGGTCGTGCCGCAGGTACTTCGCCAGCCACGCCTGCGTGTAGACGCTGGAGACCGCCTGCCCGTAGCGGGACGCCGGCAGGACGTAGGGGATGTCGGTGTACTCCAGGTGCGTGGAGGCGCGCGGCACGACCACCATCGAGTCGACGCCGCTGGCCGTCCAGGCGTCGTAGCCGGTGGCCAGCTCGCGGCGCGGGTCCGGGGCCTCGGTCGGCGAGCCGGCGCCGGCCTCCTCGAACAGGCCGGAGTTCGCGAAGTAGGGGGCGACGGTGAACCCGTACTCCGACTGCAGGCCGAGCGCCGGGACGACCGGGCGGGACTCCCCGAGCGCGTCGAACTCGTCCTCGCCGCGGATCGACGCCCTCGACTGCAGCTTGTCCAGCGCGACGACGGTCTGGATCCGCTCGTCGACCCCCTGCAGGTAGGAGACGGCGAGCGCGCCCAGGGAGTGGCCGACGACGGCCAGCCGGGTGGTGCGTCCCGGCGTCACGGTGCCGGGGTCGGGGGAGCGGTCGAAGGACGCCCAGAGCGGGTTGAACGCGTCCACCTCGGCGCTGCCGGCCGAGGGGTTGGCGTAGGGCGCCTCGGGGGTGGAGAGGAAGAAGTCGATCGCGTCCTGGGTGCCGTACACGAAGTTCGACGTCTGCTGGAACGGCACACCGGGGCAGCCGGTCTCCTCGCCGGCGAGCGGGGCCGCGGCGAGCGAGCAGTAGGGCAGGTCGGCGGGGTCGCCCTGGTGCGGGAACGTCTCGCTGCGACCCTGGCCCTGCACGTCGTAGGTGAGGACGACGTAGCCGCGCTCGGCGAGGTCCTGGGCCAGCCACCAGTACATCCGCTCGCTGCCCTGCACCGAGCCGGTGGTCAGGACGACACCGGGGAACGGGCCCTGCAGCGGCTCGCCGGTGTAGGGGTCGGTGGCGCCGGGGAGCGGGGAGAAGACGTCGCCCTGGACCAGCGCGCCGTAGCGGTTGGTGAAGGAGACCGGGGTGATCTCGCCGCGGGTGCCGTCCCACCCGGCGCGGTAGGGGTTGCCGCTGTTCCAGCCGGGCACGAGCTGGCCCGGCGTGAGCGCCGGCCGGTTCGGGCGGGCGGCCTGGGCGAGCAGGTCACCGGCGAACTGCGGCGTGGTGGCCGCCACGAGCGCCGGCAGGTAGGCGGGGGAGAGCTGACCGTCGGGCGCGGTCTGCCGGCCGTGGGCGTCGGCGATGTTCTGCGCGTCCCGCGCCAGGTAGGCGGGGGACCCGGGTGCCGGGTCGGCCGGTGCGGCGGCGGCGCCGGAGGTCCCGCCGAGGACGACGGCGACGGCGGCGCCGAGGGCGAGTGCGGCACGGGGGAGGGGGCGGCGCATGCGGACTCCTCGACGGCGGGGGAGGGCTGTGCCGTGGTCCAACGAGCCGCACCGGATCCGGTTACCTCCCGACACAGGTACTGCGCCACCGGCCTGCGGCGACGAGGATCAGGGACATGCCCTACTCCGCGGCCGACGACCGCTACGACGCCATGACCTACCGCCGGACCGGCCGCAGCGGGCTGGACCTGCCGGTGATCAGCCTCGGGCTGTGGCACAACTTCGGCGACGACGTCCCCTTCGACCGGCAGCGCGCCATCCTCCGGCGGGCCTTCGACCTGGGGATCACCCACTTCGACCTGGCCAACAACTACGGGCCGCCCTACGGCTCGGCGGAGACCAACTTCGGCCGGCACCTGGACGACGACTTCCGCCCCTACCGCGACGAGCTGGTGATCAGCACGAAGGCCGGCTACGACATGTGGCCCGGCCCGTACGGCCAGGGCGGGGGCTCGCGGAAGTACCTGCTGTCGAGCCTGGACCAGTCGCTGCGCCGGATGCGCCTGGACCACGTCGACATCTTCTACTCGCACCGGCCGGACCCGACCACGCCGCTGGAGGAGACGATGGGGGCGCTGGACACCGCCGTCCGCTCCGGGCGCGCGCTGTACGCGGGCATCTCCTCCTACTCGCCGGAGGACACCGCGAAGGCCGCGGCGATCCTGGCCGACCTCGGGGCGCCGCTGCTGATCCACCAGCCCTCGTACTCCATGCTCAACCGCTGGGTCGAGACCGAGGGGCTGCTGGACACCCTCGCCGACGTCGGTGCCGGCTGCATCGCGTTCTCCCCGCTGGCGCAGGGGATGCTCACCGACAAGTACCTGGGCGGCGTGCCGGAGGGCTCGCGGGCCAGCCAGGGCAAGTCGCTGTCGACCGACCTGCTCACCGCGGAGGCGCTGGGCCACGTGCGCGCGCTGAACGACATGGCGCAGGCGCGCGGCCAGAGCCTGGCCCAGATGGCGCTGGCGTGGGCGCTGCGGGACGAGCGGGTGACGACGGTCCTCGTCGGTGCCAGCAGCGTCGGCCAGCTGGAGCAGAACGTCGGCGCGCTGGCGAACCCGTCCTTCTCCGCGGACGAGCTGGCGGCCATCGACCAGCACGCGGTCGACAGCGGCATCGACCTCTGGGAGGCGCCGCGCACCGGGGCCTGAGCCGGCCCCGGTGCGCGGACGCTCAGCGTCCGGCCGGGAACCCGTACGAGCTCTGCGTCGAGTCGCGCAGGGTCACCGAGATCCGGTCGGCGGTCGAGGCCAGGCCGGGCACGGTGATCACCTCGGTGGCCCCGCCGCCGCGCGGTCGCACCTCGATGCGGATCGGCTCACGGCCCTGCGGCGAGGAGGGCAGGTAGGCGTCGACCCCGTTCAGGAACGTGAGGGTGTTGAACGGGAAGAGGTCGCCCTTCGACAGGTCGGTCGACCGGTCCGGCGGCCCGTACGTCGTCGGACCGGTGCGCGGGCCGACGTCGGTCAGGAACAGCGCGTTGACCTCGCCGACCTGGCCGAGCGGGCTGCCGGGGGTGCTGGAGCGGGGTGTCGTCACGGGGGTGGCGACCTCCAGGGGGGCGACGGCGTCACCGAGCACGTCGACCCGGATGGAGTCCGACGCCGCTCCCTGGTCGCCCCAGATCTCCCGGGCCCGGATCAGCGAGACGTTCACGTGCTGTTCGCTGCGGGGGACGAAGCGCTCCAGGCCGGTGCCGGTGAGGGCGCTGTTCAGCCGCACGAAGTGGTCCGAGCGCGTGTACGGCGACTGGTAGAAGTGGTGCACCGAGCCGTCGGGCCGGACGAGGGCGAACTCGTAGGTGTGCCGCCCGTTGACCTTGACCGGGCCGAACGCGCCGGTCGTACCGATGGCGAACGTCTGCTCGGGCTTCGCCGTCGCCCGCCGGCCGGTGGCCGGGTCCACCCGCCACAGCTGGAGGGTGGCGCCGGCGAAGCCCTGGTTCTCCGGGAAGAGGACGGCGCGGCCGGCGACGGTCACCTGGCCCGGCGGCTCGGGGACGACGTCGGTGGTGCGCGGCGCCGAGCCGGTGAAGAACTCGTACATCTCGCCGAAGGTGCGGGCCGAGGACACCGTCTCGGTGTGGCCCAGGTCGGGGTTGTAGAGGTTCTCGGCGCCGACGACCGAGCCCACGGTGCCGCGGCGGGGGGTCGGCGGCGACTGCCACTCGCCCCACACGGCAAGCGTCGGCACGCCGCCCGGCTCGGCGGGCGCGCTGCGGCCGTCCAGGTTGACGTAGCGGGCGACCTCGGCGGCCTGCGCCGGGTCCGCGAGGTAGGTCTGGCTGACCGCCGTCCCGCGGGAGTGGGCCGCCAGCAGGACCTGGTCGGCCCCGGTCCGGTCGAGCACGCCGTCGATGAAGGGCGCCAGACCGGCCACCGCGGCGGTGTTGTCCGAGCCGCTGGTGTCGTACTCGTAGGCGAACAGCAGCTCCTGCGGGTAGCCGTTGCTGGTGAACCGCTGGAACTGCGTCTCGAACTGCGCGGCCGAGCCGCTGTTGCCGTGCACGAACACGATGGGGAGCAGGGGTGGTGCCTGCTTCGAGGGGGCGGCGGCCGCCACCCCGGGAACCACCGACACGGCCATCAGCGCCGCTCCCAGCACGACGGCCGCCCTGCCGCCGCGGCCCGACCTCTTCGTCACGCTCCGTCTCCGTCCCGGCACCCGTCTGGCGCCATGGGCCGGACGGTACACATCAGTGATCCGTGTCACGATCACCGGTGAAGCGCCTGATCGGGGACGAGAAAGCCCCTTCGGCACCGTGACCGCCGGGTGGCCGCTCCGTTGGTGCTTCACGACGCGCCTCCCCGGCGCGCCGGTCCTTCAGAGACGAGGGAGCACACCGTGGGCGACGACGCCGACCAGCCGAACATCCTCCAGCGCCTCATCCAGTGGCGCGTGGGTGCCGCGATGGAGCCGCACCCGCCGAACGAGACGCTGCTGAAGCTGCAGCAGCCGGTCGTCGACTTCCTGGAGAAGTACTACTTCCGCGTCGAGGTGGAGGGCTGGGAGCGGGTACCCGACCGCACCTGCCTGGTGATCGGCGTGCACTCCGGCGGCGCCCTGACCATGGACGCCTGGTCGCTGGTCTACGCCTGGCAGAAGCACTTCGACGGCAAGCGGACGCTGCACGGCACCGCGCACGACGTGCTCATGGCGGCCCCGGGCCTCGGGGACTACTTCCGGGCGGTCGGCGTCATCGCCGCGAACCGGAAGAGCGTGGGCGCGGCGCTGGCCCAGGGGGAGGACGTCGTGGTCTGGCCCGGAGGCGAGGTCGACTCGATGCGCAGCTGGTGGAAGCGCGACATCGCCACCCTGGGTGGGCGCACCGGCTTCGTGAAGCAGGCGATCCGCTCCGGCGTCCCGATCCTGCCGGTGGCCACCGTGGGCGGCCACGACACCGTGTTCGTGCTGTCCGAGGGCAAGTGGCTGGCCAACGCCGTCGACAAGGTCACCGGGCTGAAGAAGACGCTGCGCGGGGCCAACCTGCCGATCATCGCCGGCTTCCCGTTCCCGATCGCGGTGGAGATCCTCCCCGCGCACGTGCCGCTCCCGGCCAAGATCCGCACCGAGCTGCTCGACCCGATCGAGGTCGACACCGACCCCGAGCGGGCCGAGGACAAGGCCTACGTGCAGAAGATCTACGACGAGGTGGAGTCGGTCATCCAGGCCGGCATGGACCGGCTGGCGGCGAAGCGGACCCTTCCGGTGCTGGGCTGAGGGGAGGATGCAGGCATGGCGGCTCGGTACGAGTACAAGGTCGAGGAGCTCCGCGAGGGGCTCATGGGCGGCAAGATGTCCGGCGGCAAGCTGGAGAGGCTGCTCAACGAGCACGCCCGCGAGGGCTGGCAGCTCAAGGCCATCACGTCGGTCGAGGTGAAGGGCCGGATCGGTCCCGGCGGGGTGGAGGGCGTGCTGGTCACGTTCGAGCGCCCGGTCGCGTGACCGCGGTCGGCACCCCCGTCGAGGCGCTCGCGAGGTTCGACGCGCTGGCGCCGGTCGCCGCTGCGGAGATGGTCGGCCGGTGGCGGGGCAGCGGGGTGCCCACCGGGTCCCCGCTCGACGGGCTGCTGGAGTCCTACGGCTGGTACGGCAAGGAGTTCGTCGACGCGGAGACGGTGCACCCGCTGCTGTTCCGCACCCGGTCGGGCCCGCGTCCGGTGGACCCGGCGCTCGTCCCGGTGAGCGTCCTGCGGGACCGGCCGGGCCTCGCGCACTCGCGCGTCGCCCGCGCCGCGTTCGCCGCCGTCCGCCCGCTGCTGACGACGACGCGGCCGCGGGCCCGGCTGCGCGAGGTCGAGCACCGCGGCGTCGTCACCGCGGCGATGGTCTACGACGCCCTGCCGATCATCGACGTCTTCCGCCGGGTCGACGACCGCACCGTGCTGGGCCTGATGGACCTGCGCGGCCTGCCCGCCCCGTTCTTCTTCCTGCTCAGCCGCGAGGGCTGACGCCCAGCTCGGCCAGCAGCCCGCGCACCCGGCGCTCGATCTCGTCGCGGATCGGCCGGACCGCCTCGACGCCCTGACCGGCCGGGTCGTCGAGCGGCCAGTCCAGGTAGCGCTTGCCGGGGAAGACCGGGCAGGCGTCGCCGCACCCCATGGTGATGACGACGTCGGAGGCCTCGACCGCGTCGGTGGTGAGCACCTTCGGCCGCTGGTCGGAGATGTCGACGCCCACCTCGGCCATGACCTGCACGGCCGAGGGGTTGACGCGGTCGCCGGGCACCGAGCCCGCCGAGCGCACCTCCACGCCGTCGCCGGCCAGGTGGCGCAGCCAGCCGGCGGCCATCTGGGAGCGGCCGGCGTTGTGCACGCAGACGAACAGGACCGACGGCCTCATCGGACGACCTCCCCGGGGAAGAAGCGGCGGCGCGCCCGCAGCGCGACGTAGACCAGCCCGACGAGCACCGGCACCTCGATGAGCGGGCCGACGACGCCGGCCAGCGCCTGGCCGCTGGTGACGCCGAAGGTGCCGATGGCGACGGCGATGGCGAGCTCGAAGTTGTTGCCCGCGGCGGTGAAGGCCAGCGTCGCGGTCTTGGCGTAGCCCAGGCGGAGCCGCATGCCGAGCAGGAACGAGCCGCCGAACATCAGCGCGAAGTAGGCCAGCAGCGGCAGCGCGATGCGGGCGACGTCCCACGGCTGGGAGGTGACGGCGTCGCCCTGGAGTGCGAAGAGCATGACGATCGTGAACAGCAGCCCGTAGAGGGCGACGGGGCCGATCCTCGGCAGGAAGGAGTCCTCGTACCAGTCGCGGCCCCTGGTCCGCTCGCCGATGGTCCGGGTGAGGAAGCCGGCTACCAGCGGGATGCCGAGGAAGACGCCGACCGAGGCCACGATGGCCCAGAAGCTGAACTCCGCCGACGTCGTCGGCAGGCCCAGCCAGCCGGGCAGCACCTGCAGGTAGAACCAGCCGAGCACGGCGAAGGCGAGGATTTGGAACACCGAGTTCAGCGCCACCAGGACGGCGCCCGCCTCGCGGTCACCGCAGGACAGGTCGTTCCAGATCAGCACCATCGCGATGCAGCGGGCCAGGCCCACGATGACCAGGCCGGTGCGGTACTCGGGGAGGTCGGGGAGCAGCAGCCAGGCCAGGGCGAACATCAGCGCGGGGCCGATCACCCAGTTGAGCACCAGGGAGGCGCCCAGCAGCTTCCGGTCGCCCGTGACCCGGTCCAGCTCGGAGTACCGCACCTTGGCCAGCACCGGGTACATCATCAGCAGGAGGCCGATCGCGATCGGCAGGCTGACGTCGCCCACCTCCACCGCCGAGAGCGCGTCGTCCAGGCCCGGGATCCAGCGGCCCAGCGCCAGCCCCAGCGCCATCGCGGCGATGATCCAGACCGGCAGGAACCGGTCGAGGGTCGAGAGCCGCTCCAGGACCGGGGCGTCGGCGGGGACGTCGGTGCGCGCGTCCTCGCGGACGGCGTCGCTCATGCCGGCACGGCCGTGGTGAAGAGGGTGGCGACGGCGCGGAGCGCTTCGGGCCGCACCGCGTAGTAGACCCACACTCCGCGCTTGTCGCGGTCGAGGAGCCCGGCCGAGTGCAGCACCTTGAGGTGGTGGCTGATGGTGGCCTGGGTCAGGTCGAACGCGTCGTTGAGGTCGCAGACGCACGCCTCGCCGCTGGCGCTGGAGGCGATGAGGCTGACCAGCCGCAGCCGCACCGGGTCGGCCAGCGCCTTCAGCAGCGGGGCGACCTGCTCGGCCTGCTCCGCGGACATCGCCGTGCCGGACAGCGGCGTGCAGCACGCCAGGCCGGGCTCGCTCATCGTCAGCTCCTCGGTCGCGGACATCGGCGCCGATCATAACGATCGTCGTCGTATTGACAAGCATCGATGCGTGGTGTTCCTTCTCGGACCATGCATCGACAACCGTCGATGTCTTCTCCCAGGAGGTCCTCGTGTCCCGTGTCCAGCTCGCTCTCCGTGTCGCCGACCTCGAGGCGGCGGTGGACTTCTACTCGCGCCTGTTCGGCACCGCCCCGGCCAAGCGCCGTCCCGGCTACGCCAACTTCGCCGTCGTGGAGCCGCCCCTGAAGCTGGTCCTGCTCGAGGGTGAGCCGGGGGAGACCACCCGCATGGACCACCTCGGCGTCGAGGTGCCCTCCACCGAGGAGGTCACCGCCGCCACGTCGCGGCTGGCGGAGGCCGGCCTGGCCACCCTGGAGGAGCCGGGCACCACCTGCTGCCACGCCGTCCAGGACAAGGTCTGGGTCACCGGACCGGGTGCCGAGCGGTGGGAGGTCTACACCGTCACCGCCGACGCCCGCCCCGACCTGGAGGGCGCGACGTCCGCGCAGCGCGACCCGGCCTGCTGCTGAGCGCGACGAGTGCTACGAACTCGTGGTGATCAGGCGCTGATCACCACGAGTTCGCAGTACTGGAGGAGGTGGCGGTGGACCTGGACGACGTCGCCGACGAGCTCTACGAGGTCGTGCCCGAGGAGTTCGTCGCCGCGCGCACCGCCCGCCAGGACGAGGCGAAGGCCGCCGGCGACAAGGCGCTGGCC
Source organism: Blastococcus sp. TF02A-35 (assembly GCF_004571075.1). GTDB lineage: Bacteria > Actinomycetota > Actinomycetes > Mycobacteriales > Geodermatophilaceae > Blastococcus. Next base: position 12,187 of record NZ_SPQP01000065.1, read on the forward strand.
AAGGCGATCGGCGCGCTGCCCAAGCCCTCGACAGCGGCCTGGGTCTGCAACCTGCTCGTGCGCGCCCACCGCGAGGAGATCGAGGGGCTGGTGGAGCTGGGCGACCTGCTCCGCGACGCCCAGCAGAACCTCGCCGGCGACCAGCTCAAGGCGCTCGACGTCCAGCGCCGGCAGCTGCTCGCGGCGCTCACCCGCCAGGCCCGGGCGATCGCCGCCGAGCGCGGCCACCCGGTCAGCACCGCCGTCGCCACCCAGGTGGAGGAGACGCTGCGGGCCGCGATGTCCGACCCGGGGGCGGGGGAGGACCTGCTCACCGGCCGGCTCACCAGCCCGATGTCCTACAGCGGCATGGGCGAGGCGACCGGCCGCCCGAAGCTGCGCCTGGTGCCGCCGCCGGAGCCGGCCGCGAAGCGCGAGCGGACCCGGGCGACCAAGACGCAGGCGGACGACGACGAGGAGTCCGCCGCCGACCGCCGTCGCCGCGAGCAGGAGGAGCGTCGCCGCGCCGCCGAGGAGAAGCGCCGTCGCGAGCTGGCGGCGGCGCAGGAGGCGGCCGACGAGGCGACCGCCGCGGCCGAGGAGGCGGAGTCCGTCCTCGAGGAGCACCGCCGGGCGACCGAGGAGCTGGCCGCCCGGCGGTCGGAGCTGCAGGCGCGGGTGGAGGAGCTGGCCGACCGGCTCGCCGAGGCCGAGCGCGACGCCGCCGAGGCGGCGGCGGCGCTCAAGCGCGAGGAAGGTGGTCGCGAAAGTCGAGGAGGCCGTGCGCCAGGGCCGCCGTCCCGGCA
>NZ_SPQP01000066.1 GCF_004571075.1 Blastococcus sp. TF02A-35
GCTGTGACGAGCGTCGCCATCATCGGCAGCGGGTTCGGGGGCATCGCGGCGGCGGTGCGGCTCAAGGAGGCCGGGGTCACCGACCTCGTGCTGTTCGAGAAGAGCTCCGACGTCGGCGGCGTGTGGCTGGTGCGGGGATCGCCGCCGTCGGCCGGTCGTCGCCCGGCGGCTGCGCCGCCGCGGTGGGCATCGGGCGCGTGTGCGGGCGCGGGACGCCGAGCGGGGTGGTGTCGACCCGGTCCGGCCCGGCCGCGTTCCGGCGCCCGGACAGCCGGTACCGCCGGGGTGCGCCGGGGCGTCGGGAGGCGGACACGCCCCCATGGTGCCGCACCTGCCTGGGCGTCCGGTCCCGGTGCCCGCTGCCGTGGGGGACGCGCTGTGTCGGGCGCGGCCCCGCGTCCGACACAATGGGGGTGTGTCCCACGCCCCCGCCGCAGTCCGGCCCGCCTCCGCCACGGCCGACCCGCTGACCGCCGCGGTCGAGCAGGCCCGGGAGGCCGCCGTCGAGTCGGCCGGTGACGCCGCCCTGGTGGGCGAGCACCTCGGTGCCGCCCCCGAGGCCGACGCCGGCCCCGAGCTCGGCGAGGTGGTGACGCACACGTTCGCCAGCCGGCTGCCGGGCTACGTCGGCTGGCACTGGGCGGTCACCCTCGCGCGCGTCCCCGGGGAGGACCGGGTCACCGTCGACGAGGTCGTCCTCCTCCCCGGCGAGCAGGCCCTCCTGGCGCCGGCCTGGGTGCCGTGGCACGAGCGGCTCCGCCCCGGCGACCTCTCGGTCGGCGACGTCCTGCCCTCCACCGAGGACGACACCCGGCTGGCGCCGGCATACACCGTGGACGACGACTCGGCCGAGGACCCCGAGGGGCGGGTCGTGGCGTCGGAGATCGGCCTCGGCCGCGAGCGGGTCATGTCCCGCGAGGGCCGGTCGGAGGCCGTCGGCCGCTGGACGGCGGGGGAGTTCGGCCCCACCGCGCCCATGGCCCGGCAGGCGCCCGGCCCCTGCGCGACCTGCGGCTTCTACCTGCCGCTGGCCGGCTCGCTGCGGCAGATGGTCGGCGCCTGCGGGAACGCGTACGCCCCGGCCGACGGCCGGGTGGTCACCGCCGACTACGGCTGCGGCGCGCACAGCCAGGCCACGCTGGTGGTCACCCAGGACACCGAGGTGGTCACCTCGGCGCGCTACGACACCTCGGACTACGACGTCCTCTAGTCCTCGGAGCCGCCCTGGTCCCCGGGGCGGCCCTGGCCCTGCCAGCGCATGATGCCCAGGCCGAGGACGGCCAGGCCGAGGGCGGCGACGCAGGTCCAGGTCCACATCCGGTCGACGCGGTCGCCCAGCACCAGCAGGACGACGAGGGCCACCGCCCACACCGCCATCCCGGCCAGGACGACCCGCGCGGTGTCGACCTGCAGCGGGGGCGGAGCCTGCTTTCCGGGACCGGGCACGGGGGCACCCTAGATTGCGGGTCGGTCACGGGCGAGCCGGGCCGGTCCAGGCGTGTGGCACGCTGTCGCCGCTCGTTGCCGTCTCCGGCCGGGCGCGGGCAGCGTCGCCCGCCGTGTCCGCTGCCTCGTTCCCGGGAGAACCGCGATGCCCGACAGTTCCCGCCCGACCGCTGGCTCGTCCGCCACCGCCGACGGCGGCACGCCCGTCGACGTCGCGGCCGGCCCGCGCCGCAGCGAGGGGCCCCGGGTCCGCCCGAAGAACGGCGTGGACCGCTTCTTCGAGATCAGCGCGCGCCGGTCGACCGTCGGCCGCGAGGTGCGCGGCGGCGTCACGACCTTCTTCACGATGGCCTACATCGTGGTGCTCAACCCGATCATCCTGTCCGGCGCCGACGTCGACGGGAACACGCTGCCGTTCGCCTCGGTCGCCGCGGTGACCGCGCTCATCGCCGGTGCCATGACCCTGCTGATGGGCGTCGTCGGCCGGTACCCGCTCGCGGTCGCGACCGGGCTGGGCATCAACGCGATCGTCGCGGTCTTCGCGGCCACCCAGCTGTCCTGGCCCGAGATCATGGGCCTGGTCGTGCTCGAGGGCCTGCTGATCACGCTGCTGGTGCTCACCGGCTTCCGCCGCGCGGTCTTCGAGGCCATCCCGGCCCAGCTGAAGACGGCGATCGCGGTCGGCATCGGCTTCTTCCTCACCATCATCGGCCTGGCCGACGCCGGCATCATCCGGCCCGGCAACCCGCTGATCTCCTTCGGTGTCGAGGGGCAGCTCGCCGGCTGGCCGATCCTGGTCTTCGTCATCGGCCTGCTGCTCACCGCGGTGCTCGTCGTCCGCAAGGTGCGCGGGGCGCTGCTCATCGGCATCGTCGTCTCGACCGTGCTGGCCATCGTGATCGAGGCGGTCGCCGAGGTCGGCCTCAAGTTCGGCGACGACGGCGCGGTGAACCCGCGCGGCTGGGCGCTGCAGGTGCCGACGATGCCCGAGGACGTCGTGGGCACCCCCGACCTCTCGCTGATCGGGAACTTCTCGCTGTTCGGCGGCTTCGAGCGCATCGGCGTCATCGCCGCGCTGCTCATCGTCTTCTCGATCATGATCGCCGACTTCTTCGACACCGTCGGCACCGTGACCGCCGTGGGCGCCGAGGCCGACCTGCTGGACGAGAAGAAGAACCTGCCGAAGTCCCAGCCGGTCCTGCTGGTCGACTCGCTCGCCGCGGCCGCGGGTGGTGCCGGCTCGGTGTCGTCGAACACGACCTACATCGAGAGCACCGCAGGCGTCGCCGACGGCGCCCGCACGGGTCTGGCCAGCGTCGTCACCGGCGTGCTGTTCCTCGTCGCCACGCTGTTCAGCCCGCTGGTGCAGGTCGTCCCGTCGGAGGCCGCGGCGCCCGCCCTGGTCATCGTCGGCGCCATGATGATCACCCAGATCCGGAACCTGGCCTGGGACGACATGTCGCTGGTGATCCCGGCGTTCCTGACGATCGCGCTCATGCCGTTCACGTACTCGATCACCAACGGCATCGGTGCCGGTGTCATCAGCTTCGTGCTGCTGCGCCTGGCGGTCGGGCGGCGTCGGGAGATCCACCCGCTGATGTGGGTCGTGGCCGCGCTGTTCGTCGTCTACTTCGCGCTGGAGCCCCTGCAGCAGCTCTTCTGACCCGACTAGTGAGTTAGGTTAACGATCGTGGGTCGGACGACGCTGGACACGGCCGCGCTCTCGCACGAGCTGCGTCTGTCGGTCATGCGGTTCTCCCGTCGGCTGCGCAACCAGCGCGTCGACACCTCGGTGACGCTCACCCACCTCGCGGCGCTGTCGACGCTCAAGCGGCACGGGCCGATGAGCCCCGGGGAGCTGGCGGCCCACGAGCGGGTTCAGCCGCCGTCGATGACGCGGGTCGTGGTGGCGCTCGAGGGCATGGGCCTGGTCACCCGCACGCCGCACCCGACCGACGGGCGGCAGGTCATCATCGGGCTCACGCCGGCCGCCGAGGAGATGCTCTCGGCGGAGGCGCAGGCCCGCGAGGCCTGGCTGGCCGGCCGGCTGCAGGAGCTGACCCCGGAGGAGCGCACCGTCCTGCGCGAGGCCGCGGAGATCATGGACAAGCTGGCCAGTGGTGGGTGACCTGGACGAGCACTGACCAGCGGCCCGCGTCCGAGCAGGGCACCGGGATGTTCCGCGCGCTCCGCGTGCGGAACTACCGCCGGTACGCCTCGGCGAACCTGCTCAGCCTGACCGGCACCTGGATGCAGCGGATCGGCCAGGACTGGCTGGTGCTGCAGCTGTCCGACGGCAGCGGTGTCGCGCTCGGGCTGATCACCGCGCTGCAGTTCGGCCCCTCGCTGCTGCTCAGCATGTACGGCGGCGTGCTGGCCGACCGGTACTCCAAGCGCCGGATGCTCCTGGTCAGCCAGGCGCTCATGGGGCTGCTCTCGCTGGTCCTCGGCGTGCTGGTCGCCACCGGCGCGGTGGCGCTGTGGCACGTGTTCGTGCTGGCCGGCGGGCTGGGCGCGGTGTCGGCCGTCGACGCGCCCGTGCGGCAGGCGTTCGTCTCCGAGATGGTCGGCCCCGGCCTGCTCACCAACGCCGTCAGCCTGAACTCGACGATCTTCAACGGCGCCCGGCTCGTCGGGCCGGCCCTGGCCGGGCTGCTCATCGGGGCCGCGGGCGGGGACACGGCCCCGGCCTTCTTCCTCAACGCGGCGAGCTTCGCGTTCACCATCGGCGCGCTGGCCGGCATGCGCACCGACGAGCTGCAGCCCAGCACCCCGGTCGCGCGCAGGCGCGGGCAGCTCCGCGAGGGGCTGGCCTACACCTGGGCGCACCCGGACCTGGTCCTGGCGATGGCGCTGGCGTTCGTGCTCGGCACCTTCGGCTTCAACTACCAGGTCACCATCGCGCTGATGGCCCGGGAGACCTTCGACCTCGGCGCCGAGGCGTTCGGCCTGCTCTCGACCGCCTTCGCGGTCGGCTCGCTGTCCGGTGCGCTGCTGTCCACCCGGCGCAGCGTCCGCCCCCGGCAGCGGTTCCTGGTCGGGTCCGCGGTGGTGTTCGGCCTGCTGACCGTCGTCTCGGGGCTGATGCCGACCTATCTCAGCTTCGCCGTGATGCTGGTGCCCACCGGCGCGGCCGGGCTGATGTTCAGCGTGGCCAACAACAGCTTCGTGCAGCTCGGCGTCGACCCGCAGATGCGCGGGCGGGTGATGGCGCTCTACTTCATGTGCTTCATGGGGGGCACGCCGGTCGGGGCCCCGCTGGTCGGCTGGGTCTCCGAGCACCTCGGCGCGCCGTGGGGGCTGATCCTCGGCGGCTCGGTCTGCGTCGTGGCGGGGCTGGGCGCGGCCGCCTTCCTGGCCCGGCGGCACGAGGTGCGGCTCACCGTCGGACGGTCGCCGCTGCGGCTGGGCCTGCGGGTGGCCCCGCGCCCGCCGTCCCCGCAGCTGCGCGCGGCCGAGGAGACCCTCGCCGAGCGGGCGCCGGGCCAGCAGTCGCTCTGACCCGGGGGTACCTTCGGCCTCGCCGGATCCCGCACCTGCCCAGGGGGCGCGCCATGGCCACCGCGCTGGTCGAGCTCGTGGTGCTGCTGGCCGCCTTCGCCGGGGTGGTCGCCTACGGCGGGCCGGTCGTGCGCCGCCTGACCGGCTGGGCCGCCCGCCGGCGCGCCGTCCGCCACCCCGTCCCGGCGGGCCGTCCCGTGGAGGCGGTCGCCGCCGACCTGCGCCGGCTGGGCCGCCAGGTGGAGCTCGTCCCCGCCGGCGTCCCCATGGCCCGCCGCCGGGCGGTGCAGGCCGCCTACGACGACGTCCTGGCCGAGGCGGCCGCCATCCTCGGCGTGCCGACGTCGCTCGCCGGGCTGGCCGACGGGCGGGCCCGGGACGTCGAGCGGCTGCGCCTGCTCGCCGCCCTGCAAGCCGCCGGGCTGCGGGTGCCGGTCTGACCTCGCGCAGGCTGTTCTTCGCCGTCGACCCGCCCGAGCCGGCGCGTCGCCACCTCGCCGAGGCGCTCGTGCCGCTGCGCGACGCCCCGGGCGCGCCCCGGTGGGGCGACCCCGGGCGCTGGCACCTGACGCTGCTGTTCCTCGGCCAGGTGCCCGGGGACCTGGTCCCGGAGCTGGTCGCGGCGGCGGCGCCGGCGGTCGCCGCGACGCCCCCGATGACGCTGCGGCTGGCCGGGGGAGGGCGGTTCGGCTCGCTGCGCCGTCCCCAGGTGGCGTGGGCCGGTCTCGACGGCGACGTCGACCCGCTGGTGTCCCTCGCCGGCCGGCTGGCCGGCGTCGGCCGGCGTCTCGGCCTGGAGGTGGAGGACCGGCCGTTCCGGCCGCACCTGACCCTCGGGCGGTGGCGCCCCCGGCAGCCGGCAGACGGCTCGCTGACCGACCGGCTGGCCGGCTACCGGGGACCGGCCTGGCCGGTGCGCGACGTCCGGCTGTGGGAGAGCCGGCTCGGTGCGGCCGTCCGCTACGACGCCGTCGCCACCTGGCCGCTCACCACGCGTACTCCATAGGTGCGGCCCGGTAGCCCGGGAAGATCTCGTCCAGCCGGGCCAGGGTGGCCTCGTCCAGGCCGATCCCCAGCGCCCGCAGCCCGCCCTCGAGCTGCTCCATGGTGCGCGGGCCGACGATCGGCGCGGTCACGGCCGGCTGGTGCAGCAGCCAGGCGACCCCGACGTCGGCCGGGGCGTGCCCGAGCTCACGGCACAGCGCCTCGTAGGCCTCCAGCGCGGGACGGTGCCGCTCGATCCGCCGCAGCTGCCGCTCCTCGGTGCGCCGGGCGCCCTCGGCCTTCTCCAGCGCCCCGCCCAGGAGGCCGCCGGCGAGCGGGCTCCACGGCAGGATGCCGACGCCGTGGTGCTGCGCGGCCGGGAGCACCTCCAGCTCCACGTGCCGGGTGAGCAGGTTGTAGTGCGACTGCTCGCTGACCAGGCCGGTGAAGCTGCGCCGGGCGGCGACGGCGTTGGCCTCGACGATCTGCCACGCGGCGTGGTTCGACGACCCGACGTAGAGCACCTTGCCCTGGGCGACGAGCGTCTCGCACGCCTGCCAGATCTCGTCCCACGGCGTCTCCAGGTCCACGTGGTGGAACTGGTAGAGGTCGATCCAGTCGGTGCCGAGCCGGCGCAGCGACGCCTCGCAGGCGCGCACGATGTTCCGCGCCGACAGGAAGGTGTCGTTGGGCCAGTCCGACATGCCGCCGTAGACCTTGGTGGCCAGCACGGTCTTCTCCCGGCGCTCCCCGCCCTGGGCGAACCAGCTGCCGAGCACCTCCTCGGTGCGGCCCTTGCCCGCGTCGAAGCCGTAGACGTTCGCCGTGTCGAAGAAGTTGACCCCCTCGGCCAGCGCCCGGTCCATGATCGCGTGCGAGTCGCCCTCCTCGGTCTTCCAGCCGAAGTTCATGGTGCCCAGGCACAGCCGGGAGACCCGGAGACCGCTGCGGCCGAGGTGGGTGTGGTCCATGTCGATCACCCTGGCACCCTGTGCTCCGTGTCGCAGATCGATCAGACCTCCGCCTTCGACCTCGCCACCGCCGTGCGGCGGGCGGAGGGCCCCGCGCTCGTGGCCGAGCTCGACCCCACCTGGGACGTCGGCAACGGCATCCTCAACGGCGGCTACCTGCTGGCCGTCGCCGGCCGGGCCGCGGTGATGGAGAGCCCGCACGAGCACCCCGTGGCGATGTCGGCCAGCTACCTGCGCGCCGGGGCCGGCGGCCCGGCCACCCTGACGGTGACCCCCGGTCCGGCCGGGCGGACGCTCGCGCACTCGCTGGTCACGCTCGCCGACGAGGGCGGCCCGGTGATCACCGTGCAGGCGACGACCGCGACGCTCACCGACAGCGCCTCCGAGTACTCGCTGCCCGTGCCGTCGGTGCCCGGGCCCGACGAGTGCATCGACATGGCGGGCAACGCGCACCTGGCCGCCGTTCCGATCCAGCTCCCCGGCCTGACCAGGCACGTCGAGAGCCGGCTGGACCCGGCGACCGCGATGTGGGCCCTCGGCCGGCCCGGTGACGAGCCGGTGCTGCGCGCGTGGGTGCGGCTGTCCGACGGCCGGCCGGCCGACCCGCTGGCCCTGCTCACCTTCGCCGACGTGCTGCCGCCCACCAGCTTCGCCACCGGGCGCATGGGCTGGGCGCCGACCGTGCAGCTCCAGGTGCTGGTGCGGGCGCTGCCGGCACCGGGGTGGTGCCTGGTCGAGGCCCGGGCCAGCGAGATAGCCGGCGGGTGGACCGACGAGGACTACCGGATCTGGGACTCCACCGGCCGCCTCGTCGCGCAGAGCCGCCAGCTCGCCCGGACCGCCCGATGAGCGCCGAGGCGGCACCGGCCGACCGGCAGGGCGACGCCGACCCGCTCGCCGGGTTCGGGTACCGGCAGCAGCTGGACCGCAGCCTCGGCCGGTTCGCCAGCTTCGCGGCCGGGGTCAGCTACATCTCGATCCTCACCGGCACGTTCCAGCTCTTCTACTTCGGCTTCGGCGCCGGGGGGCCGGCCTACGTCTGGTCCTGGCCGGTCGTCTTCGTCGGCCAGCTCATGGTGGCCCTGTGCTTCGCCGAGCTCGCGGCTCGCTACCCGGTCGCCGGCTCGCTCTACAACTGGACCAAGCGCCTGGGGAACCGCACCACCGCCTGGATGGCCGGCTGGATGATGCTGACGGCGTCCATCGTGACGCTGTCGGCGACCGTGCTGGCCTACCAGATCACGCTGCCCCAGCTGTGGTCCGGCTTCCAGGTCGTCGGCGACGGCACCGGTCCCTACGACTACGCCGTCAACGCCGTCATCCTGGGCAGCGCCCTGATCGTCTTCACCACGCTGGTGAACGTCTTCGGCGTCAAGCTCATGGCCCGCATCAACAGCACCGGTGTGTTCATCGAGCTCATCGCCGCGGTGCTCATCATCGTGCTGCTCGCCGTGCACGCCACGCGCGGCCCGGACGTCGTCCTGGACACCGCCGGGGCCGGCCAGGGCCAGGACCTGGGCTACCTGGGGGCCTTCCTGGTCGCCGCGCTGGCCTCGGGCTACGTGATGTACGGCTTCGACACGGCCAGCTCGCTGGGCGAGGAGACCGTGGACGCGCGGCGCACCGCCCCGCGGGCGATCCTGCGGGCGATCACGGCGTCCTTCGTCCTCGGCGGCCTCATCCTGCTGTTCGGCCTCATGGCGGTCGAGGACATCCGGGACCCCCAGCTGTCCTCGAGCACCGGTGGCCTGCAGTACGTGCTGCTCCAGGCGGCGGGCAGCGGCATCGGCCGGGTCTTCCTGCTCGCCATCGTCGTCGCCATCACCGTCTGCTGCCTGGCCGTGCACACCGCGACGATCCGGATGATGTTCGGGATGGCGCGGGACAACAACCTGCCCGGCTCGGCCCGGCTGGCGAAGGTGCACCCGCGGTTCAAGACCCCGGTCGTCCCGGCCGTCGTCATCGGGTCGCTGTCGATCGCCATCCTGCTGATCAACATCCGGCAGCCGCAGATCTTCACGGTGATCACCAGCATCGCCGTCGTGATGATCTACCTGGCCTACCTCCTGGTCACGGTGCCGATGCTCATCAGCCGGCTGCGCGGGCGCTGGCCCGGGCCGGCGGACGGCGCGGGGCGGGGGCACTTCTCCCTGGGCCGCTGGGGCCTGCCGGTCAACGTGCTGGCGGTCCTGTGGGGCGCCGGCATGGCGGTCAACCTCGGCTGGCCGCGCCGCGAGGTCTACAACGCCACCGAGCCGTACCACTGGTACCTGCAGTGGGGTGCGGCCCTGTTCATCGGGGCGATCGCGCTCGTCGGGCTGGCGTACTACCGGCTCCGCCAGCGCCACCGGACCGGCGTGCTGCCCGAGCACGCGGCGGTGGCTCCGGTCGCCGTCGCGGAGGCCTGAGCGGCGGTCAGCCCGGCAGGGCGATGTCGCCGGTGAGGTAGCGCTGCACCGACGGGCCGATCGCGGCGACCAGCTCCTCGGCGTCGGCCGAGGCCAGCGGCTCGATGCGCAGCACGTACCGGCCGACGACCAGCCCGATCAGCTGCGAGGCGGCGAGGCCGCCGCGCACCTCCGCCTCGCGCGGCGACAGGTCGAGCGTGCCCAGCACCCGGCGGAGCACCTGGGTCACCAGGAACTCGCGGAGCAGCCTGGCGGTCCACTCGTTGCCGACGGCGGAGCGCACCAGCGCCAGCCCGGCGGCCTGCGCCGGGCCGTCCCACACGCCCAGCAGGGTCCGGACGACGCCCTCGCCCACGTGGTCGGGCCCAGCCGCCAGCAGCGCCGGCAGGAGCTCGGCCGGGTCCGCCGGCGCCTCGACCGCGGCGAGGAAGAGCTGGTCCTTGCTGCCGAAGTAGTGGTGCACGAGCGCCGGGTCGACGCCGGCGGCCGTGGCGATCTGGCGGATGGTCGCGCCGTCGAAGCCGCGCTCGGCGAAGGCCGCGCGGGCCGCGGCCAGGACGGCGTCCCGGGTCTCGGGGCTGCCGGGGCGCCGTCCGGTCCGCCGTCGCGGCTGGTCGGTGGTGCTCAGTCGGTCCTCCTCCGCAGGGTCGCCGCCGCCAGGGCGAGGGCGAGCACGGCCGCGCCGGCGACGACGCCGACGTCGGTCCACATGGTGCCCGTCGCCTCCGGCGAGCGCCCGACCTCCTGGAGGGCCTGGACCGCGTAGGTGAGGGGGAGGGCGTCGCTGACGGCCTGCAGCCACCCGTCCATCTGCTCGCGTGGCACGAGCAGCCCGCACAGGAAGAACTGCGGCAGCACGACCACCGGCATGAGCTGCACGGCCTGGAACTCGCTGCGCGCGAACGCGCTGGCCAGCAGCCCGAGCGCGACGCCGAGCACCGCGTCGACGACGGCGATGAGCCCCACGAGCCAGACCGGGCCGGCGACGTCGAGGTCGTAGAGCGTCGTCGCCACCGTGACGGTGACCGCCGCCTGCAGCCCCGCAGCCAGGCCGAACGCCAGGCCGTAGCCGAGCAGCAGGTCCAGCCGCGACAGCGGGGTGGTGAGCAGCCGCTCGAGCGTGCCGGAGGTGCGCTCGCGGAGCATCGCGATGCTGGTCACCAGGAACATCACGACGAAGGGGAAGACGCCGAGCATCGTCAGCCCGACCCGGTCGAAGGTGCCGGGCTGCCCCGGGGCGGCGGGCAGGTCCGCCCACAGCAGGTGGAGCAGGCCCAGGAGCAGGCTCGGCAGCACCAGCAGCATCGCGACCGTGCGGTGGTCGTGCCGCAGCTGGCGCAGCACGCGGGCCGCCGTCGTCGTGGTCAGCCGGGGGCGCAGGTGCACGGCCGCGGTCACGAGGCCACCGCCTCGCGGGCGCGGACGACGTTCAGGAACGCCTCCTCCAGGTCCTCGGAGCGCCCGTCGGCGCGCAGCCGGGCCGGGGTGGTGTCGGCCAGCAGCGCGCCCTCCCGGAGGAGGAGCAGCCGGTCGCAGCGGGCCGCCTCGTCCATCACGTGGCTGGAGACGACGAGCGTCGTCCCGGCCCGCGCCAGCGCGTGGAACCTCTCCCACAGCTCGACCCGCAGCACCGGGTCCAGGCCGACGGTGGGCTCGTCGAGGACGAGCACCTCCGGGTCGCCCACGAGGGCGCAGGCGAGGGACGCCCGGCCCCGCTGCCCGCCGGAGAGGTCCCCGACCAGCTGCCCGGCGGCCGACGCCAGCCCCACGTCGGCGACGGCGGCGTCGGCCTCGCGGGCGCCCCGGCCGTACAGGGCGGCGAAGTACCGGGCGTTCTCCCGCACGGTCAGGTCGGCGTACACGCTGGGCGCCTGGGTGACGTAGCCGACGCGGTCGCGCAGGGCGGGGGAGCCGGCCGGGTGCCCGAGCACCTCGACGGTGCCCGAGCGCACCCGCTGCACCCCGACGATCGCCCGGATCAGCGTGCTCTTCCCGCTGCCGCTCGGCCCGAGCAGGCCGGTGACCTGGCCGGCGGGGACGGTGAAGCCGACGCCCGGCAGCACCCGGCGCCTCCCGCGGTCGACGACGAGATCGGTGACGGTGACGGCGTCCATGACGCTCTCCCTCGAAACTCAACGGCTGATGAAGTCAACGCTAGATGAGTTGTGCGGGAGCGGTCAATGCCTGCCGCCGCGGGCCGAACGGCCCCAGGGATGATCAGGGGGTGCCAGAGCCCGTCGTCATCACCGACCCGGCCGACCCGCGGGTCGACGACTTCCGCGACCTCAAGGCGGGCGACCGGCCCGCGGGCCGCGAGCGCGGCACGGGCCCGGTGATCGTCGAGGGCGTCCCGGCCGTGGAACGGCTGCTGGCCTCGGAGTACCGGGTGCGCGCGGTGTTCGGGGTGCCCGGCCGGGTCGCGGCGCTGGACCTGCCCGAGGGCGTCCCCGCCTACGAGGCCGACAAGTGGGTGCTCTCGGAGGTCATCGGGTTCCGGCTGACCCGGGGCGTGGTGGCCTCTGCCGACCGGCGCCCACCGGCCGACCTCGACGGGCTGCTCGCGGGCCCCGACCCGGCGGCGCCACGGCGGCTGGCCGTCCTCGAGGCGCTCAACGACGCGGAGAACCTCGGGTCGATCGCCCGGTCCGCGGTCGCCCTCGGCGTCGACGGGCTGCTGCTGGACCCTCGCTGCGCCGACCCGCTCTACCGCCGGTCGGTCCGCGTCTCCATGGGGCACGTGCTCTCGCTGCCGTTCGCCGTGCTGCCCGACTGGCCCGGCGGGCTGGACCGGCTGCACGAGGCCGGCTACCTCACCGTCGCGCTCACGCCCGCGGGCGACGCGGTCGACCTGACCGACGTCGACCCGCGGGCGAACCCCCGCACGGCGGTGCTCCTGGGGGCGGAGGGCCCGGGGCTGACCCCGGAGGCGCAGCGGGCGGCGAGGGTGCGCGCCCGGATCCCGATGCGCGCCGGCGTGGACTCCCTCGGGGTGGCCGCCGCCGCGGCCGTCGCCTTCGCCGGCCTGCGCTAGCTGTAGTGACCAGGTAGGTCGTTGACGCGGCTGATCGGTGATTGGCCGTCGAGTGCGGTGTGGCTGCGGTGGTGGTTGTAAGTGTGCAGCCAGCCGGGGAGCACGTCGGCTCGTTCGCGGCTGGAGTT
>NZ_SPQP01000067.1 GCF_004571075.1 Blastococcus sp. TF02A-35
TCAGCCGGCGCCCGGCGGGGGCTGGCGACCGGAGCGGCGGCAGGGCAGCCGGGCCCGGCGCGCCGCCGACGAGGTCTTCGCCTACCAGGGCGACCTGGTGGGCGCCCAGGGCTGGGCGCTCCAGCAGGGCTGGACCGTCAGCGACGGCACCGCACCGCAGGACGCCGTGCTGGCGGACCTGATCGCCAGCTCCCCGGTGCGCGCGACCAAGGACCACCGGGCGGGCAACGTGCTGCGCGGCCGCGCCGGTGGGATCGAGCTGGTGGCGTTCGACGTCGTCTACGCCTCGGGGCGCTACGTCGTCCCGGAGTTCGCGGTCACGGCGGCGCCGATGCTGGACCGGCTGCCCGTCTTCCGCCTCAGCCCGGCCCGGTTCTGGCGGCACCGCACCGGCGGGATGGTGCCGCTGCAGTCCGGCGACCCGGCCTTCGACGCCCGCTGGCTGCTGCTCGCGGGCGAGGACGACCCGCGGCTGCACCGGCTGGCGCAGGACCCCTCGGTGCACGCCCTGCTCCTGGGCACCGACGACGGCGACGAGTTCTGGTCCGGCGCCGGGCACGTGGCCGCCGTCCGCCCGGACGGGCACCGACCGCAGCTGCTGGAGCACCACGCGCGGCTCCTCACCGCGGTCGTCGGGGTCCTGGCCGGCGGCGAGCGCTGACCGGGGCGAGGTGAGCGCCGAGGCGCCGCCGCCGACCGCCCGGGTGCGGGACCTGCTGCCGCTGCTGCGTCCCCACCGGCGGGCGATCGGGCTGGCGGCCGCCCTCTCCCTGGTCGGTGCCGCCGCGGCCCTGGCGCAGCCGGCGCTGGTGGCGCGGGTGATCGAGGGGGTCGGCGCCGGGCGCTCGGTGCTCGGTGCCGTCTCCGCCCTCGTGGCAGTGCTGGTGGCGGGGGCCGTGCTCGGGGCGGCCCAGCAGTTCCTGCTCCAGCGCACGGGCGAGGGCGTGGTGCTCACCACCCGGCGCACGCTGGCCGACCGGCTGCTGCGCCTCCCCGTCGCCGAGTACGACCGGCGGCGCACCGGCGACCTGATGTCCCGGGTCGGCTCGGACACGACCCTGCTGCGCGCCACCGTGACCTCCGGCATCGTCGAGATCGCCGGATCGGTGGTCGTCGCCGTCGGCGCGCTGGTCGCGATGGCGCTGGTCGACGTCTGGCTGCTGCTGGTCACCGTGCTCGCCGTCGGCACCGGGATGGCCGTGGCGGTCAGCGTCTCCCGCGGCATCCGCCGGCTGTCCCGGCAGGCGCAGGAGGCGGTCGGGGCGATGACCGCCGCCCTGGAACGGGCGCTGTCGGCGGTGCGCACCATCCGGGCCAGCGGCGCGACGGCCCGGGAGGTCGCCGCGGTCTGGGACACCGCGGGCCGCTCCTACGCGGCCGGGGTGCAGGTGGCGCGGCTGCAGGCGCTCGTCTCGCCGGCCAGCTCCATCGCCGTGCAGGGCGCGTTCCTGGCCGTGCTGGGGCTGGGCGGCTACCGGGTGGCGGCGGGGTCGATCGGGGTCGCCGACCTCGTCGCCTTCATCCTCTACCTGTTCCTGCTGGTCATGCCGCTGGGCCGGTTCGTGCACGCCTGGACCGAGGTGCAGAGCGGCCTGGGCGCGCTGGCCCGGATCCAGGAGATCCTGCGGCTCGCGCCCGAGGACGACGAGCGGCCCGAGCGCGGCGGGGCCCTCGCCGTCCCCCGGGAGCCGGCGGCCGGGGCCGTGACCCCCCTGCTCGAGCTCGACGACGTCTCGTTCGGCTACCCGGACGGCACCCCGGTGCTGCGCGGGGTGTCGCTGAGCGTCCCGGCGGGGGGCCGGGTCGCGCTGGTCGGGCCCTCCGGCGCGGGGAAGTCCACCGTCCTCGCGCTGGTCGAGGGCTTCTACCCGCTCTCCGGTGGGTCGATCCGGTGGGCAGGCACGGACGTCCGCGACCTGCCGCGGGCCGCGGTGCGCGCCCGGGTCGGCTACGTCGAGCAGGAGGCGCCGGTCCTGGCCGGGACGATCCGCGACAACCTGCTGCTGGCCGCGCCGGACAGCAGCGACGACGAGCTGTGGTCGGTGCTCGCCGACGTCGGCCTCACCGGGGTCGTGCAGCGCTCGCCGCGCGGCCTGGACGTCCCGGTCGGCGACGACGGGGTGCTGCTCTCCGGCGGGGAGCGCCAGCGGCTGGCCATCGCCCGGTCGCTGCTGACCCGCCCGGCGCTGCTGCTGCTCGACGAGCCGACCGCCAGCCTGGACGCGCGGAACGAGGGGCTGCTGCGGGACACCCTCGTCGCCGCGTCGGCCGACCGGGCGCTGCTCGTGGTGGCCCACCGCCTGTCCACCGTGCGCGACAGCGACGCGATCGTCGTCCTCGACGGCGGGCGGGTCGTCGGGCAGGGGACGCACGACGAGCTGGTGGACGGCAACCCGCTCTACCGGGAGCTCGCCTCCGCCCAGCTGCTGGTCTGAGGCGTCCGCTCAGCCGGGCTGCTCGGCGGCGCGCACGATCCCGCGCAGCATCCCGCCGAAGACGAACCCGTGGAAGACCGCCACCGCCCACCAGTAGGCGTGCCCGGCCAGGCCGCGGGGGGCGAAGGTGGCCCGCTGGCGCAGCGTCACCCCGCCCTCGGGCCGGTGTTCCACGTGGAACTCCAGCCAGGCGAGGCCGGGCACCCGCATCTCCGCGCGCAGCCGGAGCAGCCGGCCCTCCTCGCGCTCCTCGACCCGCCAGAAGTCCAGCGCGTCCCCGACGTAGAGCCGGTCCGGGTCCCGCCGTCCCCGCCGGAGGCCGACGCCGCCGACCGCGCGGTCCAGCCACCCGCGCACCCGCCAGGCCAGCGGCCACGAGTACCAGCCGCGCTCCCCGCCGATGCCCTCCACGACCCGCCACAGCCGGTCCGCCGGCGCTGTCGTGGCCTGCTCCCGCTCGTCGACGTACAGGCTCCCGCCGGCCCAGTCGGGGTCGGTCGGCAGCGGGTCCGAGGGCGCGCCGGGCACCGACGCCGTCGCCCACCGGGTCGTCACGGCGGAGTCCTTCACCCGCTGGACCGCCAGCCGCACCGCCTCGTCGAAGCCGAGCAGCCCTTCAGGCGGGTCCGGCACGTAGCGGGCGATGTCGTGCTCGGCGCAGACGACGGTGTTGCGCAGGGACTCGACCAGCGGCCGGGCGATCCCCGCCGGCACCGGCGTGATCAGGCCGACCCAGTGGCTGGACAGCGACGGGCTGAACAGCGGCACCGGCACGATGCGCCGCCGGGGCAGCTCGGCCACCCGCGCGTAGCGCTGCATCATCTCGGCGTAGCTCATGACGTCCGGGCCGCCGATGTCGAAGCACCGGTGCACGTCGGCGGGCAGCCGCGCGCAGGCGACCAGGTACCGCAGCACGTCGCGGATGGCGATCGGCTGGATCCGGCTGTGCACCCAGCGGGGCGTGACCATGACCGGCAGCCGCTCGGTGAGGTACCGCAGCATCTCGAACGACGCCGACCCCGAGCCCAGGACGACCGCGGCGCGGAGCACGACGGTCGGCACGCCGGAGGCCAGCAGGATCGCGGCCACCTCGGCCCGGGACCGCAGGTGCGGCGAGAGCTCCTCGTCCTCCGGCTCCAGCCCGCCGAGGTAGACCAGCCGTCCCACCCCGGCCGTGCGCGCGGCGTCGGCCACGACCCGGGCGGTGCGCCGGTCGGTCTCCTCGAACGACGGCCCGGTCCCGAGGGCGTGGACCAGGTAGTAGGCGACGTCGACCCCGGCGCAGGCGGCGGCCACCGCCTCGGGGTCCCCCGCGTCGGCGCGGGCGACCTCGACGTCACCGGACCACGGGTGGTCGCGCAGCCGCTCCGGGCTCCGGGTCATGACCCGCACGCGGTGCCCGGCGGCGAGCAGCTCGGGCACCAGCCGCCCCCCGACGTAGCCCGTCGCGCCGGTCACCAGGCAGGTGAGGGGGCCGGTCGGCGACGGGTCGGGGGCGGGGTGGGGAGCGGCCATGGCCCGAGTCTGCGGTTCCCGCCGGGGCGGCGCCCGCCGCCGGGAGCCGCCCACCGGGCCGAGGACGGCGTGTCGACCCGGGGGGCAACATCCATGGTGGCGGAGCTCCCGCGAGCGGCGCAGACACGGCGTGAGGGCGTGGACGGCGCCATTCCTGTCGGACCTCGCGGTATCGTGGACGACGGAAACCGTCAGCATCCGGCTCAGCGCCCTTCTGCGCCGTTCCGCCCCCTGTCCCGTGTCGGGGGCGAGAGGTCGCCGGATGCTCGAGAGGAAGGCCCCACGTGGTCGCAGCACCCCAGACCGAGTCCGACTACTCGGGTAGCTCCATCACCGTCCTCGAGGGTCTCGAGGCGGTCCGGAAGCGCCCCGGCATGTACATCGGCTCCACCGGCGAGCGCGGCCTGCACCACATGGTGTGGGAGGTCGTGGACAACGCCGTCGACGAGGCGCTGGCCGGCTACTGCGACACGGTCAAGGTCACCCTGCTCGCCGACGGCGGGGTCCGGGTCGAGGACAACGGCCGCGGCATCCCGGTGGACCTCCACCCGGTCGAGAAGCGGCCCACCGTCGAGGTGATCATGACCGTCCTGCACGCGGGCGGGAAGTTCGACGGCAAGAGCTACGGCGTCTCCGGCGGTCTGCACGGCGTCGGCGTCACCGTCGTCAACGCCCTCTCCACCAAGCTCGACGTCCGCATCTGGACCCGCGGCAAGGAGTGGCACCAGGAGTACACCGAGGCCAAGCCCGGTCCCCTGGAGGAGGTCGGCCCGACGGACAAGCGCGGCAGCCAGATCACCTTCTGGGCCGACGGCGGCATCTTCGAGACGACGACCTACTCCTTCGACACCATCAACCGCCGGCTCCAGGAGATGGCCTTCCTGAACGCCGGGCTGACGATGGTGCTGCGCGACGAGCGCCCCGGCCACGCCAAGGCCGAGACCGGCGTGGGCGAGGACTCGCTCGCCGAGGCCGCCGTGCCGACCGACGCCGAGGACGAGGCGTTCGAGCCCACCGAGGTCACCTACCGCTACGACGGCGGCCTGGTCGACTACGTCTCCCACATCAACCGCCGGCGGACGGCGATCCACAAGTCGGTCATCGGCTTCTCCGCCGAGGGCACCGGCAAGAACGACATGGCCATGTCCGTGGACATCGCGATGCAGTGGTCCGACGCCTACTCGGAGTCGGTGCACACCTTCGCCAACGTGATCAACACCCACGAGGGCGGCACGCACGAGGAGGGCTTCCGCGCGGCGCTGACCTCGATCGTCAACCGGTACGCCGTCGAGAAGAAGCTGCTCAAGGAGAAGGACGAGAAGCTCACCGGCGACGACATCCGGGAGGGCCTCGCGGCGATCATCTCGGTGAAGCTGGGCGACCCGCAGTTCGAGGGCCAGACCAAGACCAAGCTCGGCAACACCGAGGTCAAGGGCTTCGTCCAGAAGATCTGCAACGAGCAGATCGGGCACTGGTTCGAGGCCAACCCGACCGAGGCCAAGACCATCATCACCAAGGCCGCCTCGGCCGCCCGCGCCCGTCGCGCCGCGCAGGACGCGCGCAAGCTGGCGCGCAAGAGCCTGCTCTCGGTGAGCGGCCTGCCCGGCAAGCTCGCCGACTGCCGCTCGACCGACCCGCGCAACTCCGAGGTCTACATCGTCGAGGGCGACTCGGCCGGCGGCTCGGCCAAGTCCGGCCGCGACTCGATGTACCAGGCGATCCTGCCCATCCGCGGCAAGATCATCAACGTCGAGAAGGCGCGCATCGACCGGGTGCTGAAGAACACCGAGGTCCAGTCGATGATCACCGCCTTCGGCACCGGCATCCACGACGAGTTCGACATCTCGAAGCTGCGGTACCACAAGATCGTCCTCATGGCCGACGCCGACGTCGACGGTCAGCACATCAGCACGCTGCTGCTGACGCTGCTCTTCCGCTTCATGCGCCCGCTGGTCGAGGGGCAGTACGTCTACCTGGCCAAGCCCCCGCTGTACAAGATCAAGTGGGGCGCCAAGCACGGCGACGAGTACGCCTACAGCGACCGCGAGCGCGACGCCGTCGTCAAGGCCGGCGTCGAGAGCGGCCGCAAGATCAAGGACGAGATGATCCAGCGGTTCAAGGGTCTCGGCGAGATGAACGCCAGCGAGCTGTGGGAGACCACGATGAACCCCGAGACCCGCATCCTCCGCCAGGTCACGCTGGAGGACGCGGCGGCCGCCGACGAGATCTTCAGCATCCTGATGGGCGAGGACGTCGAGGCCCGCCGCAGCTTCATCACCCGCAACGCCAAGGACGTCCGCTTCCTCGACGTCTGAGGGAGGGCCCCTCGCCCCCCACGCCCCGCTTCGCTCGGCGCGGGCCCTGCGAGGGGGCCGGGGCGCCGAACCCCATTTCGAACTTCTGTCCACTCCTGTGCACCGACCTGTGGAGACCTGAACCGTGACGGAAACACCCTTCCGCGACCGCGTCGAAGCGGTCGACCTCCAGCAGGAGATGCAGCGCAGCTACATCGACTACGCGATGAGCGTCATCGTGGGCCGCGCGCTGCCCGAGGTCCGCGACGGCCTCAAGCCGGTGCACCGCCGCGTGCTGTTCGCGATGTACGACCAGGGCTTCCGCCCCGACCGCGGCTACGTCAAGTGCGCCCGACCGGTCGCCGAGGTCATGGGTAACTACCACCCCCACGGCGACTCGGCGATCTACGACGCCCTCGTCCGCCTGGCCCAGCCGTGGTCGATGCGCTACCCGCTCATCGACGGGCAGGGCAACTTCGGCTCCCCGGGCAACGACCCGGCCGCCGCCATGCGGTACACCGAGTGCCGCCTGACGCCGCTGGCCATGGAGATGCTGGCCGGGATCGACGAGGAGACCGTCGACTTCCAGGGCAACTACGACGGCCGCACCCAGGAGCCGGTCGTGCTCCCCGCGCGCATCCCGAACCTGCTGATCAACGGCTCGGCCGGCATCGCGGTCGGCATGGCCACCAACATGCCCCCGCACAACCTCCGCGAGGTCGCCGAGGCCGCCTACTGGATACTCGACAACCCCGACGCGGAGGCCGAGGAGGCCCTCACCGCGTGCATGGAGCGGATCAAGGGCCCGGACTTCCCCACCCACGGCCTGATCGTCGGCCGCGAGGGCATCGAGGACGCCTACCGCACCGGCCGCGGCTCGGTGCGCATGCGCGCCGTCGTCACCGTCGAGGAGGACGCGAAGGGCCGGGTGCAGCTGGTCGTCACCGAGCTGCCGTACCAGGTCAACCCGGACAACCTCGCCGAGAACATCGCCGAGCTGGTCAAGGAGGGCCGGCTCCAGGGCATCAGCGAGATCGCCGACGAGTCCTCCGACCGCGTCGGCCGCCGGCTGGTCATCACGCTGCGCCGCGACGCCGTGGCCAAGGTCGTGCTGAACAACCTCTACAAGCACACCCAGCTGCAGACCTCCTTCGGCTGCAACATGCTCTCCATCGTCGACGGCGTCCCGCGGACGCTGCGCCTGGACGAGCTGGTGCGCAACTGGGTCAACCACCAGATCGAGGTCATCCAGCGGCGCACCCGGTACCGGCTGCGCAAGGCCGAGGAGCGGGCGCACATCCTGCGCGGCTACGCCAAGGCGCTGGACCACCTGGACGACGTCATCGCGCTCATCCGTCGCAGCCCCTCGGCCGACGAGGCCCGGACGGGCCTGATGGAGCTGCTCGACGTCGACGAGATCCAGGCGACGGCGATCCTCGACCTGCAGCTGCGCCGCCTGGCCGCCCTCGAGCGGCAGCGGATCATGGACGAGCTGGCCGAGATCGAGGCCCGCATCCGCGACCTGCAGGCGATCCTCGACTCGCCGGCGCGCCAGCGGCAGATCGTCCGGGACGAGCTCCAGGAGATCGTCGAGAAGTACGGCGACGACCGCCGCACGCAGTTCGTCGCCAACGAGGGCGACGTCTCGATGGAGGACCTCATCGCGGAGGAGGAGGTCGTCGTCACCATCACCCGCACCGGGTACGCCAAGCGGACCAAGAGCGACCTCTACCGGTCGCAGCGCCGCGGCGGCAAGGGCGTGATGGGCGCCCAGCTCAAGCAGGACGACATCGTCGACCACTTCTTCGTGGGGTCCACCCACGACTGGATCCTGTTCTTCACGAACAAGGGCCGGGTCTACCGGGCCAAGGCCTACGAGCTCCCCGAGGCCAACCGCACCGCACGCGGCCAGCACGTGGCGAACATCCTGGCCTTCCAGCCGGACGAGAAGATCGCCCAGGTCATGCAGATCAAGGACTACGGCGTCGCGCCGTACCTGGTGCTCGCGACCTCGAAGGGCCAGGTCAAGAAGACCCGGCTCACCGACTTCGACTCCCCCCGCCAGGGCGGCGTCATCGCGATCAACCTGCGCGACGGCGACGAGCTGGTCGGCGCGGCGCTGATCAGCTCGGAGCAGGACCTGCTGCTGGTCACCAAGAAGGCGATGTCGATCCGGTTCAAGGCCGACGACGCCGCGCTGCGGCCGATGGGGCGGGCCACCGAGGGCGTCCGGGGCATCTCGCTGTCCGACGACGACGCGCTGCTGTCGATGATGGTCGTCGAGGAGGGCGTGGACGTCCTGGTGGCCACCGAGCGCGGCTTCGCGAAGCGGACCGGCATCGAGAACTACCCGGCGCAGGGCCGTGGCGGCAAGGGCGTGCTCACCGCCGACCCGAAGGCGCGCAAGGGCAACCTCGTGGGCGCCCTCGCCGTCCAGCTCGGCGACGAGCTCTACGCCATCACCTCCGGTGGCGGCGTGATCCGGACGCCGGTGAACGGCGTGCGGCACAACAAGGACCGCGCCACCATGGGTGTCAAGCTCATGAACTTGCCTGAGGACGTGTCGATCGTGGCGATCGCGCGTA
Source organism: Blastococcus sp. TF02A-35 (assembly GCF_004571075.1). Taxonomy (GTDB): domain Bacteria; phylum Actinomycetota; class Actinomycetes; order Mycobacteriales; family Geodermatophilaceae; genus Blastococcus. Next base: position 8,830 of record NZ_SPQP01000067.1, read on the forward strand.
CGACGGACAACGACGAGCCCGCGGCCTAGTGTGAGCAGCTAGTCACGCACGAGACGTGTCCCGCGGCGGCTGCGGCCGCCGCGGGACCCGGCACTGAGGGAGCGGTATGGCCGCTGCGGAACGGGAGACTGGCATGAGCGACCGGACGCAGGGTTCGGTGCGCACCGACTCCCGGGACGAGGCCGGTCCCGCGACCACCGGACCGGCGCCGGCGTCGGCCACGCAGTCCGTGCCCGCGACCGGCGCCCAGCGGGCGGTGGCGCCCGGCACCGGCTCGGTCCCGCTGGTCCCGCAGCCGCTGACCGGCGAGACGCCCGCCGTCCCCACCGGGTCAGCCGCCGGCGGCACCCCGGCCGGTGGCTCCGCCGCCGGCGCGGCCGCCCCCTCCGGCACGACCCGCCCGGGCGCGAAGACGGTCGGCCGCGGCCCCCGCCGGGCCCGCCTGCAGCTGCGCCACATCGACACCTGGTCGGCGCTGAAGATGTCGCTGATGCTGTCGATCGCGCTCTTCTTCATCTGGATGGTCGCCGTCGCGATCCTCTACGGCGTGCTCAACGGCCTCGGGGTCTTCGACACCCTCAACGGCCTGATCGGGCAGCTGGGCACCTCGGAGCCCGGCGGCAACGGCGACGTCTTCACCATCGGCGTGGTCGCCTGGGGTGCCGCCGTCATCGGCGCGATCAACGTGGTCCTGCTGACCGCGCTGTGCACCGTGGGCACCTACATCTACAACCTCTTCGCCGACCTGGTCGGCGGCCTGGAGGTCACGCTCTCCGAGCGCGACTGACGGGGACCCCCCTGCGGGCCCGCTGATCGCGGCAGGTACGCTGGTCGAGGTTCACGGGCCTGTAGCTCAGGCGGTTAGAGCGCATCCCTGATAAGGATGAGGCCGGAGGTTCAAGTCCTCCCAGGCCCACCCGTGTGCCGGGGCCCCACGGCTCCGCGCCTCTCCGGTCGCCGTCCCACGGCGGGCGAAGCGCTCGAGGAGGTTCTCCGCGTGCTGAAGAAGCTGGCGTTCGCCGCCCTCGCGGCCGGTGCGCTCGCGGCCGTCCGCAAGCGGACCGCGGCCAAGGGCGAGGCCGACCTCTGGCACGAGGCCACCAGCGGGCCGGGGGCCGTCAGCACGCCCACCCGCTGAACCGCGGCCCCTCGGGGCCGTTCCCGGGGACGTAGCTCAATTGGCAGAGCACCGCCTTTGCAAGGCGGGGGTTAGGGGTTCGATTCCCCTCGTCTCCACTCCTCTGACCTGCGGATTCACCTCCGTCGGGGCCTCGGGAGACCCGTCCGAAGGGGTCTCAGTCCGCAAAAAGTCCGCAACTCGTCCGCGGGATGCGGCCCGCAGGGCGTCCAGCCGGTCGGCCACGTCGTCCAGGTCGTCGTCGAACAGGTCGGTGTAGCGGTCCAGGGTCATGGCCGCCGAGGCGTGCCCGAGCATCCGCTGCACCGCCTTGACGTTGGCGCCGGCCTTGATCGCCAGCGAGGCTGCGGTGTGCCGGAGTTCGTGCGGCGTGAGTCCGGGCTCGCCGATGGCCCGGGCGGCGGCGTCGAACCAGGCCGACCGGGCGTTCCGGTTGCGCAGCACCGCACCCTGCGGCGAGGGGAATGCCAGCTCGTCCGCGGGACGGGTCACCACCGTCCGGGCGAGTTCGTCGACGAGGAACCGCGGCAGCGGCACCGAGCGGCGGCCGTGGGTCTTGGGGGTGCCCCACACCAGGCGGGAGCCGTCGACCTCGGTGACGGCCTCCTCGACCAGGAGCCGCCGGCGCAGCAGGTCGAAGTGCCGCACTCGCAGCGCCGCCAGCTCCGACCAGCGCAGCCCGCAGTAGCCGAGCACCAGCACGGCGACCCGGCCGGGCCCGGCGGCGTCGGCGAGCGCCTCGAGCTGTTCGGCGGTCAGGTACCGGCGGCGCTTCTCCTGCATCGGCGGCAGGGCCACGCCGAGCGCGGGGTTGACCGCCAGGCGCCGGTCGCGCACCGCGAGGCCGAGGATGCCGGACAGGACGCCCTGCGCCTTGCGGACCGAGGCCCCGGCCAGGCCCCGGTCGGAGAGCTCGGACAGCCAGGCCTGCACGTCGCCGTGGGTCACCCGGATCAGCGCGACGTTCCCCCAGCGCGGCAGGACATGGGTTTTGAGGACGTCGGCGTAGCGGGCCCGACTTGTGGGCTTGAGGTTGATCTTCCCGGCGAGCCACACGCCCGCCAGCTCACCCACGGTCGTCCTGGCCCGCGTCGGGTCGACGTAGGTGCCGGTCTGCACGGCCGCAGTGACCTCGTCGAGCCAACGCTGGGCGTCGACCTTCCGCTTGAAGTGGCGGGCGTGCTCCTTTCCCTGCGCGTCGCGGTACCGCGGCCGGTACGTGCCATCAGGCCGCCTCGCGATCGAGGCCATCCTGGATCACCCGCCCTTCTTCAAGCCCCGGCCATGGCCTACGAGGGCTGCACGACCGACGCGATCGTCCCGGGGGAGAGCTTGCCGTCGAACCCCTGGTCCTTCGCTTGGCGCGGCGCAATCTGTGGACGGCGGCTCGCGCGGTGGATCAGCCTGGTCACCGCCGGGTGTCCGAGGCGGGGGCGGCTTGGCCGTGCTGGGCATCGACCCAGTTACGGAGCTCGTCGGAGCGGTAGAGAACGCGGCGGCCGAGGCGGAAGCTGCGCGGTCCGATACCCAGGTGGCGCCAGTACCGGAGGGTGGCGACGGGAGCGCGGAGGAGTTCGGCGGCCTCCGTGATGGTGAGCAGCTTGGGTTCGCGGGCGGGGTGGTCGGACATGGCTGGCTCCAGGGACTCGGGGTGGGCTGTGCGCCGTTACGGGAGAAGGCGCCATTTGGACGCGATTGGTGACAGCCGACCACCGATGGCTTCCGAAATCCTCCAGTTCTCCTCCTGGTGCTGGGGTCGGGGCCCGACGCCGCCACTCGGTGGAGGCGGCCATGTTCATCGACCGATGCCCGGCGCGGCGCCCCCACGGGCGAGGGATGGTCCCCGCCGCTCCGCCTCGGGA
>NZ_SPQP01000068.1 GCF_004571075.1 Blastococcus sp. TF02A-35
TCACAGAGTTACGGCGGCCATGGCGAGAGGGAAACGCCCGGCAACATTCCGAACCCGGAAGCTAAGCCTCTCAGCGCCGATGGTACTGCCCTGGAGACGGGGTGGGAGAGTAGGACGCCGCCGGACATACTTCAACGGATGGGGGTCAGAGCCACGTGCTCTGACCCCCATTCGTCTTTTCCCGTCCGCCGCCCGCCATTCGAGGCGAAGTGCGGCGTCGAACAAAGAGGTACCTGAAATCATGACTGCACCGCGACGCGGTTCCAGCGGCTCCGGTTCCGGACGCGGTCCGCGCGACGGGCGTCAGCCATTCCGCGGCGACCGTCCCCAGAACGGTGCCCGCGGCTCGGCCGGCGGCAATGACCGTGGTGGTCGCCCACAAGGCGACCGTCCGCAGAGCTCGGATCGACCCCGCAGCAATTGGCAGGACCGTCGTCCCCAGGGCGACCGTCCGCAGAGCACGGATCGACCCCGCAGCAATTGGCAGGACCGTCGTCCCCAGGGCGACCGTCCGCAGCGTGGCGAGTGGCAGGACCGTCGTCCCCAGGGTGAGCGTCCGCAGCGTGGCGAGTGGCAGGACCGTCGCCCGCAGGGTGACCGTCCGCAGCGGTCGGACCGCCCCCGCAGCGACTGGCAGGACCGTCGCCCGCAGGGTGAGCGTCCGCAGCGTGGCGAGTGGCAGGACCGTCGCCCGCAGGGTGACCGTCCGCAGCGGTCGGACCGCCCCCGCGGCGACTGGCAGGACCGTCGCCCGCAGGGTGAGCGTCCGCAGCGTGGCGAGTGGCAGGACCGTCGCCCGCAGGGTGACCGTCCCCAGCGGTCGGACCGCCCCCGCGGCGACTGGCAGGACCGTCGCCCGCAGGGTGACCGTCCCCAGCGGTCGGACCGCCCCCGCAGCGACTGGCAGGACCGTCGCCCGCAGGGTGACCGTCCCCAGCGTGGCGAGTGGCAGGACCGTCGTCCCCAGGGTGACCGCCCGCAGCGTGGCGAGTGGCAGGACCGTCGTCCCCAGGGTGACCGCCCGCAGCGTGGCGAGTGGCAGGACCGTCGTCCCCAGGGCGACCGTCCCCAGCGGTCGGACCGCCCCCGCGGCGACTGGCAGGACCGTCGCCCGCAGGGTGACCGTCCCCAGCGTGGCGAGTGGCAGGACCGTCGTCCCCAAGGTGACCGCCCGCAGCGTGGCGAGTGGCAGGACCGTCGTCCCCAGGGCGACCGTCCTCAGCGTTCCGCTCGTCCCGGCGGGGACTGGCGGGACCGGCGGCCCTCCGACGACCGCCGCGGCAGCGGGACGCGCCCCGAGCAGGATCGTCGTCCTCCGGTGCCGGCCGGTCCGGAGATCCCGGAGTGGGCGGACCCGCGTGAGCTCGACGCCGGCATCCGGTCGGCGCTGCGCGGTCTCGACCCGCGGAACGCCGCCAGGGTTGCCGGCCACCTCGTCGTCGCCGGCACGCTGGTGGACGAGGACCCGGAGACGGCGCTGGCCCACGCACGGGCTGCCCGCGACCGCGCCTCTCGGCTGGCCGTGGTCCGAGAGGCCGTGGGCGTCGCTGCCTACCACGCGGAGGACTACGCCGAGGCGGCACGAGAGCTGCGTGCCTACCGCCGCATGAGCGGCGACCAGGGCTACCGGGCCGTGCTCGCCGACTGCGAGCGCGCCCTGGGCCGGCCCGAGGTCGCTCTCCGCCTGGTGGCGGAGGCGCTCGCCGAGGGCACCGACCCGGAGGAGACCGTCGAGCTGCGTCTGGTCGAGGCCGGCGCGCGGCGCGACCTCGGCGAGGACGCCGCGGCCCGCATCGTGCTGGAGACGGCACTCGGTGGCCGCCCGGACCCCGCGCGCCTGGACACGACCGACGAGGGGCAGCTGCGCATCGCAGCGGCCTACGCAGACCTCCTGCGCGCCCAGGGCGACGAAGAGCGGGCGGACCAGTGGCTCGCGGCGGTCGCCGCGGTGGACCCCGAGCTGGCCGGTGAGGACCTGGGCGTCGAGTTCTCCGAGCTGGAGGAGCTCGAGGACGTCGACGCCGAGTCCGAGGTGGCCGGGCCGCAGGACGCCGGGCCCGCGGTGCTCACCGAGCCCGGCTCGGAGGACCGCGCGGGCGACGAGGTCACCGTCACCGGCACCTTGACCTTCGACGAGGAGGTCGAGGCCGAGGTCGCCGAGCTCCTCGGCGAGACCGACCCCGACGAAAGCGGCTCCAAGAGCTGAGCGACGCGGGGACGCCGCGCCCGTCCACACCCGGGCGCGGCGTCCACAGTCGGCGGGACAGGGGTCCGCAGCGGCGCCCCAGCGGTCAGGCTCCCCGACATGACCGTGGCCGTGATCGATCGCAACGACGTGGTGCTCCGCGGGCGGGTGTCCGCCCCGGCGGAGCTCCGCACGCTCCCCAGCGGTGACATCCTCCTGAGCTTCCGGCTCATCGTCCGGCGGCCGGTCCCACGGGTGCGTGGCCAGTCGGTGGACGTGCTCACCTGCATCACCTACGACCGCGCACTCCAGCGGCGCATCGCCGCGTGGCAGCCCGGTGACGTGGTGGAGGTGGAGGGCGCGCTCCAGCGCCGCTTCTGGCGGACCGGGTCCGGCACGGCCTCGGTGTGCGAGGTGAACTGCCGGCGCGGACGGAAGGTCCCGAGGTCGGCTGCCCGGAACGCCGAAGAGACGGCGTGAGCGCGCGCTCAGTCCTCCAGCGGCCGGAACACCAGGCCGGTGCGCGGCTTCGGGACGAACAGGGTGGACTTGCGCGGCATGCGCGCTCCGGCCCGCGCCACTGCGGCGACGTCGGTGGGCGAGGGGGCACGCAGCAGCAGCGCGACTCCGTCGGTCTCCGCGGCCGCCCGCACCGCCTCCTCGAGGCCGTGGGCGATCACCACGGAGTCGGCCGTGTCCGGCCGCGACCACAGGTGGCCGATCAGGCCGTGATGAGCGAGGACGACGTCGAGGTCGCGCCACGCCGGGGGCGCCTCGGCGGGGACCGCATCGCGCACCTCCTGCGACGGGGCGGAGAGCCGGACGAGCCGGTGCCCGTCGGTGAGGAGGAACCCGCGCTCGGCGGGGTCGTCCAGCCACCTCCGGGCAGCGGTCACCACATCTTCGGGGGAGCCGCCGTCGTCCACCGGCACGTCCGCCGTGACGAAACCGCGGGCGGCCGCCGCCAGCGCCGCGCCCAGCGACAGCGCGGGTACGACCCGGTGGATCGGGTCGACCCGCAGACCACCGGGTCCCATCGGGGTGACCAGGGCCAGGACGGCGTCGCTGCCCCCTGCACCGTGCCGGTCGCGGGAGTGCGCGCGTGCCGCCGCGAAACGGTGGTGGCCGTCGGCGATCACGGCATCGGTCCGAGCCAGCGCCTCCTGCACGGCGGAGACGACACCGGGGTCGCCCACCCGCCAGAGGCGGTGGTTCACCCCGTCGGCATCCGTGAGCTCCAGCGTGGGTGCCCCCGCGCGCACCGACGAGGCGAGCTCGGCCACCGTCGGCTCGGGGTCGTGCGCCAGGACGATCGGCTCCAGGTCGGTGGCCGTGGCCGCCAGCAGCGCTCGCCGGCCCTCGACGGCGTCGGGGAAGGTGTCCTCGTGCGGCAGCACGGCGGCCGAGTCCCCGGGCGGCAGCGTCACGGCGCCGAGCCAGCCGCTGGTCGCCGCCGTCCCGTCGGCCGGCGCCAGGTCGTACAGCCACAGGGCCGCATCGCTGTCGCGCACCAGCACCCCGTCGGCCTCCCAGGCGCGCAGGGTCGAGGCGGCCAGCTCCGTGGACGCAACGCCGTCGGCGTCCCGGGCGGCGACCTGCGGCAGGATCAGCCGCACCACGTTGTGCGGGTCCGAGTCGGCCAGCCGGTCGCGGCCGGCCGGGGTCACCAGGTCGTAGGCTGGCGAGCTGACGCCGGCCAGGTAGGCCGGGTCCCGCCGCCGGTAGGTCAGCGCCCGGAACGGCCGGATCTCCAGACCCGGTCGCGACCGGTGCGACGGGGAGCCTGCCGACGAAGGGTGCACGACCAGGATCGTAGGAGCGGTGCGAACGCACGCCCTCGGGCAGGCGGCGCGACGGGATCCGCGCACCGGGCCGGCCGGCCAGCGCGGGGCGACGGAGGGGGACTGCGGTGTCGGAGGCTCAGCCCTCGGAGGACATGGCAGGAACGCCCCCGGGCGGGGACGTCTACGAGTGGTTCCAGCGTGGCCGCCGGCTGCTCGCCGACCGGAACCCCGACGCCGCGGCGACACTGCTCGCCCGTGCGGCGGCCGCCGAGCCTGGGTCGCGCAGCATCCGCGAGGCCCTCGCCCGGGCGCAGTACGACGCCGGCCGCTACCGGGAGGCCATGGACAGCTTCGCCGACCTCATCGCCCTCAACCCCACCGACGACTACGCGCAGTTCGGGCTGGGGCTGGCGGCGAGCCGGGCAGGGGACCTCGCACTCGCCGCCGAGCACCTCGCGCTCGCTGCGGCCATGCGGCCGGACCTCGCGCACTACGGCCGGGCCCTGCGCAGCGTCCGCGCCCGGCTCACCAGCGGGCCGGCATGACGACCGCGAGCGGTGCGGTCCCGCTGGCCGCCGGGACCGACACCGCCCCCAGCCGTCGCTACGACGTGGCCCTGCTGGACCTGGACGGCGTCGTCTACGTCGGCCCCGACGCGGTCCCGGGTGTCCCGGGCGCGCTCGCCTCGGCCCGCCGGGACGGGATGCGGCTGGGGTACGTCACGAACAACGCCTCGCGGACACCCGAGGAGGTCGCGGCACACCTGACCGAGCTCGAGGTGGCCGCGGCACCCGAGGACGTGATCACCAGCTCGCAGGCGGCCGCGACCGTCGTCGCCGAGCTGCTCGGAGCCGGTGCGCGGGTCCTGCCCGTGGGCGGTCCCGGGGTCTCCGCTGCGCTCCGGTCCGCGGGGCTCACCGTCGTCACCTCCGCCGAGGAGGACCCCCAGGCGGTGGTCCAGGGCTACGGGAAGGACGTGGGCTGGGCGCAGCTGGCCGAGGCGGTCGTGGCCGTGCGCAACGGCGCCCGGCACGTCGCCACGAACGCCGACGCCTCGATCCCCTCGCCGCGCGGGCCGCTGCCGGGCAACGGTGCGATGGTGGCCGTGGTCGTGGGCGTGACCGGCACCCCGCCGCTGGTCACCGGAAAGCCGGACCCGGCGATGCACGCCGAGTGCGTCCGCCGGACGGGTGCGCGGCGGCCGCTGGTCGTGGGCGACCGCCTGGACACCGACATCGAGGGGGCGCGGCGGGCCGGAGCGGACAGCCTGCTGGTCCTCACCGGCGTCACCGACCCGGCGCTCCTGCTGGCGGCCGAGCCGCACCGGCGTCCCGACCTGCTGGCGCCGGACGCCGGCGGCCTGCTCGTCCCGCACCCCCCGGTCGAGCTCCGCGACCGGACCTGGCGCTGCGGGGCGTGGAGCGTGCGCGCGGTGGAGGGCGGCGCGCTGGAGCTGTCGGACGAAGGCCGGTCAGCGGGGGAGCGCAGCAGCGGCGGCGACGGGCTCGACGGTCTCCGCGCCCTCTGCGTGGCGAACTGGGCGCAGCACCCCGACGACGGCGCAGCGCCGCAGGTCGTCGGCGCCGACCCGGCGGCCGCGGGCGCCCTCGCGGCCTGGGGCCTGGGCCGCGCCTGACCAGGTGCCGCGGGTCAGAGCAGCTTGCGCAGCCGCAGCAGGTCGCGCAGGCCCGCCTCGAGCTTCACCCGGCCGCTGGCCCAGGCCGAGCCGAACGCCAGGCGGCCGTCGGTCAGCGCCACCAGGTCGTCGCTGGTCATCGTCAGCCGGATGTCCGCCTTGGGCACCTCCGGCCCGTCGGCGACCGCGCGCAGGTCGCGCACCGATCCCGAGCTGAGGCGGCCGAGCACGACCTGGTCGAGGTCGGTGATGCGGCAGGACAGGCTGCGGTCCAGCCCTGCCGCCGCGGGGTTGGCGGCGAGGCCACCGAGGATCCCGGTGAGGGCGGTCATGCACTGGTCCATGGTGGCCACGGAGGCGGGTCTCCCCAGGGTCGACGTCGGCAGCGGTCCGGTCGACGCTATCGCGCCCTGCCGCGGCACCCGTCCCGTCGTGCCGGGCCGGTAACCTCCGCAGAGGACGACGGCCCGCCGGAGACACCCTTCGATCGCGTCCGAGACCGCACCCCACCCGAGAGGCGCACCATGACCGAGCCGAGCGCGCAGCGACCGGTTCCGGGCCCCCCGCGGCCCGGGCCTTCGCCCCTGCGCGCCCCGGCCCCCGGACCCGCGCCCGAGCAGAGCGACGCGGTCCCCGCCCCGGACGGCGGCACGGGCGAGGACACCCGCGCGCGGCTCGGCGGGCTCGACGAGCTGCCCGTGGCCGAGCACGTCGCCGTCTTCGAGGCCGAGCACGAGCGGCTCCAGCGCGAGCTCGGCACGATCGACCCCCTCTGATGGCCCGTCGCAACCGGCTCGACGCCGAACTCGTCCGCCGCGGCCTGGCCCGCTCCCGCGAGCACGCCGTCGCGCTCATCTCCGAGGGCCGGGTCGCCGTGGGTGGCCAGGCCGCCACCAAGCCCGCCACCGGCGTCGAGGCCGGCACCCCCGTCGTCGTGCGCACCGACCCCGACCAGCCCACCTGGGTCTCGCGGGGTGCGCACAAGCTGCTCGGTGCCCTCGACGCGTTCCCGGTGACCGTCGAAGGCAGGCGGGCGCTCGACGCCGGCGCCTCCACCGGCGGGTTCACCGAGGTCCTGCTGCGCGGCGGCGCCGCCCAGGTCGTCGCGGTCGACGTCGGCTACGGCGAGCTGGCCTGGTCTCTGCGCACCGACGAGCGGGTCCAGGTGCTCGAGCGCACCAACGTGCGCACCCTGACCCCCGAGGCGATCGACGGGCAGGTCGGCCTCGTCGTCGCCGACCTGTCCTTCATCTCGCTCCGGCTGGTCCTGCCCGCCCTCACCGCCTGCGCGCGCCCCGACGCCGACCTGCTGCCCATGGTGAAGCCGCAGTTCGAGGTCGGTCGCGAGCGCCTGGGCGCCGGCGGGGTGGTGCGCGACCCAGAGCACCGCGTGCAGGCCGTGCTCGAGGTCGGGCGCGCCGCGGAGGCGCTGGGCTGGGGGACCGCCGGGGTGGTGGCCAGCCCGCTGCCGGGCCCGGCTGGGAACGTGGAGTTCTTCCTCTGGCTGCGGTCCGACGCCGGGCCCATCCAGGAGGACGCCGTCCGTCGAGCAGTCCAGGAGGGACCGCAGTGAGCGACTCGAGCACGGCAGGACAGCGGCAGCAGGAGCGTCGCGTCCTGCTCACCGTGCACACCGGCCGGCGGGACATCGTCGACCTGGCGCGCACCTCCGCCGCGCGGCTGCTGCAGGGCGGGATCGGCGTCCGGGTGCTCGACGACGAGGCGGACGCCCTGGACATCCCGGGCGCCGAGGTGGTGCGCCCCGACGAGGCCGCGGCCAAGGGCGCGGAGATCGTCATGGTCTTCGGCGGCGACGGCACGTTCCTGCGGGCCGCCGAGCTGGCCAGGTACACCGACGCGGCGCTCATGGGCGTGAACCTCGGGCGGGTCGGCTTCCTCGCCGAGACCGAGCCCGAGGCCGTCGAGGAGACCCTGATCGCCATCGAGGAGTGCGAGTACTCGGTGGAGGAGCGGCTCGCGATCCGGGTCGACGTCCTCGACGGCGAGGGCACCGTCGTCGGCGGCACGTGGGCGCTCAACGAGGTCTCGGTGGAGAAGGCGGAGCGCTCCCGGGTGCTCGACGTCGTCATCGCCATCGACGGCCGGCCGCTCACCAGCTTCGGCTGCGACGGGGTGCTCTGCGCGACGCCCACCGGCTCCACTGCCTACGCCTTCTCCGCGGGCGGCCCCGTCGTCTGGCCCGACGTCGAGGCGCTGCTCCTCGTGCCGACCAATGCGCACGCCCTGTTCGCCCGCCCCCTGGTCACCTCCCCGAACTCGGTGCTCACCGTCGCCGTCCCCGCCGACGGGAACACCGCTCGGGTGTCGGCCGACGGTCGCCGCATCGTGGAGGTGCCCGACGGCGGGCGGGTCGACGTCCGGCGCGCGAGCCGGCCCGTGCGGATCGCCCGCGTGCACGCCGCCACGTTCGGCGACCGGCTGGTGGCCAAGTTCGGCCTCCCCGTCCGCGGCTTCCGCGACGCCCGGCACGCCGGCCCGGGCCACGAGCTGTTCACCAGCCGGAACGTCCTGGCCCGCGACGTCGTGACCGCCGACGGCCGGGCCGACGGCGCGAGCGGGGCGGAGGTGAGCGGTGCCGACCCGCACGGCGAAGCCTGACGCCGCCCCCCGGGCGGACGCGGCCAGGCCGGCGCACGGGCGGCTGTCCGAGCTGCGCATCCGCGGGCTCGGCGCCATCGACGACGTCACCCTCGAGCTGGGCCCCGGCCTGACGGTCGTGACCGGTGAGACCGGCGCCGGTAAGACCATGGTCGTCACCGGCCTGACGCTGCTCTTCGGCGGCCGCGCCGACCCCGGCCGGGTCCGGGCCAGCGGCCGGGCCGGCGTGGAGGGCCGGCTGGAGCTGCCGCCGGGCTCGCCGGTGTGGGAGCGGGCGGCGGACGCGGGCGCCGACCCCGACGACGACGGCAGCCTGATCCTCGCGCGCACGGTGAGCGCCGAGGGCCGGTCGCGCGCGTACCTCGGCGGGCGCAGCGTCCCGGTGGGCGTCGTCGCCGAGCTCTCCGAGAGCCTGCTCGCGGTGCACGGCCAGACCGACCAGCTCCGCCTCTCGCGCCCGGCCGAGCAGCGCCGCGCCCTCGACCGCTACGCCGGGCCCGCGCACCTCGCGCTGCTCGACCGCTACCGCGAGGCCCACCAGCGGTGGCGCGCGCTCTCCGCCGACCTGGACCGCCGCCGCGGGCAGGCGCGGGAGCTCGCGCAGGCCGCCGACGTCCTCCGGCACGGGCTGGAGGAGATCGCCGCCGTGGCGCCCGAGCCCGGCGAGGACGAGGCCCTGGACACCCAGGCCAAGCGGCTCAGCGACGCCGACGCCCTGCGGGCCGCCGCCGACGAGGCGCGGCTGGCGCTCGTCGGTGACGTCACCGGTGACCTGGGCGGCGGCGAGGTGCCGCAGGACGCGACCGCGGCGCTGGCCACCGCGGAGCGTGCGCTGGCCGCCTCCGACGACCCGACGCTGGTGATGCTCGCCCAGGACCTCGCCGACGCCGTCGCCGTCGTCTCCGACGTCGCCGGCCAGCTCTCGGGCTACGTCGCCGACCTCGACGCCGACCCCGCGCGGCTGGCCGAGGTGCTCGACCGCCGGGCGGCCCTGACCGCCCTGGTGCGGAAGTACGCCGAGGTGGGGCAGGGCGTCGCGGGCGTGCTCGCCTGGGCCGAGGAGGCGCAGGAGAAGCTCTCGCAGCTCGACGTCTCCGACGAGGCCCTGGACGCGCTGGCGGCCGAGCGGGACGCCGCCCGGGCCGACGTCGACCGGCTCGGCGCCGAGCTCTCCGCCGGCCGTCGGGCGGCGGCCGAGGGCTTCGCCGCGGAGGTGGGCGCGGAGCTGGCGGGGCTGGCCATGAAGAGCGCCCGCGTCTCCTTCGCCATCGACAGCCACCCGGACGACCCCGGCCCCGACGGGGTCGACGACGTCGCCCTGCTGCTCGCCGCCCACCCCGGCGCCCCGGCGCGGCCGGTGCACAAGGGCGCCTCGGGCGGCGAGCTCTCCCGCGTGATGCTGGCCATCGAGGTCGTGTTCGCCGGTGCCGACCCGGTCCCGGTCATGGTCTTCGACGAGGTCGACGCCGGCGTGGGCGGCCAGGCGGCGGGCGAGATCGGCCGACGCCTGGCGCGGCTGGCGCGGGACCACCAGGTCGTCGTCGTCACCCACCTCGCGCAGGTCGCCGCCTTCGCCGACACCCACCTCGTGGTCGACAAGTCCCCGGACACCGGCGCGGGCGTCACGGCCACCGACATCCGGTCGGTCGAGCAGGAGGACCGGGTCCGCGAGCTCGCCCGGATGCTCTCCGGCCTGGCCGACAGCGACACCGGCCAGGCGCACGCCCGCGAGCTGCTGGCCGTCGCGGCGGGCTCGAGGTGATCCCCGCCCCGGTCGGGTGACCCGGGCGTGGCCCGGGGGAGCGCGGGGTAGGGGGTCGACGTGACCTGCTTCTCCTCGGCCGACGAGTCGGCGCACTACGGCTTCTCGGTCTGCATGCTGCTCGACCAGTACCGCGAGCAGCTGCGCTGGGAGGACGGCGGTGTCGACGAGCTCGGCACCGGGGACGCCACGGCCATCGCCGACGTCGTCCGCTCGCTGCCCGGCCTGCACGTGCACAGCTACGACATCAGCGGGCCGTCGGTGGAGAAGGCGCGGGCCAACATCGCCGAGCGCGGGGTGTCCGACCGGTACACCGTCGAGCTGGGCGACTTCTTCGACCACGCCGACTCGGCCGGCGGCGTGCCGGCGCGGACGGTCATCTCCAACCCGCCCTACATCCCGGCGCCCGACCGCGACATCCTCATGCCCGAGCTGTGGGGCGGCGTGCGCGGCAACGACCTGCTGCTGCAGCTGCTCAAGACCGGCTACGACAACGTGATCGCGGCGGTGGCGAGCTACTCCGACCCCGAGGGCACCGTCCGCACGGCGGAGGACCTCGGCTACCGGGTGGTCAACTTCCTGGCGATGGCGCTGGACTTCGGGCCCTACAGCAACGAGCCGAAGGTCCGCGAGCACATCCGCCGGCTGTGCGCCGAGGGCCACGGCTGGGCGGGGGAGGACGGCTACATGGTCGCCGTCGCCCTCTTCACCCGGGACGCCGACCTGCCCGGCGACCGCGGCGACCAGCTGCTGCGGGCGCTCCAGGTCTGACCGGCGGGTGCGGGCCCCCGCCTCAGCGCCGCTTGGCGTACCCGGCCAGCCCGAACTGGAGCAGCGCCAGGCCGCGGCGCCCCTGCCGGCGCAGCTCGGCCGCCAGCTCCGGGCCGCTCACCCCGTCGAGCACCCGGTCGCGGGCCAGCTCCAGCAGCGAGGCGTACAGCCCGAGCACGGCGTGCGCGGCCAGCCACGGCTCGACCTGCCCCGGGCGCGCGCCGGTCTCCTCCGCGATCAGCGCGGCCAGGGAGTCGGTGAGCTCGCCGAGGATCTCCCGCTCCCGAGTCAGCAGCGTGCGGCTGCCGCGGATGACCCGGGCCATCTGCGCCACGCCGTCGGCCGCCTCGGGCGTGCCGAGCAGGCTCACCGCGGCCACCACGAAGCTGCCCGCCGCCGCGGCCACCGACTCGCCGGCCGGCCGCCGGCGGACGGCGTCCAGCAGGGCCGCGCGCATCGGCGGGTCGGCGTCGAAGACCAGCCCTTCCTTGACGGGGAAGTGGTTGAACACCGTCTTCTCGACTACCCCGGCCCGCTGGGCGATCTCCACGACGCTGACCGCGTCGAAGCCGCGCTCGGCGAACAGGTCGGTGGCCGCGTCGACGATGCGGGCCCGCGTCTGCTGCCGGCGCCGCTCGCGGATCCCGGTTCCCCGGGTGCGCCGTGCCCGGCGCGGCCCGGTCGGCTCACCGTCGGTCACGGGAGCCGGGGGAGGGGGAGCGATGGTGGCCGACATCACCTCGTCGGGCAGGTCGCCCGCGACGGCGCCCCGGGCCGGGTCGGCCTCCTGCGCCGGCGGCCCGCCCGGTGCGCTCGTGCCGGGGGCGCCCACCAGCGGGTCGGCCACGCGGGTCGCCGAGGACCAGTCCCCGGCGACCTCCCAGGCGACCA
>NZ_SPQP01000069.1 GCF_004571075.1 Blastococcus sp. TF02A-35
GCGATCTGCTGCTGATTCGGCCCGGCTCGAAGATCCCCGTGGACGGCGTCGTGGAGGACGGCGAGTCCGAGGTGGACGAGTCCATGGTCACCGGCGAGAGCCTGCCGGTGCACAAGGCCACCGGCTCGGAGGTCATCGGCGCTTCGGTCAACACCACCGGCACCCTGCGGGTGCGGGCCACGAAGGTGGGCGCGGACACGGCGCTGGCGCAGATCGTGGCGCTGGTGCAGCAGGCGCAGAACTCCAAGGCGCCGGGCCAGCGGCTGGCCGACCGTGCCGCCTTCTGGCTGGTGCTGGTGGCGCTGATCGGCGGCGGCCTGACCCTGGCGGTGTGGCTGTTGGCGGGGGCTTCGTTCGCCATGGCCATGCTGTTCGCGATCACCGTCGTGGTCATCACCTGCCCCGACGCGCTCGGTCTCGCCACCCCGACGGCGATCATGGTCGGCACCGGCCTCGGCGCCCAGCGAGGCGTGCTGTTCAAGAACGCCACCGCGCTGGAGACCGCCGCCCGGATCGACACCGTGGTCATGGACAAGACCGGGACCCTGACCAAGGGCGAGCCGGAGGTCACCGACGTGGTCGTCGAGGGCATGGCCGAGGAGGAGTTTCTCGCTCTCACCGCCGCCGTCGAGCGGGAGTCCGAGCACCCGCTGGCCGAGGCGGTCGTCCGCGAGGCCGACGCGCGTGGCGTTCCGGTCTTGGTCGCCGAGCGGTTCCGCAACGTGCCCGGTCATGGCGCGAGCGCCGAGGTCAACGGCCGTCGGGTGCTGGTCGGCAACGCCAAGTTGATGGCCGACGAAGACGTTGACCTCGGCACTCTGGGTGCGCGTCGGGACGAGTTGGCGGGCAGTGGCCGGACGGCCGTGCTTGTCGCGGTCGACGGCCGCGCCGCCGGGGTGATCGCGCTGGCCGACGCTGCGCGGGAGACCTCGGTCGCGGCCGTGGCCGCGCTGCACGAGGCCGGGGTGCAGGTGGTCATGCTCAGCGGCGACAACACCGCGACCGCGCGGCGGATCGCCGACCAGTTGGGCATCGACACCGTGATCGCCGAGGTCCTGCCCGGCGACAAGGCCGCCAGGATCACCGAGTTGCAGCAGGCGGGCAAGCGGGTGGCCATGGTCGGCGACGGCGTGAACGACGCCCCGGCGCTGGCCCAGGCTGACCTCGGCATCGCCATCGGCGCGGGCACCGATGTCGCGATCGAGACCGCTGACGTGGTCCTCATGCGGTCGGACCCGCTCGACGTGCCGATCGCGTTGCAGATCGGCCGGGGAACGCTGCGGAAGATGCGGCAGAACCTCGGGTGGGCGATCGGCTACAACGCGATCGCGCTGCCCATCGCTGCCGGGGTGTTCGAGCCCGCGTTCGGGCTGGTGCTGCGGCCCGAGATTGCGGCACTGTCCATGTCGGGTTCGTCGTTCCTGGTCGCGGTCAACGCTCTGCTGCTCAAGCGGCTGCGGCTGCCCGAGGCCCCGGAGGCGCCCGCTGCCGAACCGGCGGCGCCCCGAGCCCCGGAGCCGGGTGTCGCGCTGACCCGACCTAACCTGAGATCAACGACGCGAGGACGGAGGTGAGCAGCATGCGTGGGCGACGAGGGTGGGTCCTGCTGCTGCTGGCCGCCGTCTTCGCCATGCACGGCCTCCAGTGCGCCGCTGCGGACTCCGGGACCACGACCGCTGGGCATGGCACCGTCCACACGACCCCGGCCGAGCCCGACCCTGTGCTGCACGCGGCCGGGGTCGGCCCGGTGATGGAGTCGGCCGCCGCCATGACCGCCGCCCCCGCTGCCGCCGTCGTCGCCGGGACGGCGATCGGCATGTCCCTCGCGGCAGGCCACGACAGCACGCCGCACACGGCCGGGCACCTGTGGGCGGTGTGCCTGGCCGTCCTTGCCGCCGGGCTCGCCGCGATGCTCCTGGTCCTCACCGGGCGCCTCACCGAGTTCCGACTGCCACGCACCCGCCGCACCCCCGGCAGCCCCTGGGCCTGGCTGCGTCCACCCCGGCCGCCGGACCTGTACTCCCTCTGCCTGATGCGGATCTAGGCCGAACGTCGCGCTTCTCGTCCCCAGCCTCGCGGCTGCGGCGACGCCTTCGCACGTTCCCTCAGACCCGTATTCAGGAGATCGACATGACCCGCAAGACCACCCTGCTCGGCGCTGCCATCCTCGCTGGTGCGCTCGCGCTCACCGCCTGCTCGGATGACTCCGTCGCCTCGCACACGGACTCAATGGGCAGCGGCAGCGCCGCATCGACCAGCACGTCCGCCAGCGAGGAGGCGGCCTTCAACGACGCCGATGTCACCTTCGCCCAGGGCATGATCCCGCACCACCAGCAGGCCATTGAGATGGCGCAGATGGCGTCCGAGCGGGCCGAAGACCCGCGTGTGCTCGACCTGGCCAGTCGCATCGAGGCCGCCCAGCAGCCCGAGATCGAGACCCTCACCGGCTGGCTGAAGGAGTGGGGAGTCGAGGACAACGGCATGGGCGGCATGGACCACGGCGGCGGAATGATGTCCGAGGACGACATGAACGCCCTGATGGCCGCCTCAGGCGCGGAGTTCGACCGGCTGTTCCTGGAGCAGATGATCGAGCACCACACCGGCGCCGTGGAGATGGCCACGACCGAGGCCGGTGAGGGCCAGGACACCGAGGCGCTGGCGATGGCCAACGACATCCGCGACACGCAGAACGCAGAGATCGCCGAGATGCGGCAGTTGCTGACCGAACTGGGCGGCTGAGCCCCGGCCCGGCGGCGGCGGGCGCCCCGCTGCCGCCGGGCACCGGCCGGTGATCAGCCGAGGCTGGCGATCAGGTCGCGGCACGCCTGCTCGCAACGGCGGCACGACTCGGCGCACACCCGGCAGTGCTCGTGCATCGAGGCGTGCTGCTCGCACTCGTCCCCGCACGCCTTGCAGGCCGCCGCGCATGCCTCCAGGACCGCGCGGGTGAGGTTGGCGTCGTAGCCGGTGTGCCGCGACAGCACCCGCCCGGTGGCGTCACAGATGTCGGCACAGTCGAGATTGGTGCGGATGCACTTGATCAGGTCCGCGACCATGTCTTCGCTCAGGCAGGCATCCGCGCAGGCGGTACACGCCTGGGCGCACTCGACGCACGCCTCGATGCAGGCCCGCAACTTGTCCTTGTCGACCCCGCCGAGGTCCTTCGGGTAGGTGTCCAGCATCTGGGCGGCGACAGTCATGAGTCCTCCTCGGGTTCGAGCGGTCGACGGCTCGGATGCCGTCGGCACGGGGCCTTCGTGACGGACGCCTACCCGGACGCGGCCGTCCACTACCGACTCGATCAGGACCTCCCAATGCTCGCGTCGCTGAGGTCCCCAGCCCGTGCAGAGGGCCTGACCGCACCGACCGCTAACGGCTGACCAGGCGAAACTGTCGGGGGCTTGGTCCACCGTCCGGCCATGTCCTCCGCGAGCGCAGCCGCAGGCCCGGCGTCCGCGCCCGTGGCCGCTGCGGTCGCGTTGCTGTGGGACCTGGACAACGTGTCGGTCTCCCGCGACGACCTCCCGGATCTCGCCCGAGCCCTCGCCGCGCTCGTCCCACCGCAAGCGCCTCGGATCGTCGCCGCCCACTACCGCGCTTACCGCACCCACCGCGACATGCTCGCCGAGCAGTCATTCCGCGTTCTATGCGGCGGCAACCAACCCGAGGGCACCGACGGCGTGCTCCTCCGACAGGCCCGACGGCTACGCCGCAAGCGGGGAATCGGACAGTTCGTGCTCGCGAGCAACGACCGCGACTTCGCCCGCATCGCCACCTTCGGCAGCCTGCACGTGGTCACCCTCGATCCCACACGGCTGAGCGCGCGGCTGCGCGACCGCGCCAACGCCGTCACCGTCCTGGCCCGCGCACCCGCAGGATGGCGGACTACGACCGTCGAGCCGTCATAACGAGCGGCCCAGTCCGCTCCGCAACAGATCGCCACCCCGCCGGGTGCCGGACCGGAGGCCAGGCCACCGCGACGAGGTGTACTCGGCTCACCACGGAGCGCCCAGTTCTGTCAGACCCTCCCCGTACCGTCGAGGTCATGGCGTCGAAGCAGGTCCGGGACTCCTCCGTCAAGCGGGGAGACATCAAGGACACGGTCCGCCTCGCCGTCTGGGCGAGGGCAGCCGGGTGCTGCGTCATGTGCTCCACGACGCTGCTCGGCAGCCGGTCCTACCTGCACAGCGTGCTGGTAGGCGAACTGGCCCACAACGTTGGTGCCACCGCGACGGAGGGCTCCCCGCGCGGTCTCGCCGAGGACATCGTGGACCGGGAATCCGAAGAGAACCTCCTCCTGCTCTGCCACGCCTGCCACCGGCTGATCGACAACGAAGACCACGCGCCGTACTTCACGACCGATCGGCTTCGCGCCCTGAAGAAGAAGCACGAGGACCGGGTCCGGGTGGCGGCGACGAGCGGCGGGATGCGACGCACCGCCGCCCTGCGCGTCGGCGGACTGGTCCGCGGAGCGACCGCCCTGGCCTCGCAGCGGCAGACCGCCGACGCGCTCCTGACCGACGGGTACCTCGGCCTCGTCGACAGCCGCTGGCGGGGCGACTTCCTGTGCACGATCGCCGGTGACCCGAGTCGCTCGTCCTACTGGCGCGCGGCGCAGGAGGAGATCGACGACACGCTCGGACTCGTCGAGCAGTCCGTCGCCAGCGGCGAGGTCGAGCATCTGTCGATCTTCGCGATCGCCCCGATCCCGCTGCTGGTCTATCTGGGCTCTCGACTGGACGACAAGACCGACACCCGGCTCTACCAGAAGCACCGCGACGGCGATCAGGGCTGGCGCTGGGACGCCACCGCCCCGATCCACGACTTCTCCACCAGCGCCACCATCGGCGCCACCCCCACCTCGGAGGTCGTGCTCGCCGCCTCCCTCACCGCCGAGGTCCAGAAGAGCAACCTCCCGGACGCGCTCCAGGGGCTGCCCTACTTCGAGATCCGGCCCGAGGCCGATCGCTTCGGTCCCAGCCTGTTCTCGCACCCCGACACGCTGCGGAACTTCGCCGACCGCTGGCGGACTCTGCTTGCCGAGGTCGAAAAGACCTGCCCCGGAGCGACGAAGTGGCACCTCGTCGCCGCCGCACCGCTGACCCCGGCCATCGAGATGGGACGCGCCTTCATGCGCGGCGCCCAGCCACCCACCGAGGTGTACGAGCGGCACAACGGCACCTACACGCCCGTGGTTCAGGTCAACACGTGACCGATCACCGCCTCGATCGAACCCACACGGCCGGAACGGACAAGCCGGTCACCGCCTCGCCAACGATCGCCACGGGGGATGCCCGATGAAGCACACGGACTACTTCAGCAACTTCCTGAAGAACACGGTCAACCTCAGCCAGTTCAACCTGGACCTGCTCGCCGACCGGGTCGACGCGATCTACGCGGCCCTCAAGGCGGACCCGGACCTCGGCCCGCGGATCATCAAGAAGATCCCGCAGGGGTCCTGGGACCAGGAGACGATCATCAACCCGCAGAACGGCAAGCCGTTCGACGCGGACTTCCTCCTCCAGATGAAGGAGGAGGCCGACTGGTCAGACGACGTGCAGGAGTACATCAACGCCGTCTACCGCGTCATCCACCGTCACTCGGTTTACGGCGAGATGCCGCACAACCGCAAGTGTCGGTGCGTCTACGTCGAGTACGCGAACAACAAGATGCACGTCGACATCGTCCCGTACGTGATCCTGGGCGACGGCCGCCAGGTGATCATCAACCGGGACGAAGAGCAGTTCGAGACGACCAACCCGTCCGGCTTCACCCAGTGGATGAAGGACAAGGACAAGATCGCCAATCGCAACCTGCGCAAGGTGATCCGACTGCTGAAGTTCCTGCGCGACCACAAGAACTCCTTCACCGGCACCAGGTCGATTCTCCTCACCACCCTCCTCGGCGAGCAGGTCTCCGAGTGGAAGAAGATCAGCGACCCCGGCTACTACAGCGACCTGCCCACCGCCCTGCTGCACATGGTCAGCGACCTCGACCAGTGGCTCCAGGCACGGCCCATCAAGCCGTCGATCGTCGACCCCTCCAACCCGTCGGTCACCTTCGACCACCGCTGGAGCCAGGAGACCTACGCCTACTTCCGCGACCGCATCCACGCCCATGCGGGCGAGATCCACGACGCCTACCACGAGACCGACGAGGAGAAGAGCGTCAAGAAGTGGCAGGCGCTCTTCGGCGACAAGTTCCAGGCGCCGGAGTCCTCCTCGTCGAGCACCAAGTTCGGCGACGCAGGAGCAGCAGGCGGGGTCACCGGCGGGAACGAACCCCCCGGCACCTCCTCATCCGGCCGCTCCGGTCGAGCCGGGTAACGAGCCACACCGTCGGTGACCAAGCGGAAGCCCAACCAGTTCACGGACTGGCAGAAGACTGCCGTCCGTGAACTGCGCGCAGTCGCAGCCGCCCTCCCGGAAGACCTGCAACTCCTCGATCGACCCCGGCTCACCGACCTCGGACTCGTTCAAGCGCGCATCCGGCTGCGAACCGGCGACCTGCCCCGCGCGCCTCGCGGTCTCCCGCTGCGCGAGCGGGAGGAGTTCCTGCTGCGGATCGGCCCCAACCGGCTATCACCGCCGCTCGTTGAGGTCGACCACGACCGCTTCCTCGGCTACCCGCACGTACTGCAAGGACGGCGGCTCTGCACCTACCTCGATCCCGCGCGCGAATGGAACCCGCAGCGAGGGTTCGCCAGCGCGATCGACCGACTGCACGAGTGGCTGGCAGACGCCGCAGCGGCCCGATTCAACCCCGACGCGGCCCTGTTCCATGCCGTCGGCGGCATCCTCCACCTCACGCCCGGCACCCCCACCATCGTCGTCCGCGAGTCCGGCAAGCCCGTCAAGGCACAGCCCGCCGTCCTCACCGTGCGATCGGCGCACCGCCAGGACCTCCACTACGGCGCCGGTCATCCCGACCAACACCGGACCTTGGTCTTCCAGGTGACCGACCCGCTACCCCTCGGGGCGGGCACCCGACTGCACGACCTACTGACCCTGCTCGACACCACGATCGCGCCCGGCGCCTTCGCCGCTCCGCCGCCCCTACCTCAAGCAGCGGCCTTCCTCACGGCGCTCGCGGCTGCCGCCAGCCGAAACCCGGCGGGCACACCCCAAGCGTTCATCCTCGCGATCCCGCACCCCACCGGGGGACCACCCCACCTCCTCGCGGGCCGACTGCCCGCCGCCGCAGCCGACGAACTCCGCCTACGTGTCCAAGACCGAAGCGACCCCATCATCGACATCAACGCCGAGACGCTCGACAACCAGACACCCGTGGAGTGGTGCACCGTGTCCGACGAACGGGACAGCGTCACAACCCGACGCGACACCAACCGCCCCACCAACGCCTACCAAGGCAAGACCATCCACATCTGGGGCTGCGGGGGCCTCGGCTCTTGGATCGCCGAGTTCATCGCCCGCGCGGGCGCGAAACGCCTCATCCTCTGCGACCCCGGCACCGTCACCGGAGGACTCCTCGTCCGTCAGGACTTCACCGAGGCCAACATCGGCGAAGCGAAAGCCGAAGCGCTGCGCCAGCGCCTCTCGGCCATCAGCGACGACATCACAGTGGAGGCACACACCAGCGTCATCCCGGACGACCTCGCGACACTCCTGGGCGACACCGACCTGATCATCGACGCCACCATCTCCCGCGCCATCGGCCAACTACTCGACCAACTGGCCCCCGCCTCAGATCGCCCGCTGCTCGCCCAGGTCGCAACCGATGCAGGCACCAGCACTCTCGGACTGCTCACCGTCAGCGACCGCACCCACCCCTCAGGGCCGAACACCATCGACCAGCAGACCGGCAAGACGGTCACCGCCGACGGCGCGCTGGAGCCCTTCCACACCTTCTGGAAGGACGTGTCCACCCAGGACGAACTCATCCCAACCCGAGGATGCTCCGTCCCCACCTTCCACGGCTCCGCCGCCGACATCGCCGCCGTCGCCGCCAGCCTGACCTCCATGCTCGGCAGTCACCTCGCCAGCACCGAGCCGGTGTCCGGCACACACCTGATCGGACTGCCGCACTCACCCGCAGGACCGTTCCGCCGCTTCATCCCCGCCACCTGAACCCGCCGAGGGACTCGATGCCGCCGTCTGTCGGGCCGTGAAACTCGGAGTGACTCTCGGATGCAACTCGACAGCTGATGGGAAATGTGAAGGTAAATGAGACTGGAATCGCGGCTGCGTGAGACTCGAATAGCGTATCGGTGAGACTCCGATGTGACTTGAGTGAGACTTGAATAACGCAGCGATACCGCTGGTGACGTTATTGCGCTGCCGGTGGGTATCGGCTCCAGTTCGTCACCTGGCAGAACTAGTCGTGGAAGGGGTGAGGTAGACGGTGGCTGAGAAGAATCGGCATGTGGTTCCCGGTAAGAACGGTGGCTGGGATGTGCGGGCGCCTGGCGCTTCGCGGGCGAGTGCGCACACTCGGACGCAGGCCGAGGCGACTGATCGTGCGCGGGACATCGTCCGCAACGCCGGTGGTGGTGAGGTCCGTATCCACGGGCGTGACGGCCGGTTGCGGGACTCGGACACGGTGGCTCCGGGGAATGACCCGAATCCGCCGCGGGACCGTAGGTAGGTCATGGACGGCTGGTTGTGGACGTGGAGCGGTGCATCGTTCGGTTTTCGTGACGGTGATCAGCTGTTCCGGCAGGACGGTTCGCATGTCGGCAAGTTCGTCGAGTCTGAGGTGTTCGATGCTCGGACGGGTCGGTATCTCGGCGAGGCTGTTGATGAGCGGCTGATCTGGAAGGTGAGCAAGGCGCACAAGGTGCGTTCTCCGCCGAGTCCTCGGGTCCGGAGCGCGCGGTCGCCGAGGTCGCCTCGAAGTCCGCGGGTCATGCGGGTGGGCTACGAGGACTGGCCGCTGGTGTGAAGAGGTGCCTGCGGGGAGTGATGGCTTGGCTGTCGTTCCCCGCAGGCGGCTTCTGCGTTGCAGAGGACGTAGCGCTCGGTACCGGCGTTGAGGGTCGGTTAATGACGAGCAGCTGAGTATGCGTCGGGGTCCGTCCCCGCATTTGCGGCGGTCTTAGCTGCGACGCCCGGGGGTCTCGCTTGGCGTTGCTTATCGGGTTGGGAACCCCGCCGGAGGTGTCGACGGCGCTCGTGCGGCGTTTTGTTGCCTCGTATGGCGGGGACGCCAACCGTTCAGTTCAGGCTTCATCTTCGTGAGGGCTTTGATGCCGTCGCGAGTGCAGACGGCCATCTGTGGTCACCTCTGGCGTCCGTTTATTGGTGAACTCGATCATGTGCGGACGGCAGACTTCGAAGACCTTCTCGTCAACTGTGTTGGGCCCCCAGATGTATGCGGTTGTCTGGTCTGCGCCGGGGCAGTCAACCTCTGCGCAGGGCTTGGCCGGCTTTGTCATGTGCTCATGGTGCTGCAATGAGGGGTAGGAGTGCGCGGGACGTGCCGTGTACTCGCTTCTTCCCGCCTTGCAGCAGCGGGCGAGAACTCGGAAGCGTTTCGTGCGCCTTGGGCGAGTTGTCGGGACTGCTGCACGAGTAGGTGACATCTGATCTGTGGTGCCGTGAGGCGCCGCTGGAAGGA
The DNA here is from genome assembly GCF_004571075.1 of Blastococcus sp. TF02A-35. Lineage (GTDB taxonomy): Bacteria > Actinomycetota > Actinomycetes > Mycobacteriales > Geodermatophilaceae > Blastococcus. The sequence continues at coordinate 9,577 of NZ_SPQP01000069.1, forward strand.
TGTTCACCGTGCCCAAGCCCTACCCCAAGGAGTTCCGCGACGACGTCGTGAACGTTGCTCGCAACC